>CP069419.1:2608157-2934177 GCA_017569285.1 Clostridiales bacterium
CTTCCGGGACAGATTATACTATAATCCAGGAACCGCGGGCAACAAGCCTGGCTGTCAGCGAAACCGGAGGGGCCTGCTGCGGAAAAACCTGCATTGTTATGCTTCTTCCGCTCCCCGGAGAATGCTGATCATCTTCCGGTTGATCTCCTCCGCCCGCTCATGGTTCAGCCCGTGGCCGGCTTTTTCATAGAACACCGCGTTCATATGGTTCTGCTCCAGGACTTCTCTTCCGCCGATCTTCTCAAACGGATCTTCCGTTCCGACCAGGTACGTTACCTTGTCCCGGATCTGCCCTACCTCTTCCGGGGTGAAAGCGTGCAGCCTGTGATATCCCATGGCCATATTGTTGAAGCCCTTCAGCAGGCTTTTGTAATGGGCCATGATTTCCCTGTTTTCCGTGAATACGGTGTAGTTTTCCCCGCTCAGCTTCCGGAGCAGCCGGGTTACGTTTCTGTCCGTCGGGAACAGCGCCTCCGGCAGGAAGATCTTCATCATCGCTGACATGGAGTTTTTCTTTCCGCCCACCGGCACAGTGCCGGAAATGCTGATGGTTTTCAGCACGCGTTCCGGACGCATCAGGGTATAAATCTGCACCAGGTATCCGCCCATGGATACGCCCGCGAAAAAGGCCTTTTCAATGCCCAGCGCATCCAGAACGCCGTCCATCCAGCGGACGTTATCGAAGCCCTTGCCGTAGTTCCCGTTGGGCACACTCTTTCCCGGACCTCCCATAGTATCAACGGCGTAAAGGTGGAAATGCTTCCCCAGTTCCGGCGCGTTATAGATCCACATCAGAGCCGAGTCGTCTCCAACCCCGTGGAAAAGTACCAGCGGCGGGGCACTCTCTGCTCCGCATTCGATGACGTGGGTTGTTCCGTATTCCGTCTCCACATCTCTTTCCTTTTTCTCACACTGCCAGGAGGCGAGGAGCCGGTCGTAAGTTTCCAGGACTGCCTGTCCGCTCTTTTCACTTCTGTATTTTCTCATTTTTCGTCTTCTCCCTTTTCTGAGAATACCCTGTTATAAAAAACCGCCAGGTCCCGGGCCATTCTGCCCGTATCCCCGGTGAAATAGCCCAGCATGATGATTCCGTGATACTCACCGGCCAGCCGGCCGGCGTCCGTTTCCCGGATTTCCCCGCGGCCGGCCAGCAGCTCAAACACTTTCGCTTCATGCGCGATCGGGTCAGCAAACATCATCCGCTGCCAGGCTTCCTCCGCCGCAGGCTCATGGAAACGCTCGCTCTCCAGCATCCGGAGCAGGGGAGCAATCTGTTCATGCCGGAGATAAGCCGTGACATACATGACCCCGGCACGGACAAAGGGTTCACATTCCACCTTTTCCGTGCTGCCCAGTATCCGGAAAAAGGAGTCCCGTGCTTTTGCGGTCAGCTCATCTGCCCGGACAATCATGTCCCGGACCAGGGCCTGCTTGCTCTCGTAATAGTGGTAGATTGTACTGACACTGATACCGACGGATTTCGCCAGGTCCCGCATGGAGACAGCCGCAAAACCTTTTTCGGAAAAGAGCTTCAGCGCTTCCCGGATAATCAGTTCCTTCCTGTTCTCTTTCGGCATGGTATCCTCCTGTATATGCAAATAAATCGAACGTTCGTTCGATATCGTAACTTTTTTCTCTGAATCTGTCAAGCACATAAAAAACGCCGTTCCCTTTGAGGAAACAGCGTTTCGCAGGCATGATGGATGGGCACATATCACTGTTCCCATCGTTTCACTTGTCGCTGAACATTCTTTCCACTGGCCTGCGATCAGAGGTGCAGCGCTTTGCGGAGCCTGCCGGACAGCAGCAGGGCCAGGGCCAGCTTGACGAGATCCGGCAGGAGGAAGGGAACCACGCACCAGGCAAGCGCCGTACCCAGGGCGATGGCGCCGGTCTGCCGGGCATACACGAACATGAACCAGGCGGTCCCGAAGGCATAGCAAAGCAGGAGCCCCAGTACCATGGAGATGATCCGGATGATCCGGCTGTCCATGCTCAGCCGCTCCCCGAGCCAGTAGACGAGCCCCATGAGTATGAAACCCAGCAGATACCCTCCGGTGGTTCCGAAGAGGATGCCGATGCCGCCGCTGAAGCCCGCGAACACCGGGACGCCCAGGGCGCCCAGCAGAAGATAGACCAGGATGGCAGCGGTGCCCCGCCTGCCTCCCAGGAGCCCCAGGCTGCAGAAGACGGCGAAGGTCTGCAGCGTGAACGGCACCGTTGCCGGGATGCTGATCCACGAGCACACCGCCATCAGCGCGGCACATACCGCCACATAAGCCAGGTCGATTGCCTGGAATCCCTTAGTTTTCCTTTCCATATATCCATCCCTTCCGCGTGTTCCTGCACAGTTCGAACCACTCGCAGCATCCGCAAACCTTCTCAAATGTATTCTTTTCGAGCACCTGCTCCCTGGCAGTGCGGGCCAGGGCGCTCCAGCTGCGCGTTTCGCCCGCGGAGAAGCCGCAGGCCTCCAGCACACCCCTGTCCAGGCGGTTCACCTTTTCTTCGGAAGCGCACCTGCTGCCGGTCATATGCGGGCAGGCGGCACATATATCATCCCGTCCTTCGACGAGCGTGACGGCAGTGCCGGGACAGGCTGAAAGCCGGCGGATGAGTGCTTCCATGCCGGCGGCAAAAGCGTCATCGTACCCGCTGCCGATGTACTTCTGGATGCACAGCAGATGATGGGGCCGTAGCTTCATGAAACGGGCCTCACACTTACTTCGCCGGAAGAAAGGGCTTCCGCAGAGCCGTCCTCATAGCGGACCAGCAGGCGGCACTCGTCGTCAATGCCGTATGCGATGGCCGGCCGGGTCCCGCCGCCGCGGATGACGTTGACGGGCCGGCCGATCAGGAAGCTCCTCGCTTTATATTCCTCCGTAAAGCCTCCGGTTTCCAGGTCCGCGTACACTTCGCGGAAGCTCTTCAGGAAAGCAGCCGCGATCCGGCTCCGGAGGTCCCGACGGCGGGTCAGGGCGATGGGCCCGGCGATGGTCTGCAGTTCCCCGGGGAAGCCTCCCTCCGGTTCGTACACGTTGAACCCGATGCCCATGATGGCCCAGTCCATGCCTCCGCTTTCCAGATCGACGGACGCCTCCGTCAGGATGCCGCATGTCTTCCTGCCATCGATCAGGATGTCGTTGACCCATTTGATGCAGGGCTTCCGCTCCGGACTTTCCCCGGCAGTGCAGGCTTCTATCGCGCGGCAGGCTGCCACAGCCGCCGCCGTGGTGATCCGCACCGCCCGGCTGGCGGAAAGATGCGGTGTGAGAAACACGCTCAGATACACGCCGGTGCCCGCGGGGGAGACGAAGGTCCGGCCCATACGGCCCCGGCCGGCGCTCTGGCTCCCTGCGATGACCGTCCGCCAGGGCGCGGATTCACTGCTCCCGGCGGCCTTCAGTTCGGGGGCCATACGCTTGAGGCAGGTGTTGGTGGAATCCACCTCGCTGAGCACCTCCACGTCGAACAGCGGGGCCGCATCGCCCAGATACCGGAGGACAGCGTTTTTGCTGACTGCGTCGCTCTCTTCGCTGAGGCGGTATCCCTTCCGGGTTACCTCGACACGATAGCCGTCCTCTTCCATCTGGCGGATACATTTCCATACCGCTGCACGGGTGATGCCCAGTTCTTTCGCGATGGCGTTTCCCGACAGGTATTCCTGTCCGGCTTCCTCCAGAAGCGCGGAAACCTGCTGTCTGGCGTTCACGGACTGCATCTCCCTTCCTGCTGATCACTTTTTGCGTCCCGTAGGATAGCACATAAAAC
Source organism: Clostridiales bacterium (assembly GCA_017569285.1). Lineage (NCBI taxonomy): Bacteria > Bacillati > Bacillota > Clostridia > Eubacteriales > Clostridiales bacterium. Next base: position 2,611,929 of record CP069419.1, read on the forward strand.
ATATTACGTCAACTTTATGAACTATAAAAAGTTTACATAGAGCGATTTCATCCCCGGATCTGCAGATCGGGGAACGAAAGAATACATGTTCCATGGTTGACGCACCGAAATGGAATGGATATACTATGTATATACAAACAAAGAAGGGTGATAAAATGAAAGTCCAGGTAAAAGAATGGGGAAACAGCCAGGGAATTCGTTTTCCGAAATCTGTACTCCAGGAAGCAGGGATCGCTGTAAACGATACACTGACTGTGGAGGTGGAAGACGGAAAGATCATCCTGTACCCTTCATTCCGGCATAAAACACTGGAGGAGCGCATCAGGGAATCCGGGCATGAGCTGAGTGGAATCGGGGAAATTGACTGGGGCAAGCCTCAGGGAAATGAGGTTTGGTAAATGAATAAGGCAGAGCAAGGAGATATCCTGCGTATCAGCGGGATTAACTGGCCGGTGATTGTCGTCAGTAACAATCACTTTAATACGATCGGAGAGGCAATTGTTTGTCCGATCCTGAGCAATATCACCCCGAACGCAGTACATCTGCCGATCCGGGTTTCCACCACGGCGGGAAAAATACAGGGACATATTGCCTGTGAACATGTACGTCATGTGGATTTGAACACGAGGAGATACACGAAAGTCACATCCCTGAAACTGACTGATTACCTGGATATATCGGATACGCTGATTGCGCTTTTTGATTTCAGATAAGGCAGGCTGGTGAACTTCCTGAATACAGCCGACAGGAAAAGGAGAAAGGATAAATGATCCGTGAAATGCGCCGGGAGGAGATTCCCGAATGTGTCCGGGTGATCCGGCAGAGCCACCGGACGGTGGCGGACCAGTTCGGCTTTACACCCGAAAACGCGCCGAGGTATGTGGCGTTTGCTACTGATGAGAGAAGGCTGTTCTGGCATATGGAATACGAACACCGCCTGATGTTCGTGGACGAGGAGGACGGCGTGATCCGCGGGTATTATTCCCTGCTGCTGAAGCCGGACGGCGAATGCGAACTGGGGAACCTTTCCGTGCTGCCGGAATACCGGCACCGGGGCATCGGGACCGCCCTGCTGGAGCATTCCGTGGAGACCGCCCGGAAGCAGAACTGCACGGTGATGCGCCTGAGCATTGTGGAGGAGAACACGGTATTGCGGAAATGGTATGAACGGAATGGGGCGGTGCATACCGGAACGGAGAAGTATGACTTTTTTCCGTTCACCTGCGGGTATATGAAGATTCCGCTGGACTGATCCGGTACAGCGAAATCCGCGGAAAAGTTATCGCAAAATCCCCGCTTTCATGAAGGAAAAGAAAGCACCTGAAGAGAATAAGAAAAGAAGTTTATAACCACAGTTTCATATAAGGAGGTTTTTTCATGGAAAAGATCCAGGAAATGCTGACCGGCACAGCCGGAAGCATTGTCGGCGCCATTGTGACGCTGATTGTCGGAGTGATTGTGATCAAGCTCCTGATGAAGGCCCTGCGGAAGCTGAAGAGCTTTGAAAAGCTGGACCAGACGATGACGCGGTTCATCCTGAACTTCATAAAATGGGTGCTGTATGTACTGCTGATCATCGCCGTGATCGGAATGCTGGGCGTTCCCATGGCGGAAGTGATCGCAGTGCTGGCCTCTGCCGGCGTGGCGGTCGGCCTGGCCCTGCAGGGCGCGCTGAGCAACCTGGCCGGCGGCATCCTGCTGATGATCCTGCGGCCGTTCAAGGTTGGGGATTATGTGGAAGCGGGCGGCGCCAGCGGCTTCGTGCAGTCCATCAACCTGTTCTATACCGTGGTCCTGACCATTGACAACAAGCGCATCACCGTGCCGAACGGCAACCTGATGAATGCCAACGTGACGAACTATACGGCTGAAGACAAGCGCCGGGTGGACCTGGTGTTCTCCTGCGCCAAGAGCGAGAAGCCTGCTGAAATCCAACAGTGCATCCTGGACGCCGTAGCCGGCAGCAAATACGCCCTGGCAGAGCCGGCACCTTTCGCCCGCCTGAGCGGCGGCACCAACGAGGCGATGGAGTTCACCGTACGCGTATGGTGCAAGACGGAAGAGTACTGGGACCTGTATTTCGAGCTGAACCAGCTGATCGTGGAAGCCTTCGGGGAGAAGGGCGTCAAGGCGCCTGCGCTCCGCGTGCTGAACGAAAAGGCATAAGCGAAGGAAAACAAAAACGGAGGCGGGGAATGATTCCCCGCCTCCTTGCTTTTCTTATTTCAGATCCTTTACATACAGGTGGTCCGAAGAACCGCCGTAGTTTGTGATGTCCCGAACATAGGAATACCCGTACCGCTCATACAGGCCGGCGTATTCGGACGGGATATAGCTGCGGCTGAATCCCTGCGCCCGGAGGTAATCATTGGCACAGGCAATGAGCTTTTCACAGACCCGCAGCCCGCGGTATTCCTCCGATACAAACAAAGTGGAAACCCAGGGATAAATATCCGGCAGCGGATAATAATCCTCTTTCATCACGGAAGCCATCCCGATGATCCGCCCGCCTTCCGTGGCGGCGAACATGGTCTCCCAATCGGAAAATTCCCAGTTCCGGATCAGGCGGGCTGTGTGGTCCTTGACTTCCTCCCAGGAACAGTTTTCCACAAACGCGAGCAGCTGTTCCGCCAGGGGCGTTCCGCGGTCCACCTTCCGGACGGAAAAACCATCCAGCAGGCGCCAGCCGAAATGCTTTTCCACGAGGGATACCGTTTCATCCACGGTGCGGCGGTCATCCCGCTCCAGCCAGAAGAATTCGCTGCCGCGGATATAGTTCCAGCGGTCAATATTCAGCGAATACAGGGTTTCATTGCAGGTGGCCTTTGCCTTTTCATAGTTGGAGGCGCTGCGGAGGAAATCCCGGAAGGGCCGGTGATCCGGACGGCTGATGTAGGCATCCACCAGTTCCTTCGGCTCTTTGATCAGGAAGGCGATCCGGGAAGGATCGGTGATCTTCGCCGCGTCTTCCGCGATGAGGTGGATGTCGCACAGGATGATCCGGTCCTGTGAGAGACGGACCAGGTCCATGAGGACAAAATCCAGCTGCTCCCGGCTGTTGCCCAGGAGCCAGTTTTTATACTCCTCCACGGTCCGGCCGAAGAACTCATCCGCGTCCCGGAAGGACCGGTTCATGTTCGGCTGGTGCTCCGGATCGGATTTCAGCTGATGAATTGTAAACTGGTCATCGATCACGTAGACCGGGATACCGTACTTTTTGCCGAGGGCCCGGGTGATGGTGGTTTTGCCCGCGCAGGGCGTACCGGAAATGAAATAAACATTCTTTAGGTACTCTTTGATTACGTTGTCCTGGAATATCATGGTGGTTTTCTCCTTATTCAATAGTTTTCAGTTTCGAACGGGCTCGAAGCATGAAACTATCAATAAGTTTCATGCCGTCAGATATTCCGCAGCTTCCGGAACATTAACATTTTTGTGTTCCTCCTTCCATCGGGGATAAACCCCGGACTGCCCACATGGCATTTTTCATTATATAGGGACAGGCTGAAAAGCACAACAGGGGACTCGCAGAACAGGAAAAGCTGTACGAAAAAGGCACTCCGGACGGGAGTGCCTTCGGCATATGCAGTTTTCAGGATCAGAGATCCAGGCCTTCAAAGCCCTGCCAGACGTTCTTTCCGCTGTAGGTCATGGCTTTGGCTTCGCCGCGCAGGATCTTCAGCACGGAGAGCGCCAGGGTATCCTGCTCCAGCTCATGGGCGTAGACATGGACCGGTGCGATCCAGCCGCAGCGTTCGGTGATCTTTTCGGCAATATCATTGAAGCGCATGAGGCCGCCGGTGAGCACGATGGCATCCACCTTGCCGCTGAGAACGGCGCTCATGGCCCCGATGCTCTTGCAGACCTGGTAGATCATGGTGTTCCAGACCAGGACGGCCTTTTTGTCACCCTGCTCAACCAGCGCGTGGATTGTATCGGAATTGGAGGTGCCGAACAGGCTGACAAAGCCGCCGGAGCGGGAGCACATGCGCCGCACATCGTCGATGGAATGCGCCTCGATATAGTCCAGCAGCTGCAGGACGGGGACGCTGCCGATGCGGGTGGGGGCAAAGGGACCTTCGCCGTCGGCCCCCATGGTGCCGTCGATCATGCGGCCGCCGCTGTGCGCGCCGACGGTGACGCCGCCATCGATATGGGCGGTAATCAGGTTGGCCTGCTCATAGGGGATGCCCATGGCTTCGGCATCCGCCTGGGCGACAGCTTTGTGGTTGAGGAAATGGGAGTGGGAAACACGGTAGAGGCCGCGGATGCCCGTAAGGCGCGCATAGTCGCAGTACTCATCCACGTTGGTGGGGTTGAGCGTATAGGCGGGCTTGTGGTAGTTCTGTGAGAACTTCCAGGCCAGCATGACGCCCAGCTTGGCAGCATGCTCGCTGCCGCCGACCGCCGCTTCAGTATCATCGTACAGCTTCTGGTCGATGATGGTGACGCCGCTCGGCTGCGTGCACGCGCTGCCGCCGCGGCCGACGAACACGTCGATTTCAGACGGATCCATATTCTCTTCTTTCAGCATATCCAGGATGACCTGGTAGCGGAAGGGAACCTGGCCGTTGACATGGGGAAACTGCAGCAGGACCGGCGCGTCGTGGAACCGGCTTTTGCAGAAGACTTCCTTTTCGTTGACAAAGAGACTGATCTTGGTGGATGTGGAACCGGGATTGATGACCAGCAGCTTGTATTCCATCGTAAGTTTCCCAACCTCATAACACAAAAATCAAAAAGACCGCTCTTTATTTCGACATGAGCGGCCTGAACCCTTTGAATAAATAATGTTTTTTGGGGATGGGTTTATTCCCCAGGGGTGAATTCCATGACTTCCCCGGCTTCCGCATCATCCTCCGACGGGGGAAGGACTTTCCGGATCCTATCCGTGATGCGGCAGAACTGCTCCATGGCCAGGGGGTGCGCCTTCTCCACAAAAGATTCGCGTTCTTCCAGGGCCGCGGATTCCAGGTCGGCGGCCGCTTCCGAAAGGGACGAAGCCCCGATGGTGGCGGAGGCGCTCTTGAGGGAATGGATCATGATACCGTAATTTTTCCAGTCCTTCGCCCGGATGAATTCTCCCATTCTGGCCTGTTTCGCTTCCGCGCCGCGGACATATTCCCGCAGCAGGCTCCGGTACAGCGCTGCGTCCTGCTGGCAGTACCGCAGGCCGGTTTCCGGATCCAGGCCGTCGAAGGAGAGGCTTTCGCGCAGGCTGCGGCTTTCGCTGTCTTCCGCTGAAGCTTTTCCCTGGCTGATCCGGACGACCTTTTCAGCCGGCAGGTAACGGAGGAGTGTTTCCTCCAGCGCGTCGCCGGAAACCGGCTTGGACAGGTAATCCGTGAAGCCCTCGGCGGTGTAGCGTTCCTTTGCCCCGACGATGGCATCCGCCGTAAGGCAGATGACGGGGGTGAAAGCATTGAGCCCTCCCTCCGCGGAACGGATGCGGCGGAAGGCATCGGTGCCGCTCATGCCCGGCATACGCTGATCCATCAGGATGAGGTCATAGGCATTCTTCTCCGCCAGGTCCACGGCTTCCAGGCCGCTTTCGGCGGTATCAATCCGGATGCCGGTTTTCTGCAGCAGGCCGACGGCCACGGCGATGTTCATCCGGGTATCATCCACGATCAGGAGACGGGCGTCCGGCGCGCGGAAGGCTTCATGGCCGGATTCACGGCTGTCCTCCTCATTATCCGCACTGATCCGGAAATCGCCGATGGGCTCCGCGGAAACGATCCGCTGGGGAATGGTGACGGTAAAGGCGGAGCCTTCTCCATAGACGCTTTCCACGCGGATTCCGCCGCCCATCATCTCCAGGAGGCTCCGGCTGATGGCCAGGCCGAGGCCGGTGCCCTCGACGGTGCTGTTCCGCTCCATATCCACCCGTTCAAACTTCTGGAACAGCTTTTCCTGGTCTTCCTTCCGGATGCCGATGCCGGTATCCCGGACGGTGATCTCCAGCGTGAGGTATTCGCCGGCGGCAAAGGTATCCTCCAGGCTGCGGACGGTCATCCGGACGGAACCGTGCTCCGTATACTTGATGGCGTTGCTGACCAGGTTGATGATGACCTGGCGTATGCGGTAGACGTCGCCGTACAGGGAGTCCGGAATGGACTCATCCACTTCCACCTCCCAGCCCAGGCCTTTTTCCCGGGCCCGGAAGGCGAACATGTTGCTGATATCCCGGGCCAGGGAGCTCAGCTCATAGTTGTTTTCGGTAATCGTGAGCTTTCCCGCCTCGATGCGGGAGAAGTCCAGCACATCGTTAATGATATGCAGCAGGCTGCGGCCGGAGGAACGCATATCCATGCAGTATTCCCGGGTGCGCTTGCTGAGCCCCTTTTCCCGCAGGATCAGCTCGCAGAAACCGAGGATGGAGTTCATCGGCGTGCGGATTTCATGGCTCATGTTGGCCAGGAACTCGGACTTGGCGCGGTTGGCCTCTTCCGCAGCCTGCAGCGCCTGATCCTGTCGGGACTGGGCGCGCACCACGTCAATCTGCGCCAGGATACAGATGATGACTTCCGCCAGGAAGATGAAAGGCGCCCGCTGGAATACTAGATCCGGGAACTGGTATCCGAACGCGCGGAGGGGACTCCACATATAGACACAGGTAGCGATAGCCACCAGGGCGGAAAAGATGCCGCCGTAAAACATGTTGAAGCAGTAGAATGCCACCGGGGGAACCAGGAACAGGATGAAGAGGCTGGTGCCGCCGACGCCGCCGTAGACCACAAACACGGCGCAGTTGATTCCGTAGATGAGCATCAGCAGGATGACGGCCAGCGGAATCAGCCTGGCGTTCTTCCGCGGATCCCGGCGGCTGTAGAGCATGATGAGCATGCTGGCAGCCGCGCCGAGGGCTGTGAACAGGGAAAGGTATCCCATGAACTGGTTGGCACGGCTGAAGTTGTCATACGTCAGGTAGAAACCGAAGACCACGCAGAAAGCACAGGCCACGATGGCCCTGCGGAGGTTGACGTTTTTGTACTTCTGCCATTTGCCGGCTGCCTGGTTCTGAGACATGGAATTCATCCTCACACAAGCTGTTTCTTTTTCACGAACGGCATCCCGGGGAAACTGCAAAGGGGAGGAAACCGGGGAAAACCGGGGTTCCGTCCCGCTGGTAATATTCTATCACAGAAATATCGGAACAGGGAATGGTTATTTCGGAATAAACGGCTTTACGGCAAACGGAAAACAGAAAAAACGGACACGGCTGCCGTAAATGGATCAAGCGGGAAACGGAAAAGGAAATCAGTTGCAGGTATTGCAATTGATTGGTATAATAATAGAAATACAAGAAATTGCGCACATTTCGTTTTTCCCCGAAAGCCAATGACCGGATGGGAGCTGAAGCATGAGGAGTTTTCGCTTAAAGCTGGTAAGCGTGATCGTTTTTGTCGTGCTTGTGAGTACGGCAATGCTTTTCCTGATCAGTTACCAGCGCACCAGAAGCAGCATGTCCGTACAGGCGGAAGAGAATTACCGCGTGATCGTGGACAAGTATACCCAGGAACTGGAGGCCTGGGTGAATACCAATGCCACGATTGTGGATTCCCTTGCGGCGGAGCTTACCATCAACCAGAAATACAATGACAGCTATGACGCGTTCCGTGCATGGCTGAACGAAAACTACGGACGCCTGAACAAAGGCGGCTCCATCTATGATATCTATTTCACCTATCCGAACAACAGGATGACCTGTGCTTCGGGTTTTTACGCAGACGGAACGGTGGACTATGTCCATGACCGGGAGTGGTTTACGGAAGCGGCCCGGACAGGCGAAATGTACTATTCCACGGCATACCGGGATTCGGACACCGGGAAACCGATCGTGACGATTTCAAAGGGAATATACCGGAACAATACGCTGCAGGGCGTTCTGGCGGCGGATATCTTTGTGGACGTGCTGGAGGATATCATCCGGGGCGCGGACATCGCACCGGACAGCTACGCGTTCCTGGTGGACAGAAACCTGGGCATGATCGTGCATCCTGATGAAAACTACACATTTGAAGATACCCCGCACAGCGTGCTGGAAATTGCGGACGCACCCTACGGCGAAGTGGTTTCCAGGATCCGTTCCGGATCGGACGGGATGGTATACCTGAAGGATTATGACGGTGTGGAGCGGGGATTTACTGTTTCCCGGATGTCCAATACCGGCTGGTACGTCGGAATTGCCATCAGCGAGAGTGAGCTGAGCCGCGATTTCGGGGTGCTGGTGCGCGGATTCCTGATCGCCGGGCTGGTCGCGATCCTGATCGGCTGCGGAATCGCGGTGCTGCTGGCACACGTGCTGGACAAGATGAGCACCCAGCAGCAGGAATACGAGGTGAAGGTGCAGGAGCTGCGGAGCCAGGTGGTCGCCAACACCCCGGTGCGCATGCTGGAGCACCTGAATGAGAACGGGGAGGAGAACGCGGAAATCCCGATGGACCTTCACCGCCAGGCGAGGATCCGGCGGCTGATCCCGATGACGCTGATCCTGGTGCTGATGATCCTGATGGTGGTTTATTCCACCCGCGCGATCAACGAGGTTTCCGTTGCGAACATCCATGAGGTGGGACGTGATCGGATTTCCGCCGCTGCCGCGGAGCTGGAGAACTACCTGCGGGTCGGCAAGGCAACCCTGTGGGTAACCGCGGATACGGTGGACCATATGGCGAACAGCGGATCGACCGCCGATGAAATCCTGGACTACCTGATTGTGGAAACAGAGACCCAGAAGGAACAGTTTGACGTAAACATCAACGGCCTGTACGGCTATGTGATGGGTGAATACCTGGACGGGCTGCAGTGGGTGCCGCCGGACAACTATGACCCGATCCGCCGCGACTGGTATCAGGCCGCGCTGGAAGCCGGGGGCGAAGCCACCATTGTGGCGCCCTATGTGGACGCGCAGACGGGATCCGTGATCATCTCCATCAGCCGGATGCTTTCCAACGGGAAGGACGTGTTGTCCATCGACCTGATGATGGACTATATCCAGGAGATTGTCTCCGACCTGCAGATCAAGGACAAGGGCTACAGCTTCATCGTGGACGGAAACGGCATGATGATTGCCCACCGTGACCAGAAACAGGTTGGCGGGTACATGTCCGGGGATGCGGAGATGCTGGAGCTGTTTGACCGGATCCGGGAAGTGAAGGACGGGCATTTTGAAATTGCCGCGGGCCGGGAACAGAGCACGGTGTTTGTGAAGGAAATCATGGACCAGTGGTACCTGGCGATCGTGATCGGCAGCGAGGAACTGATGGGCGATGTCAACCGGCAGCTGATCGTGAACATCCTGATCTGTACGATTACCTTCGCGCTGATCGCAATCTTCTTCCTGATCAGCCGAAAGACGGAAAACAACTATTTCCGGCGCATTGAGGAGATGCGGGCGGAGGAACAGAAGCAGGCGTATGAGGCGAGGGCACTCAAACTGGGCAAGGAGGCCGCGGACCGGGCCAACCAGGCCAAGAGCGACTTCCTGGCGAACATGTCGCATGAGATCCGGACGCCCATCAATGCCGTGCTCGGCATGAACGAGATGATCCTGCGGGAGACCGACGCCGCACAGGGCGACCAGAGCACGGAGCGCTGGCTGGAATCCTTCGGGAATATCCGCAACTACGCGGGGAACATCGGCAGCGCCGGCAATAACCTGCTTTCCATCATCAACAGCGTGCTGGATTTCTCCAAGATTGAAGCGGGACGGATGGAGATTAAGGAAGAGGAATACAGCCTGACATCCCTGCTGAATGACGCGTGCAACCTGGTTTATTTCCGCGCGAGGAACAAGGGACTGGACTTCCTGACAGAGGTGGAGGAAACCATTCCGGACCGGCTGACCGGCGACAAGATCCATGCGCAGCAGATTATTACCAACCTGCTGAGCAACGCGGTGAAATATACCGAGCAGGGCGCCATCCGCCTGAGCGTGCGGGCGGAGACGGGAAACCGCAAAGGAGCGAAAGACATTACCCTAGTGATTGCGGTGAAGGATACGGGCATCGGAATCCACCAGGAGGATATTGAGCGGCTGTTTGAGAAATTCCAGCGGATGGACCTGGAAAAGACGGGCACGGTGGAAGGAACCGGCCTCGGCCTTGCGATTACGCAGAAGCTGCTTTCCATGATGAAGGGCGATATCCATGTGGAGAGCGCCTACGGGAAAGGCTCCGAATTTACGGTGCGGATTCCCCAGCGGATTGCCGGCACCGAGCCGGTGGGCGAGTTCCGCATGTCCTTTGTGAATGACTTTACCGCGTCGCAGCCGTACAGTGCGGCATTCCGCGCGCCGAAGGCGCAGATCCTGATTGTGGACGATACGCGCATGAACCTGACGGTGGCCATCGGCCTGCTGAGCAAGACACGGATGAAGATTGACACGGCCACCGGCGGGGCGGGCGCCCTGGAGATGACCCGGTCCACGGCGTATGACCTGATCCTGATGGACCAGCGGATGCCGGGAATGGACGGCCTGGAGACCATGCGCGGAATCCGGGCGCAGGAGAACGGGCTGAACCGGGAGACTCCCGTGATCTGCATGACGGCGGACGCCGTGCAGGGCGCACGGGAACGCTACCTGGCAGAAGGCTTTACGGACTATATTTCCAAGCCGATTGACAGCAAGGAGCTGGAGCTGATGCTGAAGAAGTACCTGCCGCCGGCCAAGGTGGAGGGCGGCGGGGAAGCCGCCCCGGCCGGCGGGGAAGCCGCCGGTGTGCCGGACAGCCTGGAATGGCTGCGGGAAGCCGGGGTGAAAACGGAGGACGGCTTGCGCTTCTGCCAGGGAGATGAGGCACTGTACCGGACCATCCTGGGCGAATACCTGCAAGGCGCGGAGGCACATATGGCGGACCTCCGGAAATACTTTGAAGCCGGGGACTGGAAGAACTACGGCATCCAGGTGCACACGCTGAAGGGCACATCCAGGACCATCGGCGCGGAATCGCTTTCCGACATAGCCGCGGAACTGGAAAAGGCCAGCAACCGGGAGGATGAGGAGGTCATCCGCCGGATGCACGGGATCATGATGCAGGAATACCTCGGGTTTACGGGAATCCTGGCAAGGCACATGCCGGCGGTCCGGAAGGAACCGGAAGCGGACGGCATCCTGGAATTCCTGCCGGAGTAACCGAAAGGGAAAACAAAAATGACACGCCCTTATGCAGGGCGTGTCATTTTATCATCCGGCTGATCAGCCGTTGTCGCTCTCATCCGGCAGGAGGTCGTAGTTGACCAGCTCCAGGGATTCGCTTTCCAGGAACAGGCTGCCGTTTTCCGTGAAGGACAGCGTTTCCGACAGGTCCGCGGCGGCTTCCGTATCCCCGTCAAAGCGGGCGGCATACGTCTCGGGATCCAGGCATTCGAGCTTTTTGGTTTCCGCGTCGTACAGGCCCTTCAGCACGATGTCGGGGGCAGCGTTCTCCGCTTCGGAGTGGATGAGCACGTCGTAGCCGTAGTCGTCTTCACTGTCGTTCCAGGAGATTTCCACCCAGAGGTTCTTTTCCTGGTTGACCCAGGTGCCGTCGAACCGGCCGATATCGGAGAAGACGAGGTCCGTGCCGTCCTGGCCGCGGCCATCCTGCCAGGTCAGCATTCCGTTTTCATCGATTGCGAATACCGTCACCTGGTTTTCCTCATCGAAATCGTCATATTCGAATTCTTCGACCGATTCCGCGCCTTCCTTGTCCGTGAAGCCGTACTTCAGGGACGCGATGGACTCCAGCACGTCCTTTTCCTCATTGTAGCAGCAGGCGTATTCCCACACGGTACCCTTCTGCTCCGCCGGATCGTACTCGCGGATATCCACGCGGTAGCCTTCCTCTTCGTAGACGATGCTGACAGTCATGCCGAAGATCGCCCAGTCGGAATCAAACTTCTTTCCGCCTTCCGGCTCGGGAATCTCATCCGCGAACGCGGCGCATGCCGGCAGGGCCAGCATCATCACAGCCAGGATCATGCCCAGGATCTTTTTCATCATAAAATAAAGCCTCCCTTTCATATTCCGGACAGAATGCCCCGGAAGTTATCGGCAGGCTTTATTATACCGCTTATCGGTCAATCGGTCCAGTGTACGTCATATCGCCGATATTCCGGCGCGCGCGGAGGCTGCGGACATAATCCACTTCCTCCTGCAGGGCGTCCCGGGAGACCGGCTTCAGGAGATACCCGGCCGGATGGACCGTCCAGGATTCCACCGCATACCGGGGATGGCCGGTGACGAAAACAATATCTGTCCTGGGACGCATCTCCCGGATCCTCTCGGACAGCCGGATTCCGTCCGTTTCCGGCATGCTGATATCCAGGAACACCAGGTCGCACGGGTTGTCACGAAGCCAGGACAGGACTTCAAGAGGTTTGTCCATGCCGTGCACTTCGCTGATTTCAGGGATATCCCGGCAAAGGGAAACAAGATACTGAAGTGTCAGCTTTTCATCATCCACGCACAGTACCCTCAGCATATTTTCCCCTCCTTTCCCATCCCGGCAGGATTGTTCAGCCGGGAAATGATGCGGCCTGCCCGGTCGGACAACCGTTACGCCAGCTTCTTCAGGATCACCAGTTCGACGATCCCGCTGCGGATATAGACCTTGACATCATCCGCGACATTCTTCACCACGGATTTTTCCAGTTCATCCCAGGCTTCCCGGGCACCCGGGGCATTCTGCGCCACCCGGCTGTACAGGGCGCTTTCATACCGGCGCAGGGACCATTCCCAGTCCAGCATCGGGGAGCTTTCCATCGCATCCGGAAGGAACAGGCCGGAAACGTCCGCGGCATCCTCATCGGATTCCCAGTCAAAGAACGCCCGCAGGCGGCCCATGATGCCTTTGGCAGATTCGTTTTTGCCGGTGCTGGAGACGGAGAGCAGGCGGGTGCGCTCCTCCTCGGACAGGGTGGTCTTCACCTGCAGGTGCAGTTCATATTCATCGTCCTGGTCCTCAATCCAGAAGAGGCCTTCGGTTTCGCCGGTAATGGAGCGCATCAGGCCCATCGCTTCCTCAGCCAGGAGCCGGAGATGCAGGGCTTTTTTGGCGGAAAGACCTTTATAAGCGGCGACTTTGTCCACCTGCAGCAGGGCGGATTCCATCCGGGCGCCCCGGCTGGAAACGGCAATCACATCTGTTCTCATGGCAGGCTCCTCTTACTCAATCGTCAGGATATCGGTAAAACCGGTGACTTCCAGCACTTCACTTACGATCTCGTTGATATGGGTGACCTTCATGCCGCCCTTGCAGTTCATGATCTTGTGGGCGGAAAGCAGCACGCGCAGACCAGCTGAAGAAATATACTCCAGCTTGCTGCAGTCCAGGACCAGGCTTTCCGCGCCGTCCAGGGAGGCGAGTTCCGCTTCCAGCTGCGGGGCGGTCATGGTATCCAGGCGGCCTTCCAGGGCAATCTCCAGGGTGCTTCCGTTCATTTTCTTGGTGATGTTCATGGGTTTTCCTCCTTTTTTATGGTCCATCATGTACGGCTGTTCAGCCATTCAGCTTTTTGTAAATCGCCATTTCCACGGTCCGGCCCCGGATGGCGACCTTCACATCGTCCGCCACATGCGCGACAACGGATTTTTCCAGCTCATCCCAGGCTTCCAGGGCGCCGGGATCCTTTTTTGCGTACTGCTCCAGCTGGCCCCGGTAGTCCACCATGGACCAGGTCATGCTCTCAGGTGCGATGGTGCTGCCGGGCATGAACAGCCCGTGCATCACCGGCGCGCCGCCGGACAGGTCGAAGAAGCTGCGGAGCTTGCCCATCAGGCCGCGGGCCGCCTCGTTCTTCCCCTCCGTGGATGCCGCGATCAGCTGCCGGCGCTGTTCCTCATCAATCAGCGTGCGGACCTTCAGGTGCAGTTCATACACATCATCACTGTCCTCAATCCAGAACTCGCCGTCCGCTTCACCGGCGATGGAACGCATCATTCCCAGCATTTCCTCGGCCAGCAGGCGGAGGTGGAGCGCGTTTTTGGCTGAAAGGCCTTTATAGGCAGCCACTTTGCTGACCTGGTTCAGGGCTTCCTCCATCCGGGCCCCGCTGTTGGAAACGATCATGACATCTGTTTTCATCTGACTTTCTCCTTTTCTGCGGCAGCTGCCGCGGTGGGCTCTCACTGGAACAAACCCATTATATCGTCCGATGTCCAACAGATGTCCAATAGAACGAATACATTTCTTGCTGGTTTTGAACGAAAAAAGATATTTTTCCGGAATATGTGCATGAAAACGCTTCCGCTTTGGGGAAAACCTGCTTTTCCGGGAAAAGAAAAACGGCCGGTCCAAAGACCGGCCGGATGCGGATCCGGGAGGATTATTCTTCCGCACCGTACGTGCACAGGGCGCCGATGTCGAAATCCGCGATATTCAGGATGGAAGCATTGCCTTCCAGGTCCCGGTAAATGTAGATGATCACGTAGGAGGGCGCCGCATCAGGATAAACCACAGCGGCCTGGCAGAGTACCGCATAGTTGGTGCCGGCCACTACCTGGGAGCCCAGGAAGGCAACCGGGGTATAGTTCACACCGACCAGCCCTTCGAGCGCCTGGTCCACGATGGCTTTGATTTCATCAGTTACCGCAGGATCGGCGGAGGGGGTCCAGCCACCGGCCAGGGGCGCTTCCGCAACGGCGGCGACGGAGGTAATCATCATCATGACTGCGAACAGGACTGCGATCAGCTTCTTCATTTTCTTAACTTCCTTTCCGGACCGTTTTGTTCGGTCTCACTCATTTGGACGGCAGACGCGGGGAAAAAGTTCCCGAAAAAACCAAAAAGTTTTTTGGAATATTTCTGATTTCGGGAAAGACTCCCGGAATTCCTCCGTTCGGGAAGGCGGATTCTACTTTCCGTAGGTAGTATTGCGGATCGTCCTGCGCTACAATGATGACAGCCGCCGGGAAAGGCGGCGGATCAAACCCGCAGGGAGGCAAAAAGCAATGAACCAGTATGTGACCGGTGCGGCTATCCGGGAGCTGCGCCTGCAGAAGAATATGACCCAGCTGCAGCTGGCGGAGAAGCTGAACGTGAGCGACAAGGCGGTTTCCAAATGGGAGACCGGAAAGGGATACCCGGACATTACCCTGCTGGAATCCATTGCGGACGCATTCGGGATCTCTGTGACGGAGCTGATTTCCGGCAACCGGGTTTCCAACCGGAATGTGGCGGCAAACATGATGAAGTCCGGGTTTTATATGTGCCCGGTATGCGGAAATGTAATCCACACGATGGGCGAAGCCGTGATCCAGTGCCACGGTGTCCAGCTGCTGCGGGAAGAGGCGGAGCAGACAGATGAAAGGCATATGGTCTTCATTGAGCGCGTGGAGGATGAATACTACGTCCGGATTGACCATGAGATGACGAAGCAGCATTTCATCTCCTTTATCGCGGCGGTGTCGCCGGACCGGCTGCAGCTGGTGAAGCTGTATCCGGAAGGAAACGCAGAGGCGCGGTTTCCGATGCGCGGGGTGAAGAAGATCGTTTTCCGGTGCAACCGGGACGGCCTGTTTGCCACGGACATCGTGAAGGGAATTGACGACCGGAAGAGCGGATATGACGACACGGCGGAACGCCGCGCACTGGAGGAAACGGCGAAAAAGCTTTTTGGATAAAGGAGCCTGGCTTGACACGGCTTCCGGCATGCGATATACCATAAATAAGGAAACCCCGCGTTTCATACGCGGGGTTTCTGACAGAAAACGAACGGGAGGGAAGCCCGTATGAAGCTGAAGGAACTTCCGTATGACCTGACCGTATGCAAAACCGCATCCCTGGCGGATATCCGCACGGATGCCGGATTCTTTTTTATCGGAAGAACCGATGAGGAAATCTCCCTGGTGTGCCGCACGGAGGATACGCCGGTTCATACCACGGACCGGGAAGACGGATGGCGGGGATTCCGGATTGAGGGGATCCTGGACTTCTCCCTGACGGGGATCCTGGCAAGGATTTCCGGGATTCTCGCAGAGGGAAAAATCGGCATCTTTGCTGTTTCCACTTACAACACCGATTACGTGCTGGTGAAAAAGGAAAACATGCGCCGGGCAATGGACGCCCTGGCGGCGGCCGGATACGAAACCGAAGACGAATGACACGGAGGACGGGACCATGAAGCTGCGGAACATGACGGGGATCTACCTTTCCTGCAACGGGCAGATGCTGCTGCTTTACCGGCAGGGTGGGCGTGTGGTCTCCAACCAGTGGATCGCATCCGCCGGCGGGCACTTTGAGCCGGAAGAACTGAACGACCCAAAGGCCTGTGTGCTGCGGGAGATGAAGGAAGAGCTGAACCTGGCGGAGGACGACCTGACGGGCATGCGGATGCGGTACATCGCCCTGCGGAACGTGAACGGCGAGATCCGGCAGAATTACTATTTCTTTGCGGATCTGAAGCCGGAACATTACGCCCTGTTTACGTCCAGCGAGGGGAAATGCCGCTGGGTGGATTATCCGGACATCATGAACTATGAGATGCCGCTGACGGCCAAGTATGTGATGGAACACTACCTCCGGGAAGGACAGTATACCGATGCGCTGTACAGTGCGGTGAATGACGGGAAGGATTACCACTTTACCGAAATTCGGGAAAGCTGAAAAACCGGATGGGGAAAAGCACAGGGGTACAGAAGAAGGCCGCCGGAGAATTCCGGCGGCCTTTTCCGTCTGTCGGTTATTGCTGTGCGGAGAAGCGCAGCTTGGCGAAGAAGTCCTCCAGCAGGTAGCGGCTGTCCATATCGCGGTAGACCAGGATCTCCCGGACACCGGGAATTTCGATGCCGTAGGACGTATCCTCCCGGACTTCGCGGACCCGTTGGAAGGAGGTCCTGCCGCAGCGGGGATTGAGCACGGCTGCCACGGAGGGGGAATCCCCCAGGGACCAGCTTTCGCCCATGTTCCAGTCGGCAGCGGGGGAAGCATTGTATTTGGCCAGCTGATCAAACAGGTACCGGCCGCCCGGGCCGCAGGGACGCACCCGCTCCTGCAGCTCCGCGATGCCGACGCGGATGCTGCCGTAGACATTTGAAGGGATCTGCCAGACCGGTGCGTCGGACTGCAGGACGAAATTGGCCGCAGCCGGATCATTGCCGAAGTTGAATTCCTTCCAGGGAATTTCTTCCTCCTCATAGGGATGGCCGCCGATGGTGACTACCGTCAGGCGGGAGGTGATTTCCGGCTGCTCCCGGATGGCCCGGGCCATATTGGTGAGGGCACTCATGCACAGGACGTACAGCGGATGCGGGTCATCGTTCAGCGCTTCCCGGATGATGAGGGAAACGCCTTCCGAGACAGAGGGATCATCCGGGCCGTCCTGCCCGGCGTGTACCGGCATATCCAGCCCCATGGCGGAGACCAGTTTCCGGGCGGCGGCCCGGCTCTTTTCCATGGAACCGGGCTGCGCGAAATGCTCGGCAACGATTCCCCGGACGATCAGCTTCGGGCTGAGCAGCGCATAGGCGATGGCAAACGGGTCATCGGCCTCACAGGCGGTATCCGAGTCGATGATGATTCGGCATTTTTTCTTTTCGGGAACCTCAAAATGATATGGAAGCACAGGATGATGCTCCTTTCATGCGGGATTGATGCGGTTCGTCTTTTGCCTCACTTTAGCAGACATCCCGCCCTTTTGCAAGCCCGGGACAGGACGGGATTTCACAGATGGCATATCGGTATGGTATAATGCCGCGGTAAGCAGAGAACCGACAGGGGGATCAGCAGATGACAGCACAGGAAATCCTGGCAATCGCCATGCGGCAGTCCGCGGCGGACTGCGCCTGTTCGGAAGAAGACTTCCGGCAGGACAGGAACGTTGTGGTTGAATCGAAGGAAACGGAGGGAACCAGCCGGTTCCTGAAGGTGCCGCATATCTGCGCGCTGTTTTCCTACGGCAGCAATATCGTGGCTTCCTGCCGAGCGGACCTGATTCCGGAAGTGACGGCATTTGTGAACGGGCAGGCGGCACCTTACCGGTGCTTTGACACCCCGGGACTGTATGAGCTGAACCGCATCCTGGAAAAGGCCGGCGCCCGGGTGGACTGGATGCATAACTTTTACCTGCCGGATCCGGAACGGATATACGGGACGGAGCTGCCCTGCGCGTATGAGACGCGGGAAATGCATCCGGAGGATTTCACGGAACTGTATGTGCCGGACTGGAGCCAGGGTGTACCCAAATGGAGCAACGCGCTGAGCCATGAGCGGAAGGAACTGGACGTGCTGGGCGTCGGCGCCTTTGACGGCGGGCAACTGATCGGCCTGGCAGCCTGCTCTGCGGACTGCCCGGAAATGTGGCAGATCGGGATTGACGTGCTGCCGGAATACCGGCGGCAGGGGATTGCCTCCGCACTGACCAACCGGCTGGCCCGGGCAATCCTGGAACGCGGAAAAGTGCCTTTCTACGCGGCGGCATGGGCGAACGTCCGGTCGGTGAAAAATGGGCTCCGGAGCGGATTCCGGCCGGCCTGGTCCGTGATTACGGCAGGAAAGAAAGAAGGATAAAAAAGCGGCAGTCCTGCGGGATCCTGCAGGACTGCCTTATGGATAACCCGGCTTTCCCGGTCCGGGATGGGGGGATCCGGTCAGGAAAGCTTCAGGTCATGCACGATGCTGTTCAGCTCCGGAATCGGCTTTTCCATGCAGAACATCCGCATGCGCCCGAAGCCGGAAAGACAGACACAACACTCCCCGGTAACCGTATCCCGGTGGAAATGCAGTCCGGGACGGCGGTATTGCATGCCGCGGCGACGGATGACATACAGACGGTGTTTCCGCATCAAAATCAGCCTCCTTACCTATTAGACGATTCAGGAGGCTGTTTTGTTACGTAAAAATGAAAAAATTTTAAAAAATGAAAATACGGACATCCTGATTCCGGAATTCAGGACATTTTCCGGTATGCGCGGGGCGTGATGCCGTATTTTTTCTTGAAGGAATCCTTGAAATAATTGCTGTCGGAAAAACCGCAGCGCAGCGCGATATCGGTGATGGAATCGGCGGTGGTAACCAGCTCCTGCGCGGCATGGTGCAGGCGGATGAAGACGATATACTCGTGCAGGCCGATGCCGGCGCTGAGGCGGAACCTGCGGGTGAGGTAATTGGGCGAGAAGCCGACCGCGGCGGCGACGTCATCGGTGGTGATGGGGTGCATATAGTTTTCACCGATATACCGGGCGGCTTCCAGGACCTGCCGGTCATTGGTGCGGATATCCGTCGCGGTTCCGGGGAGGAAGGCACATTCCCGGGCACAGTTGAGCAGCAGGATATGGAGCAGGCTGCGGCGGAAGAACGGGGAAAGGGAATCCCGGCTGGCATCCTCGGCGGCGAGGTGCCCGATGATCTGTTCCATCCCCGCTTTGGCGGGTTCCGGCACCCGGAAAATCCCGGCTTCGGAGAAAAACTGTTCCCGGCCGGGCATACAGGAGAGGACATCCTCCGATACGTCCTCCCGGCGGAACAGGATGACCGAGCGCAGGCAGGAGCCGTGAAGGTACCGGGTATAATGCAGCACCATCGGCGGGATGAGGATAAAATCCCCCGCGTGCAGGTCGCTGAAGCGTTCATCGATCAGGACGCGGCATTCCCCGCTGTGGACATAATACAGCTCGTAACAGCTGTGGCAGTGGTGGCCGGTCATGACAAAGCTGGGGTCGCGCATGTGGGTTTCCGCGTGAACCCCGTCGGTTCCGTGAACGGTGAAGGAAGCATTGTCCGCCATTTTTTTCTCTCCCGTCAGTGTTGGAAAATCTGTATTATATGGAAATCATAACGTTATTTCAGCAGAAATGCAACAAAAACAATGATAGAATACTCAGACGGTAAAGGATGATTTTGGCCGGGATGCCGGCTGACCGGGAACAGAGGAGTATCGGATTTATGCTGAAAAGACAGATCGGGTGGCTGTGGGAGAATATGGACCCGAAATACCGCCGGCGCCATATTATCGCCCTGTGCATCTGTGTTTTCTCGTGTATCCTGCTGCTGGTGAACCCCACCGTTTCGCAGCGGATTATCGACGAGGTGATCATGACCGGGAACAGGGATCCCCTGCTGGGGCTGCTGGCCATCATGCTGGCGGTGAAGCTGGGGCGGGAAGGTTCCCGGTACCTGATGGTGATCTTCCTGGAGACGGACTCCCAGAACGTGATTTACAACCTGCGGCGGAGCCTGTTTACGAAGATGCAGTACAACGACATGCGCTTTTTCGACCGGCACCGCACCGGCGACCTGATGACGCGCATGAGCTCCGACCTGGACTGGTGCCGGCATTTCCTGGCGTACATTGACTACCGGATCATCGACGCCGTCTGCACATATGTGTTCTCGACGCTGTACCTGCTGACAGTGAACTGGAAGCTGACGCTGCTGCTGATGATCATCACGCCGATCCTGATGGTGATCACCCGGTTCCTTTCGAAGTACATCCGGCCGCGGTTTGTGTTTATGCGCGAGAAACTGTCGGAAATGAATACTGCGGCGCAGGAAAACATTGCCGGCAACCGCGTGGTGAAGGCATTCGCCCGGGAAGACTACGAGCGGGAACGCTTTGAGGAGAAGAACTCCGCGTTTATGGGCGCGCACCTGCGGATCAACAAGCTGTGGCTGACGTTCTTCCCGATGATCGAGCTGCTGGTGAACGCGATCCAGCTGGTGACCGTGTTTGTAGGCGGCATCTTCGTGATTACCGGGGAACTGGAATCCGTCGGCCAGCTGGCGATTTTCACCGGCCTGAGCTGGGCGGTTTCCAACCCGATGCGGGAGCTGGGCAACCTGATCAACGACCTGTCGCGCTTCTCCACATCTGCCGCGAAGGTGATGGAACTGCAGTACGCGCAGTCCGAGATTGCCGACGCGGAAGACGCGGAGGACCATGACCGGGTGCGGGGACAGATTGAGTTTGACCACGTCTCCTTCGCGATTGACGGAAAGCCCATCCTGAAGGACGTGACCTTCCGGGTGGAAGCGGGACAGACCGTGGCGGTGATGGGCCCCACGGGAAGCGGCAAGACGACCCTGATCAGCCTGCTGGCGCGGTTCTACGACGTCAGCGATGGACAGGTACTGGTGGACGGCTGCAACGTGAAGCAGTGGAAGCTGCACCAGCTGCGCGCCGGCATCGGAACAGCCACGCAGGACGTGTTCCTGTTCTCTGATACGGTGGAGGGCAATATCGCGTTCGGCGCGCAGGACCTGACGCTGGACGAGGTGAAGGACTATGCCCGCCGGGCGGACGCGGCCGAGTTTGTGGACAAGTTGCCGGAAGGGTATGACACGATCATCGGCGAGCGCGGCGTGGGGCTTTCCGGCGGCCAGCGGCAGCGGATCGCGCTGGCGCGGGCCATGGCTGTGAAGCCGGGCATCCTGGTGCTGGACGATACCACGTCCGCCGTGGACAGCGAGACGGAGCAGTACATCCAGCAGCAGCTGCGGGAACTGCCCTTTGAATGCACGAAGTTCATCATTGCGCAGCGGATTTCCTCCATGCGGGACGCGGACCTGATCCTGGTGGTAGAGGACGGCACGGTGACCGAGCAGGGAACCCACCGGGAACTGCTGGAAAAGCGCGGGTACTACTGGCAGACCTACTGCCTGCAGTACGGAATTCCGATGGACGGAAGCGCGGCAGGGGCAACGGGAGAGGAGGCGCTGCAGCATGGCCAGGAATAAATTTGACGTGGACGAGCGGCTGGAATCACCGTTTCAGCTGAAGCACCTGAAGCGGGCCTCGAAGTATATCGTCCGGCATAAATACAAGATGCTGTTGGCGCTGCTGATGAGCGCGCTGGCCAGCGTGGCCACGCTGTACATTCCCCAGATCACCCGGTGGGTGATCGACGAGGCGATTCCCGCGGGGAACACGCCGGAGAACATGGCGCAGATCGGCCAGCGGGCGCTGATGTTTGTGGGCATCGTGGCGATGAGCATCGTGTTTTTCACGGTGCGGTCCCGGATGATGGCGCACGTGAGCCAGCAGATTATCCACGATATCCGGAGCGACCTGTTCGCACACCTGCAGAAGCTGCCGTTCAGCTACTACGACAGCCGGCCGGCCGGAAAGATCCTGGTGCGGGTGATCAACTACGTGAACTCCGTGTCGGACATCCTGTCCAACGGTATCGTCAATATGATCATTGAGATCATCACGCTGGTGTTCATCGTGGTGTACATGTTTGCCACGGACGCGACGCTGGCAACGGTGATCATCGCCGGGCTGCCGATCTTCATCGGGATCATCATCCTGATCAAGCCGCGGCAGCGCAAGGCATGGCAGAACCAGAGCAACAAGAACAGTAACTACAACGCGTACCTGGCCGAGTCCATCGACGGCGTGCGGGTGAGTCAGCTGTTTGAGCGGCAGCAGGTGAACATCTCCATCATGGAGAAGCTGGCCACGGCCTGCCGGCAGGCATGGCTGCGGGCGGTGCGGATCAGCAACACGGTATGGCTGAGCAGCGAAACGATGACGCAGCTGGTGCTGACGTTTGTGTATATCGCGGGGGCTTACTGGATCGGCGGTGGGAAGATGGCATCCGCCGGCGTGATCCTGGCGATGACCGGGTATGTAAGCCGCTTCTGGCAGCCGATCACGAACCTGGCGAACATCTACAACAACTTTGTGAACAACATCGCGTACCTGGAGCGCATCTTTGAGACGATGGACGAGCCGGTGGTGGTGGACGACGTGCCGGGCGCGGAGGAACTGCCGCCGATTACCGGCGAGGTGGACTATGAGGACGTGACCTTCGCCTATGAAGAGGGTATCAACGTGCTGGAGCATATGAACCTGCACGTGAAGCCCGGGGAGAGTATCGCCCTGGTGGGCCCCACCGGCGCGGGCAAGAGCACGATCATTAATATGCTGTGCCGCTTCTACAACCTGAACGGCGGGCGGATCCTGCTGCACGCGGAGGACGGAAAGACGCATGATATCAGCCAGGTGACGCTGCACTCCCTGCGGTCCCAGCTGGGCATCATGCTGCAGGACAGCTTCATCTTCTCCGGTACGCTGATGGACAACATCCGCTACGGCCGGCTGGACGCTACCGACGCCGAGGTGAGGGAAGCCGCGCGGCGGGTGCGGGCGGATGAGTTTATCCGGAAGCTGCCGGACGGATACAAAACCGAAATCCGCGAGCGCGGCGGCAACCTGAGCCAGGGTGAGAAACAGCTGGTGGCATTTGCCCGGACGCTGCTGAGCGACCCGGCGATCCTGATCCTCGACGAGGCAACCTCCTCCATCGATACGCAGACTGAGAAGCTGCTGCAGGAGGGCATCCAGGAAATGCTGAAGGGACGGACGAGCATCATCGTGGCGCACCGGCTGTCCACCATCAAGAACTGCGACCGGATCCTGTACATCAGCGACAAGGGAATCGCCGAAATGGGCAGCCACGACGAGCTGATGGCAAAGCATGGGCTGTATTACCAGCTGTACACCGCGCAGGTGCGCGAGGACGTGGCCTGAACCGAATGAAAAGCCCGGGAGAAATGTAAAGGAAGCTTGACAATTCTCCCGGGCTGTTTTATACTCAAACATGTAAAGGAACCTTTACAGAACAAAAGGAGATGAGCCGGTGAAAAACAGGGTGGAGGAGCTGCGCCGGGAGCGCGGCCTGAACCAGGGGGAGTTTGCCCGGGCAATCCATGTTTCCCGGCAGACGGTGAGCGCCATCGAGACGGGGAAGTACAACCCGGCGCTGGACCTGGCGTTTGTGATCGCGGGATATTTCGGAAAGACCATTGAGGACGTATTTGAATACAGGGGAGGGAAAACCATGTACTGCGAAAAATGCAGCCGTGTGTTTGACGGCGAGCGCTGCCCCGCCTGCGGCAGCCGGCGGGTGCGACAGCCCGCGGAGGGGGACCTGTGCTTCCTGGCGGAGCAGGATTACCTGACCACCTCCATGCTGGAGGACGTGCTGAAACAGGAAGGCATCCCGTTCCTGACCAAAGGTGTGATGGGCGCGGGGCTGGCCATCAAGACGGGGCCCACGCTGGAGCGGACCCGCTTCTATGTGCCGTTTGAGCACCTGCAGCAGGCGGAAGAGGTGCGGGACGAACTGATGGGCGGCGGAGAGGAAACAGATGAATAAGGAAGCGGACCGCGGAAACGCGGTCCGTTTTTGCGTGCATCCGGCTGTCTATTCCGAGCGACATGAAAAAAACAATCATTCTATATTGACAACACCCGGGGGCGTTTGATATGATACGCATCCACACGCTTGCGACGCCGAAGGGCCGTAAGCCTCTGCGAAAATTGAAAATGCGGGACCGGGAGGGGTTCCGCGGAGGTGTGAAATGAGCTACATTTCAGTACAGGGGCTCTGCAAGCATTTTGACGTCCGCCAGAAACGGGAGAAAGGCTCCCTGCTGCGGAAGAAGGAACGGGTGCAGGCCCTGCAGGACGTCTCGTTCGACGTGGAGCAGGGGGAACTGGTCGGGTACATCGGACCCAACGGCGCGGGCAAATCCACCACGGTGAAAATCCTGAGCGGCATAATGGTGCCGGATTCGGGGATTGTATCGGTGGGCGGGCTGACCCCGTGGGAGAACCGGAAGGAGCATGTGCGCCGGATCGGCGTGGTGTTCGGGCAGCGGATGCAGCTGTGGTGGGACGTGCCGATTGCCGACAGCTATGACCTGCTGAAGGACATCTACCGGATTCCGGACAGCGAATACCGGCAGCGGCTGGATGAGCTGACAGGGGCGCTGGACCTGGGCGGGATCATCCGCACGCCGCTGCGGCAGCTGAGCCTGGGACAGCGGATGCGGGCGGAGCTGTGCGGATCGCTGCTGCACCGGCCGGAACTGCTGTTCCTGGATGAGCCGACCATCGGCCTGGACGCGGTGAGCAAGCTGGCGCTGCGGGATTTCCTGAAGTGGGAAAACCGCGAGCACGGCACCACGATTATGCTGACCACCCACGACATGGAGGACATCGCCGCGCTGTGCAGCCGGGTGATGGTGCTGGGGCACGGCCGGAAGCTGTACGATGGGGACCTGGCGGAGCTGCTGGGCCGGTTTGACCGGCTGCGCACGCTGAGCGCCAGCTACGACCGGGCACCGGAAATCCCGGAGCTGCCGGGAGCGGAACGGGTGGAACTGGAAGGCGAAACCCTGAAGATTACCTACTCAACCGACAAAATGGAAATCGGGACGCTGCTCCCGCTGCTGCAGAAGGCCGGGGAAATCCGGGAGATGACCGTGCAGCCGCAGAACATCGACCACCTGATTGCCGCCATGTACCAGGAGATGGGATTATGAACGCATATTACGCCATATTCCGCCTGAGACGGCGGCTGGAGACCCAGTACCGCGGCGCGGCACTGGGCGGACTGATCTGCCAGGTGTTCTTCGGGCTGGTCCTGATTGCGCTGTACCGGGCGCTGTACGCCGGGAAACCGCAGGACATGCCGCTGGAGCATGTGGTGACCTATGTATGGATCAACCAGGCGTTTTTCCGGATGATTCTTTCGTCCGACCCGGAACTGATGGACAAGATCCGCACGGGCGGAATCGCCTATGACATGTGCCGGCCGATGAGTCTGTACGGGTTTTACTACGCCCGGATCATGGCCCAGAAGATGATGGGCACCTTCCTGCGGGGAGCACCGATGATCGTGATCGCGGCGCTGCTGCCGGAGGGCTGGGGAATCAGCCTGCCGGCATCCCTGCCCGGATTCCTGTGGGCGGTGGCCGCAATGCTCCTCGGCCTGCTGTGCGTATGCGCAATGGAGAACATCACGATGGGCTTTACCATGCGGACGCTGGACAGCCGGGGAATGCAGGCGATGCTGAACCTGCTGATGATGATCCTGACCGGCAACGTACTGCCGCTGACGCTGTATCCGGACAGCTGGCAGCCGGTGATTACCGCGCTGCCGTACGCACAGATGCTGGACGCGCCGATCCGCCTGTATACGGGGATGTACGCGCCGGAAGCCGCATGGCTGATCCTGCTGCGGCAGGCGGCATGGGTCGCGGTGCTGGTATGTGCGGGCAGCCTGATGTGGCGGGCCAACCAACGGCGGCTGGTGATCCAGGGAGGCTGATGAAGATGAACACACTGCGGTTATACCGAAAATCCATGGCCATGCTGATCCGGAGCCATATGCAGTACCCGGCGTCCTTCCTGATGCAGACGCTGGCGCAGCTGGTGATGGAGGGCGGCGAAATGCTGGCGGTAATCCTGCTGGTAAACCGGTTTGACCACCTGAACCAGTGGATGCCCGGAGACCTGTACTTCTTTTTCGGGGTAATGTCGGTTTCCTTCTATATTACGGAGTGCTTCGGCCGGGGAGTGACCGGCGCATTCCCGTACATGGTGCGGAGCGGGCAGCTGGATACGGTGATGCTGCGCCCGCGGGGCGTGCTGACCCAGGTGCTGTGCGCGGACGCGGATCCCCGGCGGATTGCCTGTATCGCCGTGGGCACGGTGAGCCTGGTGATCGGCAGCCGGATGAGCGGAATCGTGTGGACGGCGCCAAAGGTACTGATGCTGTTGGAAAGCATCTGCTGCGCGTTCTGGCTGATCCTGGGCCTGTTTATGATCGAAGCGATCCTGTGCGTGTACAGCGTGAAATCCGTGGAGCTGGCCAACGCGCTGACCTACGGCGGGCGGAGCGCCTGCCAGTATCCGATTGATACCTACCCCCGGCCGCTGCGCGTGCTGTTTACCGTGGTGGCGCCGTTCGCACTGGTGATGCATGTGCCGGCATCCCATATCCTGGGCAAGCCGCTGTTCGGCTGGCCGGAATGGACCGGATTCGTGACGCCGCTGGCGGGGCTGGCGCTGTTCGGCGTGATGTATACGCTTTTCCGCATGGCGATGCGGCACTACCGCTCCACCGGCAGCTGAGCCGGACCGGACGGAGAGTGCTTGCGCGGGGCTGAAAAGCGTGATATGATTAAATTTGCGACAGTGAAAGAACTATATATTCCGGACACTGTTCCGAACCTGACGAAGACTCAGACGATTGAGACGGGAGAGGACGGACCATGAAACTGAAATCCCTGCGGATGCTGATTATCTGCCTGCTCTGCATGTGTGTGGCAGCGGTATGCCTGGCCGAAGGCGCCGGCTCCGCGGCTTCCTCCAGCGAGGCGGAAAGCACCTCCAGCGAGCACAGCGAGACGAAGGTCTCCGTGGAAGTGACGAGCACGAGCGACCAGAGCTCCAGCTCTTCCTCCGACAGCACGGCGTCGGCTTCCGGCACCGGCGGTGAAGGCGGAGCCGGGGCGGGAGCGGCAGGCGCCTCCGCAGGCGCGGGAAGCGGCGGCGGAAGTACGACCAGCACCTCCGTAACCGTGACCACCACGACCACAACCGGCGGCGGAAGCAGCTCCGGCGCGGCCGGATCCGCGGCTGCAGCCGGCGGGGACGGAGCGGGAGCCGCGAGCAGCGCGGCAGCCGGAAGCGGTTCCTGGATTCCGCCGTACCCGGTATCCACGCCGAAGCCGGTGTACCACCGGGTGGACACCCTGGTGAGCAGTGTGCCGGTGAAGGGAAGCGGATATACCGTGATCGGCCAGGTGAATGTGCGGACGCTGCCGAGCGTATACGCGCCCCGGGCGACCACGATCCGGAGATCCGGTACGACGGTGAAGGTGCTGGAAGAGGCGCTGAACAGCGCCGGCCAGACCTGGTACGCGGTGAAGCTGCAGAGCGGTGTGCTGGGATACATCCGGGGCGACCTGCTGCGCGTGGACATCGTATATGTGAGCGAGGAAGACCCCGCACCGGCTCCTGTGATTACCCCCGCGCCGACCCCTGTGGCGGCAGTCACCCCGGAAGTGATCTACATGCTGGCCACCCCGGCACCGACGCCCACGCCGATTATCATCTACGTCCAGCCGGACATGCTGTCCACGCCGGCACCGGAAGTGACGCCGGAAGTGATTTACATCACCCCGGAACCGACCGCGGAACCGCCGGTTTCATCTCCCGCGAAGGTGACGAAGCAGCCGACCGCCGGAGCCAGTTTCTGACAAGTAAATCCCTGGCACGCCGCAGTGAAAGCGGCGTGCTTTTTTATACCGGAAAACGGTGGCCAAAGCGGCGGGACTGTGGTATGATGGGCATGAAATCTTGGACAAAATGAAAATATGAATACCGGAACGGGGAGGAATCGCGATGAAGGCGCTGTTAATCGGCGGCACAGGCCAGATCAGCATGGCAATCACGAAGAAACTGGTGAAGGACGGCTGGGAGGTATACCTGCTGAACCGGGGAAACCGGTCGGCGGAACTGCCGGAAGGCGTGCATTCCATTGTGGCGGACATCAATGACGAGGCCGCCGTGCTGGAAAAGACAAAGGGCATCATGTTCGACTCGGTATGCGAGTTCATCGGCTTTGTGCCCGCCCAGGTGGAACGGGACTGGCGGCTGTTCCGCGGGAAAACACGGCAGTATATCTACATCAGCTCGGCATCAGCCTACCACAAGCCGGTGGGCGACTATATGATCACCGAGGGAACGGCGCTGGCGAACCCGTACTGGGAGTATTCCCGGAACAAGATCGCCTGCGAGGATTTCCTGATGGGCAAATTCCGGGAGGAAGGCTTCCCGGTGACGATTGTGCGGCCCAGCCACACGTATGACGAGCGGAACCTCCCGCTGGGCGTGCACGGGGCCAAGGGCCCCTGGCAGGTGCTGAAACGGATGATGGAAGGGAAACCCGTGATTATCCAGGGCGATGGTACCAGCCTGTGGACGGTGACATTCAACAAGGACTTCGCCGTGGGCTTCACCGGCCTGATGGGCAATGTGCACGCGATCGGCGAGGCGTTCCAAATCACCTCGGACGAGACGCTGACGTGGAACCAGATTTACCAGACCATCGCGGATGCGCTGGGCGTGAAGCTGAACGCGTACCACGTTGCCTCCGACTTCCTGGCGGAAACGGGGAAACAGTATGACTTCAACGGCGCCCTGAACGGGGACAAGGCCCACTCCGTGGTGTTTGACAACACGAAGCTGAAGCGCCTGGTGCCGCAGATGACGACGACGATCCCGTTCCACGAGGGCGCCCGGATCTCCATCAGTTACATCCTGAGCCATCCGGAACTGCAGGTGGAAGACCCGGAATTCGACGCGTGGAGCGACCGGGTGATAGAAGCCCTGGAGGCGGCAAAAGCCCGGATCTGACGGTACGGACGGGCTCCGGGGCGAAATAATGTACAAACGTTGGATTTCCATTGACACCGCACGGGCGGGAGGGTAAAATACGATAGCAAAGGCAGGACGTCTTTGCCGGAACCGGTGAAGGCGTCTTTCTTTATGGAAATCGGGAGGAGTAGAAAGCAAATGGCTTGTACCGCGATTGTCGGAATCAACTGGGGCGACGAAGGCAAAGGCCGCATGGTGGACCTGCTGACGGAGGAGTATGATGTTGTCGTGCGCTTCCAGGGTGGCGGAAACGCCGGGCATACCGTAATCAACGAGTTCGGAAAGTTCGCGCTGCACCTGCTGCCGTCCGGCGTTTTCCGCAAGGGCGTCATGAACATCCTGGGCAACGGCGTGGCCGTGGACCCCGAAAACCTGCTGGCTGAGATCGGCCAGCTGGCGGAGAAGGGCGTGAAGGTGACCCCGGAAAACCTGATGATCAGTGACCGGGCATCGCTGCTGCTGCCGTGGCACCGGAAGCTGGACGAGCTGGAAGAGCTGCGCCTGAAGGACAAGAAGTTCGGTTCCACCAAGCAGGGAATCGCGCCGTTCTACTCCGATAAATACCAGAAAAAGACCGTGCTGGCGGGCGAGCTGTTCTATCCGGAAAAGCTGAAGGCCCACCTGCGCGACCTGCTGGAGTGGAAGAACCTGACGCTGACCGGCGTGTACGGCGCCGAGCCGGTGACCGAGGAAGAGATCGGGGCCTGGGTGGAAAGCTGCTGCAAGCCCCTGGTTCCCTATATTGCCGACACGCAGGAATACCTGTGGGACGCGCAGCAGGACGGAAAACGCATCCTGTTTGAGGCGCAGCTGGGCTCCCTGCGCGACCTGGACTACGGCATCCATCCCTACACGACGTCCTCCAACACGCTGGCGAGCTACGCGCCGGTCGGATCCGGCCTGCCCGCAGCAAAGCTGGAAAAGGTGGTCGGCGTGGTGAAGGCCTATTCCACCTGCGTGGGCGAAGGTCCGTTCGTCTGTGAAATGTTCGGCGAGGAAGCCGAGGCGCTGCGCCAGGCGGGCAATGAATACGGCGCCAAGACCGGCCGTCCGCGCCGGGTGGGCCCGATCGACCTGGTGGCCACACGCTACGGCGTGCGGGTGCAAGGCGCGACGGAACTGGCCCTGACCAAGCTGGACGTGCTGAGCGGCATGGACGAGATTCCCGTGTGCGTGCGGTACGAACTGGACGGCAAAGAGACCGACAAGTTCCCCTTCCCGGCGGTGCTAGGCGACTGCAAGCCCGTGATCACCAAGGTGAAGGGCTGGAAGCAGGATATCAGCGGCTGCCGGACCTGGGATGAGCTGCCGGAAGAGACCAAGGCCTATGTGAACATGGTGGAGAAGGCGATCGGCCGGCCGTTTGTGTACATTTCCGTCGGCCCGGAACGCGACAGCATTATCCGCAGAACCGGAAGCGAGGGATAAGAGATGACAGACCGTTACGAAACACCGCTGGGATCCCGCTATGCGTCCAATGAGATGCTGGCGCTGTTTTCCCAGGATACCCGATACCAGACCTGGCGGAAGCTGTGGGTCGCGCTGGCCCGCGCCGAGATGGAGCTGGGCCTGCCGGTGACGGCGGAACAGGTGGCTGAGCTGGAAGCGCATATCACGGACATCGACTACGAGGTGGTCCGCGTGCGCGAGAAGGAAGTCCGCCACGACGTGATGGCGCACGTGTATGCCTACGGCAAGGTGGCGCCAGGCGCGGCGGGAATTATCCACCTGGGCGCGACAAGCTGCTATGTGACGGACAACGCCGACCTGGTGATCTACCGCGACGCGCTGAAGCTGATCCGCAAGGGTCTGCTGGGCGTGATGAAGAACCTGTGCGATTTCGCCGAAAAAACCAAGGCAATCCCGACCCTGGGCTACACCCATTACCAGCCGGCGCAGCCGGTGACCGTGGGCAAGCGGGCGTCCCTGTGGCTGCAGGATTTCATGACCGACCTGGAAGAGATCGATTTCGTGATTGACCACCTGCCGTTCCTCGGCTGCCGCGGAACCACCGGCACCGAAGCCAGCTTTATGGAGCTGTTTGAGGGCGACACCGCGAAGATCGACGAGATGAACCGCAAAATCGCGGCGGAATTCGGATTTGAGAAGCGGTTTGACGTTTCCGGGCAGACCTATCCCCGGAAGGCGGACAGCCGCATCCTGAACGTGCTGAGCGCGATTGGCCAGAGCTGCTACCGCATGGCGAACGACATGCGCCTGCTGCAGCATGACCGGCAGCTCGAAGAACCCTTCGAGAGCACCCAGATCGGGTCCTCCGCGATGGCGTACAAGCGGAACCCCATGCGCAGCGAGCGCGTGTGCTCCCTGAGCCGCTACCTGATGACCCTGCCGCAGAACGCGGCGATGACGGCCTCCACCCAGTGGATGGAGCGCACCCTGGACGACTCCGCCAACCGGCGGATCTCCCTGCCGGAAGGTTTCCTGTGCGCCGACGCTGTGCTGCGCCTGGTGCGGAACATCTCCGACGGCATCCGGGTGAACGAAAAGATTATCGAAGCGACGCTGCGGGAGTATATGCCCTTTATCGCCACGGAGAACCTGCTGATGGAAGCGGTGAAGCGCGGCGGAAACCGGCAGGAGCTGCATGAAGTGATCCGCGAGAGCTCCATGGCTGCGACCGAGCGGATGAAGAACGGCGAAAGCTGCGACCTGCTGGAGCGGCTGGCGGCCGTACCGGCCTTCGGAATGACGGCGGACGAAATGCGCGAGGTGCTGGACCCGAAGAAATACACCGGCCGCTGCGCGGAGCAGACCGAGGCGCTGGTACAAAAAATCCGCCCGATGCTGGAAGAAGCACCGGCGGATGAAGTGAGCATTGAGGTGTAAGCAGATCGGAAGCCGTGTCAGACAATGCGCAGGCGCTTGTCCTTCAGGGCACCCTCTTTACCGAGGGCGATGAGGCGGGTGTACCGCTCCACGGCATTCTCCAGGATTTTATCCCAGGGCACGGGAATGGTTTCCCGTGCCTTTTCTCCTGCCTTCGCGAGGAGATCCGGCTGCGACAGGGCGCCGGTGAGCACGCGGGCAAGGTCCTTCGGGTCGTTCTCGCAGAGGAAACCGTTTTCCCCGTCCCGGATGTATTCTGCCGCGGTGCTGCCGCGGACCATGACCGACGGCGTGCCCATGACGGCCGCTTCCCGCACCACCATGGAGGTGGTGTCGTAGAGGGAGGGGAAGGCAAAGACCGAAGCCCGGGCGTACAGCGCGTCGAGCAGGGACGTATCGGAAATGTGGCCGAGCATCTGGGAGCGGTCCTGGATGTTGAGCTCGTGGATCTTGCGGTCGATATTGTTCATATCCACGCCCTGGCCGGCCAGCAGCAGGCGGAAGTTCGTGCCGGCCTGTTTCATTTCGGCGCAGGCTTCCAGGATGGTGAGGATGTTCTTTTTCCAGTCCATCTGGCCGACGAAGAGGATCACAGGATCATCGCCGAGGTTCCAGCGGCGGGAGACGCCCTCCACATCCGCGGGGGAAACGGTGCGCATGGTGGCGCCGTTGGGCATGACGATGACGTCGCCCTCATAGCCGTAATCCTTCAGCACGTCCGCCGCGTTTTTTCCGACGGCCCAGACCTCGTCGCAACGGTTATAGAAATTGACGACAAACTTGGTGCCCATCCGGGCGATGGACTCCGACTTGGTCGCCTTGAGGAAATCATCGTAGTACTTGGAGTGGAAGGTGGCCACGAGGGGCAGCTTCCGCAGGGTGGCGATGCGCAGCGCCTCCGACCCGGCGGTGAAGGGGCTGTGGGCGTGGATCAGGTCCAGCTGGATCATGCGTATGCGGCGGCGGTAGTGCGGATCCCAGACGGCTTCGCCGATCTGGTACTGCTTCATGCCGGGCAGGCCCGCGCCCATAAAATCGACCAGCTCAAAGGGGAAACCGCCCTGGAAGCCGGTATCGTACATCGGGGCGACCACGGTAACCTGGTGCCCCATTTTGCACAGCGTATCCGCATAGGCATAGACAACACGGCCCACCCCGTCGACAATGGGGAGGAACGTATCTGTAAACTGCCCGAGTCTCAGCATTTCAGTTTCACCTTCCGAGGGTCATTATCTCATAATTGCGGATAAAATGCAAACACGTACGCAACAATAGACGAAATGATTGAAATCAACAGTAAAAAGTGATATGCTGACGGTACGAAGGGAGAGAAGAATATGATGAAGCGGATGCTGTCTTTGCTGACCGCCCTGCTGATGCTGCTGGCGGTAATTCCC
The DNA here is from genome assembly GCA_017569285.1 of Clostridiales bacterium. Lineage (NCBI taxonomy): Bacteria > Bacillati > Bacillota > Clostridia > Eubacteriales > Clostridiales bacterium. The sequence goes on from CP069419.1 coordinate 2,645,327, forward strand.
GTTTCCGCGGGCGCGGAAGAGTATACCCTCCCGATGGAGGAAGGCAAAAACCAGATTATTTTCTATTGGGACGCGGAGGACGCGAACCTGGACAACTGCGACATGTGGATCTGGTTCCCGAACGCCGACGGGCGCGGGTACCTGTTCCATCCGTGTGAATACGGCGCAAAGGTCGTGCTGAATGTTCCGGCGGACGTCGACAAGGTCGGGTTCATCGTGCGCCGCGACTGCTCCGAACCCGGCGGCACCAGCTGGGGATCCGCCGTCAAGGATTATGACGGCGACCGGTTTGCCAATATCACCGGGGAAGTGACGGAGGTTTACCTGAAGTCGGCGGACGGCCACCAGTACCTGAGCCGCGACGGCGGGAAGACCCTGTACGAGGAACTGACATTCACGCTGGCCGCCATCTCGGGAATGAATGAAATCCAGTATTTCATCAACCCGGCGGCGCGCCTCGAGTCCATGGACCAGGTCCGCGTGACCGAAGGGGACAGGAAGCTGGAGGTGACCGGTTTGTCCAGCCTGAACAACAGCGTGGTGACCGGCAAGATCACCCTGGGCGAGGAACTGGACCTTTCGAAGATCTACACGGTGGAGATCGAGGGCTACGGCGCGAAGGACGCCGTACCGACGAAGGTGTTTGACTCCCCGGCATTCAAGGAACGCTATACCTATGAAGGTGACGACCTTGGCGCGGTGCTGACTGAGACGGGCACCCGGTTCAAGGTATGGGCGCCGACCGCGAACCGCGTACGGCTGAAGCTGTACGAAGCCGGCAACGGCGGGGACGCGTTTGACACGATCGAAATGGAACGCGGGGAGCAGGGCGTGTGGAGCGCGGAAACCGCCACCGGCGCCGGCACTTACTACACCTACCTGGTGAACACCTCCGCGGGCGAACAGGAAGCGGTGGACCCGTATGCCCGGGCCGTTGGCGTGAACGGCGACCGCGGCATGGTGGCCGACCTGGACGCGACCGACCCGGAGGGCTTCGCGGAAGACCGGTACTACGACGGGATCAATGCCTACAACGAAGCGGTGATCTGGGAAGTGCACGTACGCGACTTCTCCAACAAGCTGGCTTCCTCGCAGTATCCCGGCAAGTATCTCGCGTTTACCGAGAAGGGGCTGAAAAACAGCAGCGGCGAAGCGGCCGGCATCGACTACCTGGCGGACCTGGGCGTGACCCATGTGCACCTGCAGCCGGTTTACGACTTCGCGACGGTGGATGAATCCAAAGAAGGCACCGGGTTCAACTGGGGCTATGACCCGAAGAACTACAACGCGCCGGAAGGCAGCTACTCCACCGACCCGTTCCACGGCGAAGTGCGGATCAGGGAGTTCAAGCAGATGGTGCAGGCCCTGCACGAAAACGGAATGGGCGTCGTGATGGACGTGGTGTACAACCACACCTATTCCGCCGATTCCTGCCTGAACCGGATCGTACCGTACTACTATTACCGGTACGACGGAATGGGCAAGCTTTCCAACGGCTCCGGATGCGGCAACGAAACGGCGTCCGAACGGCCGATGATGCGCAAGTATATCGTGGACTCCGTGCGCTACTGGGCGGAGGAGTACCACGTGGACGGCTTCCGGTTTGACCTGATGGCGCTGCATGATACCGACACGATGCAGGCGGTGGAACAGGCGGTGCACGCGGTGAACCCGAAGGCGATCATCTACGGTGAAGGCTGGACCGGCGGTACCACGCCGCTGATGGAGCCCCTGCGCGCAAGCCAGGCGAACATCCGGAAGGTGACGGCGTCCGAGGGCGCGATCGGCGCGGTGTCCGTGTTCAACGACAGCATCCGCGACGGCCTGAAGGGCAGCGTGTTTGACGCGAAGGAAAAGGGCTATGTGAGCGGCAACGTGTCCAAGGGCAATGCCGAGAACGTGATCTTCGGCCTGACCGGCGGCATCAAGAGCAAGGCGGTTTCCTGGCACGTGAAGGACAACGGCGTGATCAACTACATGTCCTGCCACGACAACCACACGCTGTTTGACCGGCTGCTTTCCTCCAACCCGGACGACAGCCTGGAAGCCCGGCTGCGGATGAACCGCTTCGGCATCTCCATCATCATGATCGGGAAGGGCACCCCGTTCTTCCTGGCCGGCGAGGAGTTGCTGCGCACCAAGAACGGCGACTCGAACAGCTACAACTCCGGCGATGAGGTGAACAATATCCGCTGGGACGAGCTGGCCGCGGGCAGCGACACGATGGCGATGCGCGACTTCTACCGCAGCCTGATCGCGATGCGGAAGGCAAACCCGTTCCTGACGAAGGCGGAGCTCACCTGCACCGTGGGACGCGAGAACGCAATTGAAGCAGTGTACACCGAAGGCGAAAAGACCGTGGCCTACGCGCTGGTCAATCCGTCCGGATCGACCTTCACGCAGACGCTGCCGGAAGGAAACTGGACCGTGCTGATGCAAAATGAAACGGTTTCCCCGGAAGGCGGGGAAACCGTGAGCGGCACTGTCCAGGTGGAAGGACGGAGCGTCCTGCTGGTAAAGGCCGAGTAATCAGTTGGCGTCGTAAATCGTGATCCGGGTCCCGTCCGGACCGGTGAGGAAGAATCCCCGCCGGCGGGAGCACGGATCCTCAAAATCAGGAGAACATTCAATCCCGTTCGTCTGCAGCCTTTCGCGGACGGACGGGATTTTTGCCGCGTAGAAGGAAAGCTCCTGGCCTTCCGGAACCGGGCGGGAAGGATCAAAGCGGAACTCCGCCTGGCAGCGGCCGAGCTGCAGGAGGATCACCTGCGTGCCGGCTTCCTTGTCCCGCAGGCGGGCGATCAAGCGGAAGCCCAGGCGCCCGGTGTAGAATTCCATGACTTTGTCCGGCTCCGCGGTGTACAGCACGGTGCGGGATACGGCAATGCCCCGGCGGAAGGAATAGAGCGTTTTCCGGAGGGCCTGGCGCCGCCAGGCCTGGTAGCCGTGCAGGGAGTCCTTCCAGGCCGGATGGGTGAGCATATACGCAAAGGAGATGTACAGGAATTCCCCGATGATGCCGCCGATGGTGTTGGCGATGATGTCATCCAGGTCATACAGGCCGCGCCGGCTCATCAGCTGGATGTTTTCCACCAGGAAGGACAGCAGGAAGCAGACCAGCGCCGGGCGCATCCGCACGCGCTGGCGGCACCAGCGGAACACATAGGGCAGCAGGTAGCCGAGGGGAATAAAGACCACGATGTTGAGGTAGAACTGGATTATGTCCTCCGGGCGGACCAGGCGGACATTGCGGAAGGCTTCCGTAAAGCCGTCCGAGAAGATCCGGCGGATGACATCGCTGAAGCCGTGGTCCGTGGTGAACGCGTCCCGCAGGTCCTGCAGGGGGGCAACGTGCACGGAGTAATGGGTCATGGCGGTGCGGGAGAAGAAGACCAGGTAGGCGAACACCACCATGTAAACGGCAAGTCCCAGGGTGAGGATGCGCTGGCGGATGCGCAGCAGGCGGTCCGCGTCCGGGTTGCTGCTGAGCCCGCCGTGCAGGTTCAGCCCGAGGCGGGAGGAGATTTTCCGGTCCAGCCAGGGGAGCATGAGCACCATCACGGCGACCATGGCGGTGACGCAGATGACGGTGGTGAGGTTGTTGATGTCATTCGCGCTCAAACCCGTCCACCTCCCGGAAGTTTCTCCGCGCTTTGCGGCGGGAGCAGGGAAGGAATCCGCAGGTTGCGCGGATCGTCCGCCGGCAGGCCGCTGAGGTAGGAGCGGCTGCCGATGATCCCGGCCAGTTCTTCCCGCGTAATGCCTTCGTGGTACACATAGCGGTATGCCGCGCCGATCATCTCCAGCGCCTTTTCCAGCGCCTGCTTCCGCAGGTCAGCAAAGGAAGCCGTGGAGACGATTGATTCATCGTGGCTGTGGTGCCACTGCGCGTGGGATTCGTTTTCCACGTCCGCATCGTTGAAGTGGGACAGGGTGTAGGTGAGGGATTTCAGGCGCGCGTTCCCGCTCAGACGTGCGAGGCGGGTGAACCACCCGTTCGGATTTTCGATGACCCGGTAGGTGAGCCGGAAGCGCTTCCAGGCCGCATTGAGGCCTTTCCAGCAGTTTTTCCAGCCGTAGACCTCCCGGAAGACTGCGTCGATATCGGGACGGACGGATTCCGGCAGGCGGCAGTGTGGAAGGAACGACGAGGTGACCGGATGGCGTCCGTTCCAGCGCGAGGTACGGAGCAGCTCCCGGTAATCCAGGCTGTGCTCAAAGCTCATATGGCCGCGGGGCAGTTTGGTTTCCCACTCCGTTTTGTAAACGACATAGGGATGGGCGGCGGCATCCAGCGCGTAATGGCAGAGGAAACCGGCCAGGTAGGAAAACAGCGCGTCCGGGGACGGCAGGGAGGCAGCCCGGTCTGCCAGCGCCATGAGGAAAGTGCCGGGACGCGTGGTATGCATCCGGCGGCCGCGGCCTTCCCGCCGCTTCCAGGGCTGGTACATGAACCAGACATCCGGCCCGAAAAGCGCGAACGTCCAGGGGGCATCCTCCAGCACGGAACGGACCGCATCCGGCAGCGCCTGCCGGACCTCCCGGCCGAATTCCGCGTGAATAACCACGTCCGGCATGGATGATTCCTCCCGTTTCATTCGTCTGATATACAGTGAGTATATCATCTTTCGCGGGGTGCAACAAGACAGGGCGGGCGGAATGTGATATAATCAAATAAATGGAGGATTCGGCCATCGGGCCGGGAAGGAGACAACGATGAAGCGGATTCGGAGAGCCGCGGCATTCGCGGCGGCACTGCTGCTCCTCTTTACGGGAGCGGCTGCGGAGGGTACGGAGCCGGCGGCGCCGGCGGCGCAGGCACAGGCGGCCGGCGGGAACCTGCGGAAGGGCTCCAAGGGCGACGAGGTGACGCGGCTGCAGGAACGCCTGCAGGAGCTGGGTTACCTGGACAGCAAACCGGACGGGATTTTCGGCAATGACACCGTGAGCGCGGTGAAGGCGTTCCAGCGCCGGAACGGACTGTCGGCAGACGGCCAGGCCGGCCCGCTGACGCAGGAACGGCTGTACGCGGAGGACGCGGTGGCCGCGCCGGAGATTGTCCTGACCGATACGCTGGAAGGGGAACTGCCGATGCTGGTGAACAAGAAGCATATGGTGGAAGAATACTTCCAGCCGGCAGACCTGGTGCTGCTGACGGAGGTCCTGGACAGCAAGCTGTGCAAGGTCAAGTACAAGGATACCCAGCTGGTCCGTGAAGCGGCCGAAGCCCTTGAGAAAATGCTGGAGGCCGCCAAAGAGGACGGCGTGAAGAAATGGCAGGTCAGCGCCGGATACCGCACCTGGGAAGAACAGAATGGCATGCTGAACACCAAGACCGAGAGCTACCTGAAAAAGCATAAGGACTGGAGCCGCCGGAATGCCCGGAACGCGGCGCTGAAAACCGTGGCGGAGCCCGGGGCCAGCGAGCATCACCTGGGGCTGGCGGTGGACATCAACGTGCCCGGCACCAGCGCGTTCAAAGGGACCAAACAGCAGAAATGGCTGCACAAGCACTGCTGGGAATACGGCTTCATTGTCCGCTACACAGCCGACAAGGAAAAGATTACCGGGTTTGCCGCGGAGGAGTGGCACATCCGGTACGTGGGTGTCGAGCACGCCCAGAAGATCAGAGAACTGGGGCTGTGCCTCGAGGAATACATCGAGTGGATGGAGTCCGGCTATATCCAGAGTGATGAAACTGAAATTACGGAAATCGTGCTGGATGACGAAGAAACAGCCGGAGAAAAGGCATCATGATGAAAAAACGGAAACCCGCCCTGTGGATTGCGTGCGGGCTGGCTGCCCTGGCACTGGTCACGGGCGGGATCCTTCTGCTGACCCGCGGAAACGGCGGGGAAGCGCATGAAGGCGGGATCCGGCTGCTGCTGGACGGCGCGGAGATGACGGAAACGGTCCGGGATCCGGAGGGCGGAGACGGCCTGCGGGTGATTGTGACCGTGGACGGAAATGAGGCAGCGAACCTGCCCTTCGGCATGGAGCACACGCTGCAGGTGATCCAGGACAGCGGAAGGAACACGGTGCGGATTACAAAGGACGCCGTGTACATGGAAGAAGCGGACTGCCACGGGCAGGACTGCGTGAAAATGGAACCGGTCACGAGAGACAACCTGGAGATGCGGGTGATGGGCGGATTTATCATCTGCCTGCCGCACCGGGTGTCGGTGGAGGTTCGGGGCAAGTAAAAGGCAAAGATCCGAGAGGCACAGACATGAGAAAATACCTGAGAACCCATAAGCGGGAAATCCTGATGGCATACGCGCAGATCTTCATCGGCAGCGTGATCGGGGCGGCGGCATATCCCACATTCCTGATTCCGAACAACATCGCCCCGGGCGGGCTGACCGGCGTGGCCACGATCCTGAATTACCTGGCCGGATGGCCGGTCGGTATCACGGCCCTGGTGCTGAACATCCCGCTGTTCCTGATCGGATACCGGACGATGGGCAAGGTGTTCGCCTTCCGGAGCCTGGTGGCAACGGCGCTGTTCACCATCCTGATCGATATCCTGCCCCTGAAGCCCGTGAGCGAGGATCCGCTGCTCGGAACGCTGTTCGGCGGCGTGGTGCTGGGCATCGGGCTCGGCCTGATCCTGCGCGGCGGCGCGACGACGGGCGGATCGGACATGATTGCCCGGATGGTGCACCGGCGGTTCAGCTTCATTACGGTGGGCATGTTCCTGTTTGCGCTGGACTTCCTGGTCGTGCTGGCGGCCGCGATTTTCATCGGCGGAACCCAGGCGCTCTACGCGATGATCGACATTTACGTATGCAGCCGCGTGATCGACGCGGTGATGGTCGGCTTCGGCGGCAACAAGGCCTGCTTTGTGATGACCGATGCATGGCAGAAAGTAACAGGCCGCGTCCTGAATGAAATCGAACGCGGTTGTACACTGCTGGAAGCCAAGGGTGCCTATTCCGGCACAAGCCGGCCGGTGGTGATGTGCGTGATGTCCCGGCAGGAAATGACTGCCCTCAAGCGCATCGTGCAGGAGGAGGACGAGAAGGCCTTCATGTTCATCACAGACGCGCACGAGGCGCTGGGAGAAGGCTTCTCCCGGCTGGACGGAAAGGACTGATCAGCCGGATACCCGCCGGCGCTCATTGCGGCGGATGCGGTTGATGTGGCGTTCAAAATCCCCGCTGTTGATGAGTTCCGCGAGCACATACTGCTCGAAGGCGGGCACGGAACAGGAGTAGAAACCGAGCCTTTGGGTGAACTCCGGAACCAGGCGGAGCGGAAGCACCATGTAGCCCACACGGACGGAGGGCGAAACGGTGCGCGTAAACGTATTGAGGTAAATGACATTCTGCGACGGGGCGGCGGCAAACACGGTTTCCTCCACCTTGCGGAGGAGGGAGAACTCGGATTCGTAATCGTCCTCGACGATGTACCGGTCCGGGCCGGAGGCCCAGCGCAGGTATTCCCGCCGCTTGGAGGCGGAGGCGGTGACGCCGCTGGGGAAGCTGCGGAACGGCGTGATATGCAGGACGGATGCCTGCGTGGACGCCAGCGCTTCCGACCGGATCCCGTCACTGCCCAGCGGCAGGAGATCACAGGCAACCCCTTTCGAGCGGTAAATCCGCTCGATTTTTTCGTAGGAAGGGGATTCGATGCCGTACAGCCGGCCGCTGCCGAGCAGCTCCACCACCAGGCCGTAGAGGTATTCCGCACCGGAACCGATGACGATCTGTTCCGGGGATACCCGGATGCCCCGGTTCCGCGCCAGGTAGCGGCTGACCGCGTCGCGCAGCTCCAGGCAGCCGGTGTTCGGCGGCTTCACCAGGATGGCTTCCCCGTAATCCGAAAGAACGCGGCGCATGACCCGGGCCAGGGCCGGGAACGGGAAGGAATCATGGCTGCCGGTTTCGGAAGGCGGAAGGGCACGGAATGCCGGGCGGACGGGCAGGGAGAAGCCGTCCGACTCCCGGTAGATGACATAATAGCCGCTCTTCGGCCGGGATTCGGCATATCCCTCCTCGCACAGCAGCTCATAGCAGTGGTCCACGGTGACCGGGCTGATGCCCCGGTCCTGGGCGAGGGAACGGCGGGAGGGAAGCCGGCTGCCGCAGGCGCGGGTGCCGGACAGGATCTCCTCCCGCAGGGTCTCATACAGCGCCAGGTAGGCGGGTTTTCTCTTCTCTTCCATCTGGTATTATAAAAAACTCCTTTTCTGGTACTTTTCATATAGCCAAGCAGAGTCTATACTACACGGCAAGCAAAGTCAAGGAGTTGGTTGGAGATGTCGAAGTCCAAGGTTCAGCTGATCAGGATTGTTTTCGGGGCCGTGCTGGCGGCCATGGTTTTTGTCGTGACGATGTTCCGGTTCCCGCTGCTGGGATCCAAGGTGCATTTTGCCAACGCGGTGTGCCTGCTGAGCGGCCTGCTGCTGGGACCGGTGTGGGGCGGATTTGCCGCCGGCATGGGATCCATGCTGTATGACCTGTTCCTGTACAACGAGGGAATTATCAACCTGCTGATTACCTTCGTGTCCAAGTTCGCAATGGCCTGGGTGACCGCGATGCTGTTCCGGGCATTCGGCGAAAAGCGCCGCAAGCCGGTGAACCTGGTGATCGTGTGCGCGGCCGGCGCGCTGACCTATGTGGCACTGTACATGGTGAAATCGGCCATCTACGGCGCGATCGCGGGCAATGCCTGGGCGGCGGTGGCCAGCAAGTTCCCGGCGTCCATCATCAACGCGGCGGTGGCGACCATCGCGGCACCGATCTTCTACGGTGCGGTCCTGCCGGCCCTGAAGAGCGCCGGAATCCTGCAGGAACTGGAAGCCGCAAAAGGGTAAAAAACAGACAGCAAAATTGTCTTGACATCTTTGCGTTTCGGGATTAAGATACTCCCCGAGCTAGGGGAGCGAAACGCTGAGATTGTAAGTAATTACAGACCCTCATTACCTGATCCGGTTAATGCCGGCGTAGGGAAGCGAGTTTTAACAGCTGTGCAATTCTGACATGACAGAACTCCCCCGTGGAGTTCTGTTTTTTTGCGTTTTCCGCCCCGGGCACCCCGGGAAAAAAGAAAGGAGAAAAGAAAAATGGAATCCAGTGTTGCCATCCAGGTTTTGCCGAAGGTACAGGATACAAAGGAAGTGTGCCGGATCGTGGACGAGGTGATCGCCTACATTGCGGGCACGGGGTACAACTATTTTGTGGGGCCGTTTGAAACCACGATTGAGGGGCCGTACGATGCGCTGATGGACATCGTGAAGGAATGCCAGCATGTGGCCGTCCGGGCCGGCGCGCCGGGCGTTTCCGCGTACATCAAGGTGGCCTATAAACCGGAAGGTGAGGTCCTCTCCATTGATCAGAAAATCGGAAAGTATCAGAAATAAGCTGCTGCCGGCCGGGGCACTGTGCCTGCTGGTGCTGGTGTGGTGGGGACTGGCTGCATCCGGGTTGATTCCCAATTATATGCTGCCCTCCCCGGCAGACGTTTTCAGCGCCTTTGTGCGGGACTTCCCGGTCCTGCTCAGCCATGCGGGCGTCTCCCTGACGGAGGCAGCGTACGGGCTGGGAATCGGAACGCTGCTGGCATTTGCGCTGGCATGCGCCATGGACCGGTTTGAGCTGCTGGAAAAGGCCGGGCTTCCTCTGCTGGTGATCACCCAGACAATTCCGACGGTGGCCATCGCGCCGCTGCTGGTGCTGTGGATGGGCTTCGGCATGGAGCCCAAGATCACCCTGGTGGTGATCACCACGTTTTTCCCGATCGCGATCGGCCTGCTGGACGGATTCAAGCGAGCGGACCCGGATGCCATCGCTCTGCTGAAGTCCATGAACGCTACCCGCGGGCAGATCTTCCGGCATGTGAAGCTGCCGGCGGCCCTGCCGCATTTCTTCTCGGGCCTCCGCGTCTCCGCCTCCTATGCGGTGGTGGGCGCGGTGATTGCCGAATGGCTGGGCGGGTTTGAAGGGCTCGGCGTCTACATGACCCGCGTCCGGAAGGCTTATGCCTTTGACAAGATGTTCGCGGTGATCATCCTGGTAGTAATTGTAAGCCTCCTGCTGATGAAGCTGGTCAGCATCATCCGGAACGCGGCCATGCCGTGGCTCCGGTACCGGCAGGAGGGAACCGGCAGCAACTGAGGCCGGAAAAATGAAAGGACTGTATTGAAATGAAAAGGATTCTGACTGTACTGCTTGCTGTGATGCTTCTTCCCGTGATTTCCACCGCAGCGGCGGATGACGCCCTGGTTCCCGTGACGTTCTGCCTGGACTGGACCCCCAACACAAACCATACCGGCGTGTATGCCGCGCAGGCACTTGGATACTACCGGGAAGCCGGCCTGGACGTGAAAATCGTGCAGCCGCCGGAAGACGGCGCGACCCTGATGTGCGCCGCCGGACAGGCGCAGTTCTCCGTGACCGCGCAGGACAGCATGGCGGCCGCCCTGGACCGGGATGATCCGCTGTGCGTGACCGCGGTGGCCGCGGTGCTGCAGCACAACACCTCCGGCATCATCTCCCGGAAGGGCGACGGGATTACCTCCCCGAAGGGAATGGAAGGCAAGGTCTACTCCACCTGGGAAAGCCCCGTGGAGCTGGCAATGCTGCGCTGGTGCATGGAGAAGGACGGCGCCGATTTCGACAAGGTTCGCCTGATCCCGAACAACATCACGGATGAACCCGGCGCCCTGCAGGCGCACCAGACGGATTCCATCTGGGTGTTCTACGGATGGGGCGCGATCGGCGCCGGGCTGCGAAACATCGAATGCGACTACTGGGACTTCGCTTCCCTGGGCAAAGAACTGGACTATTACACCCCGGTGATCCTGGGGAACAACGACTTCCTGCAGAATTCCCCGGAGACCGCCCGGGCATTCCTGGAAGCGACCGCCAAAGGCTACCGCTACGCGGCGGAGCATCCGCAGGAAGCCGCGGATATGCTGATCGCCGGGGACAATACCCGGTCGCTGGAGGACTCCCGGGAGCTGGTTTACGCCAGCCAGGAATGGATTTCCGCGCAGTATATCGCGGACGCGGCCGACTGGGGCGTGTTTGACCCGGAAAGATGGGATGCCTTCTACGGCTGGCTGTTTGAGAACAACCTGACCGCCCATGACCTGCGCGGCATCGGATACAGCAACGACTACCTGCCGAAGGACTGATACGATGGAACTGCTGGAAACAAGCGGGATTTCCAAATCATTTGATTCCCGGGAAGTGATCCGCGACATCTCCGTCCGGCTTTCGGAAGGGGAGATCGTGTCCCTGCTGGGATTGAGCGGATCCGGGAAAACCACGCTGCTGAACATCATTTCCGGGCTGGTCCGGCCCGATGCCGGAAAGGTTTTCCTTTCCGGCACGGATATCACCGGCCGGCCCGGCCAGGTGAGCTATATGCTGCAGAAGGACCTGCTGCTGGAGCACAAGCGCGTGATTGACAATGTGACGCTGCCGCTGGTGATCCGCGGAATGAAGAAGGAAGAAGCCGCGAAACAGGCGAATGTTTATTTTGAACAGTTCGGGCTGGCCGGAACGGAGAAGATGTATCCCGCACAGCTGTCCGGCGGCATGCGCCAGCGCGCGGCTCTGCTGCGGACCTACCTGGCATCCCATGGCGTGGTGTTGCTGGACGAGCCGTTTTCAGCGCTGGATATGATCACCAAAGGCCAGATGCACCGGTGGTACCTGGAGGTCGCCCGGAAGATCGGACTGTCCACCCTGCTGATTACCCATGACGTGGACGAAGCGATTATGCTGTCCGACCGGATTTACCTGCTGACGGGAACGCCCGGGGAGATCCGGCATGAAATCCGGGTTCCCGCGGAACGGGACGACCGGAAGGACTTTGACCTGAAACCGGCATTCCTGAAATGCAAGCAGGAAATCCGGGAGATCCTGGGAGCCTGAAAAAAGGGGAGGGAACCTGCCATGAAGCGATGCGTGATTATCGGCGGCGCCGGAATCACCCGGTATGACCGGATCAACCGTTTCCTGCGGGAGGATGATTTCGGCATATTCTGCGACTGCGGGCTGCGGCATCTTACCCTCCTGCAGGTGAAGCCGGGCCTGATCGTCGGGGATTTTGACTCCCATGAGAAACCGGATACGGACGTGGAAACCATCGTGCTGCCCCGCGAGAAGGATGATACGGATACCTTCTTTGCGGTGAAGGAAGCGGTGCGGCGGGGATATGACGACTTCCTCCTGATCGGCGTGATCGGCGAACGACTGGATCACACCCTGGCAAACCTCTCCATCCTGCAGTACCTGGACGCGGCGGGGAAAACCGCCTGCATTCTGGACGACTGGTCCGAGACGCGCATCATCTCCCGCGGTGAGGCGGAAGTCAGCGATGACTGCGCGTATTTCTCCCTCCTGGCCGTCGGCGGCCTCGCGGCGGGAATCCGGATCACCGGGGCGAAATACCCCCTGGAGGACGGAACGATCACCGGGGAATTCCAGTACGGCGTGAGCAACGAGGTCCTGCCCGGGCAAACCGCCCGCATCTCCCTGCGGGAAGGCCGGCTCCTGCTGGTAAAGGTTTTCCAGGATGAATTCCCGTCGTAACCCAAAGCACAACGCCAAACGAAAAAATCCGAAAAAACCGCTTTACAAACTGCGCCGGATATGATAATATATCCGCTGTTCGGGGCATTAGCGCAGTTGGTAGCGCACAACACTGGCAGTGTTGGGGTCAGGAGTTCGAATCTCCTATGCTCCACAAAAAACCAGACATCCCTTGTGGATGTCTGATTTTTTTGTTTTGGAGCACAGTCGATTCGCCCTCCTGCCTCCCAACACTCGCGCCAGTGCAGTGGAGGGGGAAAAGCTCTGTCGACCGCCGGTGGCGGAAATTTCGACAGAGCTTTTCTCGCCCGAAACAAGCGATCTGCCCAGTGGGCAGTTGCGCCGATTGAGGGCGCGGACAGGAGTTCGAATTTAGTTCAACCGACCGCCTGCGGCGGGAATCTCATCGAATCTTTTCTCAACCGAAAGGGAGCAGTCTCCCCAGTGGGGAGCTGCGACCATTGAGGTTGCGGACAGGAGTTCGAATCTCCTATGCAATTAGCCACCCAATGGACTGTCGGCGAAGCCGAAATGAAGTGAGTTCGTCAGCCGAAACGAGCAGTGCGACCGTTCCAAGGGAGTAATGCGACGATTGAGGTTGCGGACAGGAGTTCGAATCTCCAGGTGATTACTTGGGCAACTACATCGATTGAGAGCATAAACGAAGATAAAATCTCAGAATTGGCAGCAGACGGGCGGGCACAAAAGGACCGTCCCCATGTGTTGAAACCCCTGCCACCCTGCACACGAATAATACAGTTTTCCTATCCTTTTTCAGGCCTATCTATGATATAATTATTTGAATAAAGGCTTTTCCTGAAAGGAGCGGTGCCGCGTGCGGATCCGGAAGCGGATGATCCTGCCGGCTATACTGGCTGCAGTGCTGCTTCTTTTTGCGTGCGCAGCGGGGGAAGAAACACTGCTGAAGGTGAAAATGCCGGAAAAGGTGAAGGGTTATACCACCAGCCAGATCCGGATCCAGTCGCCCGTGGCCGGGAAAGCCGTGCTCCGCCTGGTGGACATGAAAAAGTACGTGTGGCGGACAATGGAAGCCGACCTTTCGGAAGGGGAGAACAGCATCCCCTGGAACGGGCTGGGCGAAAACCTGGAGCGGATGTTTGCCGGACCGTACCGGATTGAGGTGACGCTGGCGGGGGACGACGGACAGGAACGGACGGCGTCCGCCCAGTTTACGATCAGCGGAACCACCCCGACGCTGGTATATGCGCTGCCATCCTCGGAAACGCTGTACCTGGACGGAAGCGAACGCTGGTTTGCGGAATACTACGTCAGTGCCATGTGCAACGTGGATATGGACGTGCTGCGGGACGGGAAGAAGATCTGGACCAAGACGGACTGGATTACCGCGGAGGACGGGGACAGCCTTTTCTGGAACGGGAGCATCGGGCGGGGAAAAACGCTGGAGCCCGGGGACTATACGCTGTTCTTCCGCTCCAGGGCAAATCCGGATTATTCATTCACGTATCCCCTGCGTGTGGAGCAGACACGGGAAAGCATGCCGGAGATCGGGGTGACCGGTCCGGTGATTCCCGAGCGCGGGATGACGGACGAGGAAATCTGGGAAATCATGATGAAGCCGTCCGTGGTGATTGAAGGCAAAAGCGTTTACACCCGGTACGACCTGTACCAGCAGCCGAGCCGGCGCAGCAAGGTGGTCGGATCCCTGCGGTGCGCGACCCAGGGACTGGAAGTGCTGGAAGAAGACGGGGACTGGGTATGCGTAAGCGCCTGGACCCATACGGACGGAAGCCGGGTGACCGGGTACCTGCGGAAGGATATGCTGACGGTGTATATGCCCGGAAAGCATTACGGGGTACTGGTGGACAAGCGGGACCAGACGATGGCCGTATACGAGGACGGGAAGAAGATCGCGACCCTGCCGGTATCCACCGGGAAGGTGAGCGGAATCTATACCTATCGGGAAACCCCGGCCGGCGCGTTCCTGACGAACCTGCGGATGGGCGCCAGCTTCGCGCAGGAGGGATTCCGGTATGAGTACCCGATCCGGTACGACGCCGGGAACATCATCCACGGGGTCGGCTTTACCCGGAGCGGCCGGATGCGGGATTACAGCGAGACGCTGCCGATGCTGGGGCAGAAGGCATCCCACGGATGCGTGCGGGTCGGCCCGTTCGTGACGGAAGACTGCAAAATCAACATCTACTGGCTGTGGACGCACCTGCCGTACCACACCCGGGTGATTATCCTGGATAACTGAAAGAAACCTGGAGGAGGACAGACCGATGCGGATCAGTGAACTGCTGAAGCGGGAAGGCGTGACATTCTCACTGGAGGTATTCCCGCCGAAAACATCGGAGAAATATACCGAGACCGCGGAAAAGGCCATGGAGATTGCCCGGCTGAACCCGGATTTCATGAGCGTGACCTACGGCGCCGGCGGCGGAACGGGCGAATTTACCGCGGGGATCGCCGAGGAGATCCAGAACCGGTTCGGCGTGCCGACCCTGGCCCACCTGACCTGCGTTTCCTCCGGACGGGAACACGTGATGAAAATGCTGGAGGTATACCGGGAGAAGGGGATCGAGAACATCCTGGCGCTGCGCGGCGATATCCCGGCGGACGGGAAGGTATCCACGGATTACCGGTACGCGGTGGAGCTGATCCGCGATATCCGGGAGAATGGGGATTTCTGCATCGGCGGCGCGTGCTATCCGGAAGGACATGTGGAAAGTGAGAACAAGCGCGAGGACCTGCGGCACCTGAAGGAGAAGGCGGACGCGGGACTGGACTTCCTGACCACACAGATGTTCTTCAACAACGACATTTTCTACAACTTCCTGTACCGGGCGCGGGAAGCGGGAATCGATATTCCGGTGATCGCCGGTATCATGCCGATTACCAGTGCGAAGATGCTCAAGCGCAGTATCGCCATGTCCGGAACAGACGTGCCGCAGAGGTTCCGGGCGATTGTGGACTGTTTCGGAACGGATCCGGAGGCGATGACACAGGCGGGAATTGTGTACGCGTCCGAACAGATTATTGACCTGATCGCGAACGGGATCCGCCATATTCACGTATATACGATGAACAAACCGGACGTGGCCGGACGGATTATGAAGAACCTGTCGAAAATCCTGTGGGACGGAGATCACGCATGAAGCTGAACGTGGATGACGCCGTCCGTTACATGGGCGCCGGGAAGGGAAACGCCGAAATCCGGGAGATGACCGCGGAGATCGCGGAGGAGCTGGAAAAGGCAGTGAAGCCCCGGTTTACCTGGCGGACGTTCCATATTGAGATGCAGGAGGGCGGCGTGCTGTTCCGGGAGGCGGGGGAAATCCTGCCCGGGAAGCTGGCCGTGAACATGCTGCAGGAATGCGAAACCGCCGTGCTGATGGTATGCACGCTGGGCGCGGAGTTTGACGCAATGCAGCGGGCCTGGTCGGCCCGGGACATGGCGCGGGCGGTGGTGCTGGACGCGTGCGGAAGCGCCCTGGTCGAAGCCGGATGCGACGCGGCGGAGGAAGAGCTGGCCGGGCGTTTTCCCGGCATGTACCGGACGGACCGGTTCAGCTCCGGATACGGGGATATCCCGCTGGAAACGCAGGACTGGATCCTGCGGGCGGTGGATGCCGGAAGGCGGCTGGGCGTGACCGTGACCGCCAGCTGCCTGATGATTCCGTCCAAATCGGTGACCGCGGTGATCGGCCTGTCGGACAAACCGCAGGGCGCGAAGATCCGCGGATGCGCGTACTGCACACTCCGGGAGGAGTGCGCGTACCGGAAAAGGGGGACTGTATGTGGAGCTTAAATGCCCGCTGATCCTGGACGGCGGCATGGGAACCATGCTGCAGCGGAACGGACTGAAGCCGGGAGAGATTCCGGAACTGCTGAATATTACCGACCCGGACAGAATCCGGGCGGTTCACCGCGCGTATGTGCAGGCGGGAAGCCGGGTGGTGTATTCGAATACCTTCGGCGCCAACCGGATGAAGATGGAAAAGACCGGGTATACGGTGGAGGAGATCGTGGCCGCGGGCGTCCGCATCGCGAAGGAATGCGCGGCGGAAACCGGGGCGATGGCGGCGCTGGACATCGGGCCGCTGGGCGTGATGCTTGCTCCGCTGGGCACCCTGAAATTTGAGGAAGCCTACGACATGTTCGCGCAGATCGCACGGGCGGGCGCGGAAGCCGGCGCGGACCTGGTTGTGATTGAAACGATGAGCGACCTGTACGAGGCGAAGGCCGCCCTGCTGGCCGCGAAGGAAAACACCGGCCTGCCGGTGTTCGTGACGATGAGCTTTGACGCGACGGGACGGACGTTTACCGGATGCACGCCGGCCTCGATGGCCCGGACCATGGAAGGCCTGGGCGCGGACGCCGTGGGCGTCAACTGTTCCCTGGGACCGGCGGAGATGGCGGGCATCGTAAAGGAAATCCGGATGAACACCTCCCTGCCGGTGATTGCCAAGCCGAACGCGGGCCTGCCGGATCCGGTGACGGGCGCGTACAACGTGGGCCCGGAGGAATTCGGCGGGCTGATGGTGTCCCTGGCGGAAGCCGGCGCCGATATCCTGGGCGGCTGCTGCGGAACGGATCCGGACTTCATCCGGGAGACGGTGAAGACCGCCGCGGACCGGACACCGCGGACTTTCCGTCCGGCGCGCGGCGCGGTCTGCACGCCGCCGGTATGCAAGGAAACCGGGCGGGTGATGGTGATCGGCGAGCGGATCAACCCCACGGGCAAGAAACGCCTGCAGCAGGCGCTGCTGGAGGAGGACCTGGATTACCTGGTGGAGCTGGCTGTGAACCAGATGGACGCCGGAGCGGATATCCTGGACGTGAACGTGGGCTATCCCGGCGTCGACGAGGTATCGCTGCTGCCGCGGGCGGTGCAGGCGATCCAGGCGGCGGTGGATCTGCCGCTGCAGCTGGACACGACGAACCCGAAGGCCCTGGAGGCTGCCCTGCGGATCTACAACGGCAAAGCGGCCGTCAACTCCGTGAACGGCAAGGAAGAAAGCATGGAGACGGTGCTGCCGCTGGTGAAGAAATATGGCGCGGCAGTCGTCGGGCTGACCCTGGACGAGAAGGGCATTCCGCAGACGGCGGAGGGCCGTTTTGAGATCGCGAAGCGGATTATGGACCGGGCGCTGGCCATTGGGATTCCGAAGGAGGACATCTGGATTGACTGCCTGACGCTGACGGTATCCGCGCAGCAGGAGCAGGCGATGGAAACGCTGAAGGCGGTACGGCGCGTGACGGAAGAGCTCGGGCTGAACACCGTGCTGGGTGTGAGCAATATCTCCTTCGGCCTGCCGAATCGGATGCTGGTGACCCAGGCGTTCCTGATGAGCGCGTTTGAGGCGGGACTGAAGCTGCCGATTATCAACCCGAACCAGAAGGAAATGATGGACATGGTCGCCGCACGGCGGGTACTGAGCGGCGAGGATGAAAGCTGCCGGGCCTATGTGGACCGGTTTGCCGAGGCGGCGGCGGAGGTGAAGGCCGCGCCGGCGGCCGCCGGGAAGGAACTGACGCTGCAGGACGCGATCCGGCGGGGAATGAAGAAGGAAGCCGCGCGGATCACGGCGGATGCGCTGAAGGCCGGCAGCGGGATGGAAATCGTGGAGCAGGAGCTGATTCCGGCCCTGGAAAAGACCGGGGAAGCCTATGAAAAGGGATCGGTGTTCCTGCCGCAGCTGCTGAGTGCCGCGCAGGCCGCGCAGGCTGCGTTCGAGCAGATCAAGGAAGCGGTGCTGAAGCAGGGCGGCAAGACCCAGGACCGGGGCACGCTGATTATGGCGACGGTACAGGGCGACATCCACGATATCGGAAAGAACATCGTGGTGACGGTGCTGGAAAACTACGGCTGGCGGGTGATTGACCTCGGGCGGGACGTGCCGCCGGAGGTGATTGTGCGCGAGACCGTGGAGAAGAACATCCGCCTGGTCGGGCTCAGCGCGCTGATGACGACCACGTTGCCGGCTATGGAGGAAACCGTGCGGCAGCTGAAGGCACTGGATAATCCGCCCCGCGTGATGGTGGGCGGTGCCGTGGTGACGGCCGACTATGCCGCGCGGATCGGCGCGGATGATTACGCAAAGGACGTGCGGGATTCCGTGAAGATCGCGATGGACGCATTCGGGGATAAACCGGCCGGCTGACATACCGCCGGAATGCATATTCCAACCAACGACAAAGGAGGCATTATCGATGCAGGAAGTCTATGAATTTCTGAAGAACTGCGGAACCTACTACCTGGCGACCGTGGACGGGGACCAGCCCCGGGTGCGGCCGTTCGGCACAATCGACATCTTCGAGGGAAAGCTGTACATCCAGACCGGCAAGGTGAAGGACGTATCCAAACAGCTGCTGAAGAACCCGAAGGCGGAGATCTGCGCGTTCGCGAACGGGACGTGGGTCCGCGTGGCGGGCGAGCTGATCCCGGACGAGCGGATTGAAGCGAAGCAGCATATGCTGGACGCCTATCCCTCCCTGCAGGGCATGTACAAGGCGGACGATGACAACACCGAGGTGCTGTACTTCCGCAACGCGACGGCGACGTTCTCCAGTTTCGGCGGAGTGCCGAAGACCGTGACCTTCTGAGTACGGAGACATAAGAAAACCGGCACGGGAGCAATTCCCGTGCCGGTTGTGTTTTTGGGATCAGGCGTCTTCGGCCACTTCGATGGAATCCTTGGCGCTGACCAGGACCTTGCGGTCGTAGCAGGCAAAGATTGCATCGACCTGGTCCTTCGAGGGAGCTTTGGTGATCAGGCTGACGAGGGGCACCAGCACCAGGCCGGCGATCATGCAGAAGGCGCCGGCGTTGATCGGCGATTGCAGGAGGCCGAGGTTGACGTTGATGACCTTCAGGTTGCCCAGCATGTCGATGATCATGAAGACAGTGGAGAAGACCATGGAAGCCCAGCAGCCGGCCTTGGTGGTGCGCTTCCAGTACAGGCCGTAGAGGAAGGGCGCGAGGAACGCGCCGGCCATGGCGCCCCAGCTGACGCCCATCGCCTGGGCGATGAAGGCCACGCTGGACTTGGCCTGGACGATAGCCAGGGCCGCGGAGATCACGATGAAGACCACGATCAGGATCCGCATGACCAGGAGCTGCTTCTTCTCATCCATCTTCTTCATGAGCTTTCCCTTCAGCAGGTCCAGCGTGACGGTGGAGGAGGAGGTGAGCACCAGGGAGGACAGCGTGGACATGGACGCGGAGAGCACCAGGATGATGACCACCGCGATCAGGAACGGGGAGAGGGATTCCAGCATTGTGGGGATGATGGAGTCATAGCCGTTGGCGGCAATGTCGATCTTATCGGAGAACAGGCGCCCGAAGCCGCCCAGGAAGTAGCAGCCGCCGGCCACCACGATGGCAAAGAAGGTGGAAATGATGGTTCCCTTGTGGATGGCGCCCTCACTGCGGATGGCGTAGAACTTGCCGACCATCTGCGGCAGGCCCCAGGTACCCAGGGAGGTGAGCAGGACAACGCCGAGCAGGCTCAGCGGATCCGGACCGAAGAAGGAGTTGAAGATGCCGGGAACATCGCCGTTGGCGATCGAGGGATCCTGCGCGGCAGCCAGACCGTTCAGGGAGGCGATGAAGCCGCCGTTGTTTCCGAGGACCGCGCCGATGACGGCCACGATACCGAACAGCATGATGATGCCCTGGATGAAGTCGTTGACCGCGGTGGCCATGTAGCCGCCGACGATGACGTAGACCGCGGTGAGCACCGCCATGACGATGACGCAGACGGAGTAGTCAATCCCGAACGCCATCCGGAACAGGCGGCTCAGGCCGTTGTACAGGGAGGCGGTGTAGGGGATCATAAAGATGAAGATAATGATGGAGGCGGCAATCTTCAGCGAGGTGGCGGAGAAGCGCTTCTCGAAGAAGTCCGGCATGGTGGCGCTGGAAAGATGCTGCGTCATGACGCGGGTGCGCCGGCCGAGGATAACCCAGGCCAGGAGCGAACCGATCAGGGCGTTGCCGATACCGACCCAGGTGGAGGCAATACCGAACTTCCAGCCGAACTGGCCGGCATAGCCGACGAAGATGACGGCGGAGAAATAGGAAGTGCCGTAGGCAAAGGCCGTGAGCCAGGGGCCGACGTTCCGGCCGCCGAGCACGAAGCCGTTGACATCGGTGGAGTGCTTGCGACAGTAGAAGCCGACATAGATCATGACACCGAAGAAGACCAGGAGCATGCCGAGTTTGAGCGCGAGTTCACCGAAAGACACAGACAACCCTTCTTTCCGGGTCCGCGTATGAAAAAAGCCCCTGTGTTCCATGAACACAGAGGGCGAATTTCTCGCGGTACCACCTCAGTTTTACTGCCGTGAAGGCAGCCTCAGGATACAAACATATCCGTAACGCGGTAACGGGCGAACCCGGCGTTCCTACTACCCGCGGGGCGGGATTGGGATTGCAGCTCCGGAGGGTAATTCGGCAAGACGGCCCGGCCGCCTTGCACCCACCGGCGGCTCTCTGAACAGGCTGATATCTTCCTACTGGGACTCCTTCATCGCACCGCAATGATAAACCAGCGGGTTTTCGGCGTCAATAGCCTGAACAATGAAAAAACAGAGGCCGGCCGGACGCGGCTGGGGGAAGGAATATTGACAGGATTTCCGGACGTGATATAATAACCGCGTTCCGTCGGAACAAAGACGCTGGGGGCGCCCCGCAAGGGGCTGAGAGGGGCTGGAGCCCGACCCTTGGAACCTGTGTAGGTCATCCTACCGTAGGGAAGCGGCTTGCGTCGTTTCCCCACGTGCGAAAGCATGTGGGTTTTTTGTATGGCGGAAACGACCGGATATAAAAGGAGAGGAAACAAAATGCAGAACAAAACAGTACGGAAACTTGTGGAGAGCGCCCTGTTCATTGCGATCGCAACGGTGCTGAGCATGCTGAAGATCGACCTGCCCTTCGGCGGCGGTGTCACCATCGTGAGCATGCTGCCCCTGGTACTGGTCAGCCACCGCTGGGGATGGAAGTGGGGCGTGCTGACCGCTTTCGCCTACAGCCTGATCCAGCTGCTGCTGGGCCTGGACAACGTCGGCTACGCAACCACTTTCGCGACGGCACTGGGTGTCATTTTCCTGGATTATGTGATTGCCTATACCGTGATCGGCTTCTCCGGCGCGCTGGAGAAGCCTTTCGGCAAGACCCTGAAGGCCGTGCTGATCGGAATTGCGGTGGTGTTTGTGGGACGGTTCCTGTGCCACTTCATCACGGGCGTATGGATCTGGGGCGGCTGGATGCCCGAATCCTTCATGAACATGACGATGACCAGCCCCTGGATGTATTCCCTGCTGTACAACGGCTGGTACATGCTGGCGGAGCTTGTGGTTACCGAGGTGGCGGCTGCACTGCTCTACAAGCCCCTGAAACGGTACATTCACCGGGAAGACATCGCCGCCTGACAACAGAGGGAAGCTCCGGTCCGGATTCATTCCGGACCGGACTTTTTGCGCCTGTATTCAGGGCTGCACAGCGAATTTGACAAAGTATTTTGGCTGTGATAGGATACGAACGGCTATGCGGGTATGCAGGCCGGAAAGGAGTGTATGACTTGAAGAAAGCAGTAAGCATCCTGCTGACAATCGTGATGGTATTCGCGTTAACGGCTGCGATGGCAGAACCAACGAAGATCGATGGACTGGCGCAGAGAAATATTACAATCAACAAAGCGGGGGAGAACACGGTACCTGCCGGTATCAGCCCCACGACCGGACGCGACCTTGCTGAAGCCGGCAAGGACGTGAAGGATGGTTTTGTGGGAATGGCTGTGACCGGCCAGTATATGCCCCTGATGGTGCAGGTGACGAACAGCGGTTCCGGGATCGGCAACCGCGCTCCCCTTTTCGCGAGCTATGCGGACGTGATTTATGAAGCTCCCAAGGACTACAAGGGTGTTACCCGGCTGACAATGGTATATTCCGATACCATCCCCGAGTGGGTCGGATGCACGCGCAGCATGCGGGTGATGCATGTGTGGCTCCGTGAGGAGTGGAATGCTCCGATCGTATACCACGGACACCAGGCTGCCGGCGGCGGCGATACGGATGTTTCCACGGCAATCCGCGCGCTGGGATGGCATGTGCCGGAAGCGCCGGGTTCCCCCGGAGCCAGCGTGTTCTATGACGGTATGTACCCGAAGGAATGGGGTGCGCACCACTACCGCGTGAAGACCATGGGCGATATCGCTGACAACGTGGTGTACTACGCGCCGGGCATCATGACGGACGTGGTGGCCAAGGAGGATATCCAGCCCCGCAACCATACCTACCTGTTCACGGATACCGCGCCGGAAGGCGGCGACGACGCGACGAACGTCTACGTATCCTGGAACAACACGGCCAACAAGACCAGCGAGGAGAAATTCCCCTTCTACTTCAACTCCATGTTTGAGTATGACGAGGCAGAGGGAATCTATTACCGGTACATCCTGAAGGATGCTGCGAACATCAACGCGGGCACCGCGGTGCTGTATGACGAGCTGGCGCCTGTGAGCGTGAAGAAGGCCGGCAATGCTGAGGTGACGATCGACTTCACCCACGGCAACCCGATCACCTTCAGCAATGTGATTATCCAGAGCGTCAACATCGACTGGAGCCAGGGCGCCGAGATGCCGGTGATCACCGAGCTCGGAACCGGAAATGCCGATATCTTCATGGGCGGAAAACACTATGCCGGCGTGTGGAACCGGGACACCCTGACGGACCGCACCGTGTTCTACGATGAGAACGGCAATGAGATGCCCCTGATGCGCGGCAAGACGATGATCATCCTGATGGATTACAACAAGGAAATCCGCCAGGTCACCTACGAATAATCCGGACGTATCAATCCAAAGGACAGCCTGCGGGCTGTCCTTTTTTTGCGTCAACGGGAACAAAAAATGCGATAAATATGAACCTTTTGCCCAAAAACGTACTATTTTTGTAACAAATACTTGCATTTCCGGAAAAAATAGTTTAAGATTTAGAAGATATTGGGTACGAAAGGGTGTTTTCAGTGGGCAAACGGATCCTGTTGGTCGACGACGAGCCTCTGATCCTGAAAGGTCTGAAATACACGCTGGAACAGGAAGGATACGAAACGGAGAGCGCCATGGACGGCGAGGAAGCGCTGGCCATGTTCGAATCCGGCGGATTTGACCTGATCCTGCTGGACGTGATGCTGCCGAAGCTGGACGGGATCGCTGTATGCCAGCGGATCCGGGAGCGCAGCGACGTTCCGATCATCATGCTGACGGCCAAGGGAGACGACATGGACAAGATCCTGGGCCTGGAATACGGCGCGGATGATTATATGACCAAGCCCTTCAACATCCTGGAAGTCAAAGCCAGGATCAAGACGATCCTGCGCCGGGTTTCCGGCAGCGTACAGCAGCAGGAGCACCGCCTGATCCGGGTTCATGACATGGAAATCAACCTGGTCAAGCGCAGCGTGACCCTGGGCGGGAAGGACATCAAGCTGACCGCCAAGGAATTTGACCTGCTGCAGATGTTTGTGACGAACCGCGGCATGGTGTTCAGCCGGGAGCAGATGCTGGAGACCGTGTGGAAGTATGACTACGCCGGGGACGCACGCACTGTGGACGTTCATATCCGCCGCCTGCGGGAAAAGATTGAACGGGATACGACAAAGCCTGAATTCATCTTTACCAAGTGGGGGGTTGGTTACTATTTCACGGATCAGGACTAAAAAGTACGGATTCGGAGCCAGCATCAGGTGGAAAATCCTGCTGGCTTTTTTTGTCATTGTCGGACTTTCATTCGGCGTGGCAGCCACCAACCTGACCGGCATGGTCAGCGGATATATGTTCGACCAGCGGGAACGGGAGGACAGCCTGCTGACGGAAAAGGCCGCGGCCTCCGCGGCGGACCTGTTTGAGAACGGCATGCCGGAGGAGCTGAACCGGGTGCTGGCGGAGAACGCCCAGTCCATGAACGGGCGGCTGATGGTGATTGATAACGACGGCAAGGTCCAGTTTGATACGTTCGGCGCGATGTGCGGCCGGCGGATCCAGCTGGAGGAAGTGCTGCAGGTGCTGACGGCGGGGGAGACTGCGGCCTACGGCCGGTATACGCCCGGCCGGGATACCGTGCGGGAGATGAGCGGCGAGGAAAACGCCGAATATGTGGCATACAGCGTGCATGAGATGACCGGCGGGAACGGACGGATCGGCGCGCTGCTTTTTGTGAGCCGGATCCAGAGCCTGATGGACTCGCTGGGGACGGTGCAGCTGCAGCTGATCCGCGTGTTTGCGGTGATTGTGCTGGCGGCCCTGCTGCTGGCGCTGTTCCTGAGCCAGGTGCTGACCAAGCCGATTACCGACCTGAGCCGGACGATGAGAAAGATGGGGAAGGGCGACCTGAGCGTCCGCGCCCCGGTGCGCGGCAGCGGCGAGCTGCGGGAACTGGCCGAAAACTACAACACCATGGCGGAACAGCTGGAACGGCTGGACCAGTCCAGGAGCCAGTTCGTTTCCAATGCCAGCCATGAGCTGCGGACACCGCTGACGACCATGAAGATCATGCTGGAAACGGTGATGTATGAGCCGGACATGCCGCAGGACCTGCGCACGGAGTTCATGCAGGACATGAACCACGAGATTGACCGGCTGACCGGCATCGTGAACGACCTGCTGACCCTGTCGCGGATCGACAGCGAAAGCATGGAAATGAAGACCGAACCGGTGGACATGAGCGCGCTGACATGGGAGACTATCCGGATGCTGACACCGGCGGCCGAGAAGCGGCAGCAGCACCTGATCGGCAATGTGCAGCCGGACCTGACCATGCAGGGCGACCGGCTGAAGCTGAACCAGATCCTGTACAACCTGACGGACAACGCGATCAAGTATACGCCGGAAGGCGGGCATATCGGCATCATGCTGACCGAGGAGAACGGAAGCCTGGTCTGGCGGGTGCGGGATGACGGCATCGGCATTCCGGAGGAAGACCAGAAGCATATCTTCGAACGGTTCTACCGGGTGGACAAGGCCCGGAGCCGGGAAACGGGCGGAACCGGCCTGGGCCTGAGCATCGTGAAACAGCTGGTGGCCGCGCACGGCGGAACGATCTCCGTATACAGCGAAACAGGGAAAGGCACTGAGTTCACGGTGGTCCTGCCCCGGGAAGGAGTGCCGCAATGAACAGAGGAATCGGAAAACGGATGCTGTGCCTGGCACTGGCCCTCTGCGCGGGACTCGTGATGAGCGGATGCGCCGGGAGAAGCGGCGAGGAGAAGGCACCGAGTCCGACGCTGGCTCCCGCGGTGGTGGACCTGAAGGCGCCGGACGGGGACCGGGCCGTGCGCAAGGCCGGGGACTACACGATTTACATGGCCGGCCCGAACGAACTGCAGCTGCGGACGCAGACCGTCCACCTGGAGGAAACCAACCTGAAGGATACGGCGGAAACGCTGGTCCGCATGCTGCTGGAATCCGAAAGCGAAAGTACCATGATGGGACAGCCGCTGGCACTGTACCGAGGACAGCCGCCGGAAATCAGCGGCGGTATCTGCACGGTGAACCTGGAGCCTTCCGCACTCCGGATGGATTACAGCAATTACTACAAGCTGAGCGTGGCGCTGGCGACCACACTGTGCGCGCTGGATGAGATCAGCGGCGTGAACGTGCTGACAGCCAGCCAGAGCGTGGCGCTGGACGTGAATGGCAGCCTGCCGATGGGCACGCTTTCCGGGCATCCGGGTGAGAACCTGCCGGTGCTGTGGGAGCAGATGGGCTCGAAACGGACGCCGGTGGGCGCCGACAGCGGCAAGACCCCGCTGAGCGCGGCGGCAACGGTATACTACCCGCTGAAGGACGGGCGGGGAATCGGCTGTGAAAGCCGGATGATGAATTTCCCCGGGCAGAAGCCGGACCAGCTGGCTGCCGTACTGGTGGAAGCGGTGAATGAGGCAGTGCACCGGAAGGACGGAAACACCGGGCTGCCGAACCTGACGGATTACATGCTGCATATGCCGGTGACCAGCGTGCTGGATGACGGCGGGAAGCTGATCACCGTGAGCTTCCGGGACAATATCCGGGAGCTGGCGGAGGAGTGGAACACAGACCGGTCCTGCCTGATCGCCGCGGTGGCGTGCACCCTGTCGACCTTTGTGCCGGGGGTGACGGCCGTGTGCGTGCGGGTCGGGGATACGCTGATGACGGAGCTGGACAGTACCCGGTACAGCGTCGGAACGATCCTGGGCGGCCTGGTCCGCCGCGAAACGTCGGAAATGTTCCTGACCGGAAGCGCAAATGTTTTCTATGAAAAGAACGGCCGGCTGGCCATGTGCGAAAAGCCGGTGGAACGGGACATGACCGACAGCCCGCGGGCGGTGCTGGAGGCCATCCTGGAAGGACCGGACCGGCGGGAGCGGGAAGCCGGCATCCTGCCGACCATTCCGGACGGGGTCAGCGGGGATGATATCCTGGGAATCGCCGCGGAAGGCGATATGCTGCTGGTGAACCTGAGCGAGGCGTTCCGCAGGGCAATTGAGAACGCGGGACCGGATAAGGAAACGCTGCTGTGCTACAGCATTGTGAATTCGCTGTGCCTGAATTCCGGCATGAAGCGGGTATGCTTCTTCTTTGAGGGGAAACAGGCTGAAACGATTGCCGGCAGCCTCTACTGGGGCGGCGAATTCATGTACAACCCGGGCATGTGACAAAAAAAGCGGGATCCGGCGAAATGTTCATATTCCGTTCATATTCCGGACAAAAAGACCGGATATAATGACACCGAAAACCGGAAAGGAGGTTTCCACCCATGAAGAAAATGATGAGTAAGAAAGTACTGGGCGTCATCGCCCTTGCGCTGGTCTGCGTGATGGCCGGCACCGTGCTCGGGATGAACCGGCCGGCGGCCCAGGCGGAGACCGTTGTACTGACCTCCCCCTTTACCGCGGCGATTGCCCAGGTGCGGGACAGTGTGGTCGGCGTGAACAATTACCAGATCGTGAACAACTACAGCAACGGCTACGGTAACGGCGGCTACGGCAACGGCGGCAGCTACGGGTTCCCGTGGGACTACTTCTTCGGCTACGGCAACGGCGGCTACGGAAACGGCTACGGCAACGGCGGCGGCTACCAGCAGCCGGAAGCCCGCGAGGAAAAGTACGGCAGCGGCAGCGGCGTGGTGATTGAGAAGGAATACGTGCTGACCAACTACCACGTGATTGACGGGGCGCACAGCCTGAAGATTTCCGTCGGCGACAACGATGAGAAACTGTATGACGCGACTGTGGCCGCGAGCGACGAGAACAAGGACGTCGCGGTGCTGTATGTGCCCGGCCTGGAGCTGGAGCCCGTGAAGCTGGGCGACAGCGACAGCCTGATGGTCGGCGACTGGGCCATCGCTATCGGCAACCCGATCGGATTTACCCGGACGGCTACCGCGGGCATCATTTCCGCCCTGGACCGTGAGATCGAAAGCGACACGACCACGACCGACCGTTTCGGCCGGAAGCAGGCGGTTACCAACACGATGATCCAGACGGACGCGGCCATCAACAGCGGCAACAGCGGCGGCGGCCTGTTCAACACCGCCGGCGAACTGATCGGCATCCCGACGCTGAAGTACAGCGGCACCCGGTATTCCGGCGCGGCGGTGGAAAGCATCGGCATGTGCATCCCGATCAATGAGGCGAAGCCCGTGATCGAGCAGGCGCTGAGCGCGGATAAGCCTGAAGTGAAAACGGGCGAAGCGACCGTGAACAATGACCGGCTGGGCAAGCCCCGCCTGGGCGTGACCATCCGGACCCTGCGCGGCGCAGAACTGACTGACGGCCAGATCCCGAACGGCGCGTATATCGTGGAAGTGGATGAGAACGGCCCGGCGGCCAAGGCCGGACTGCAGCCCGGGGACATCCTGGTGGAGGTCAACGGCAATGTGATCGGCTCCAATGAGGACCTGATGGCGCAGCTGGAAGGCACCAAGGCCGGCGACGTGATGAAGGTGACCGTATGGCGGCCGGACACGGTGGAAGACGTCGAGAAGATCCAGATCAGCTATGACGGCGACTACATCGAGAACATCGAAGTGACGCTGGAAGTGCTTGAGGAAGCGAACAATACCTGACCGGAAAACATCCGGAGGTCCCGGGGAGAAATCCCCGGGACCTTTTTCCGTAAAAGGGGTTGCCGCTCCGGAAGACTTTCCGGAAACATGGCAAAAAATGGACAGGAAAAGACCAGATAATAACTTTTCAGAGCAAACGAACCGGAGTATAATACGTAATGTGAGGTAGTATCCCTGAGTAGCCCTGATGTGGAGTGGAGGATCGCCATGACTGATTTTGTCAGTGACTGGAACACGGATTCTTTTCTGACTTATCCTGTTGGGCCGCTGGGACTGATCGCGATGCCGGGCACGGAGGAGCTCGGCGCCAAGATCAACGCCTGGCTGAAGAAGTGGCGTGACCATGCGGAGGAAACCGAGCCCGGCGATATGCGGACTACGCCCGGCGCAGAACGGCAGGACTTCCTGATCAGTGTGACCTGTCCCCGTTTCGGAAACGGAGAGGCCAAGGGCATGATCAAGGAGAGCATCCGCGGATACGACATGTACATCCTGTCGGATCCGGGTGCCTACAACGTAACCTATGATATGTTCGGCCAGAAGGTTCCCATGAGCCCGGACGAGCATTTCGCCAACCTGAAGCGGATTATCGCCGCGATGGGCGGCAAAGCAAAGCGCGTGACGGTGATTATGCCGATGCTGTACGAAGGCCGGCAGCACCGCCGCGCTTCCCGCGAGAGCCTGGACTGCGCCATGGCGCTGCAGGAACTCGAAAACATGGGTGTCAGCAACATCGTGACGTTTGACGCGCATGACCCGCGCGTGCAGAACGCGATTCCGACCACCGGATTCGAGAGCGTGATGCCCAGCTACCAGATTTTCAAAGCCCTGCTGAAACGGGACAAGACCCTGCGCATTGACCGGGAACACATGATGATCGTCTCCCCGGATGAAGGCGCGATCGACCGGAACATCTTCTACGCCTCCGTGCTCGGGCTGGACCTGGGCCTGTTCTACAAGCGGCGGGACTACACCCGCATCGTGAACGGCCGCAACCCGATCGTGGCCCATGAATACCTGGGCGACAGCGTGGAAGGCAAGGACATCTTCGTGGCGGACGATATGATCTCCAGCGGCGAGAGCATCATCGACCTGGCCCGCGAGCTGAAAAAGCGCAAGGCCAACCGCATTTTCGCGGGCGCGACCTTCGCCCTGTTCACCAACGGCCTGGAGAATTACGAAAAAGCCTACCGCGACGGCCTGATCGACCGCGTGATCTCCACCAACCTGACCTACCGGAATCCCGAGCTGGCGAAGACGGAATGGTTTGTGGAAGCGGACATGAGCAAGTATATCTCCTACATCATCGCAACGCTGAACCATGACCGCAGCCTCAGCAAGCTGCTGAATCCCTACGACCGGATCCACGGACTGCTCAAGCGCTACAACGCCGAGCAGAAGGAAGCCGGACTGCGCCTGGTGTAATCCCGGCGCACGCAAAAACCGGAGCCCGCGGGCTCCGGTTTTTTTCTCTGCTTTTTTCGGATCAGGCTTCCGGGTCAAGCCCGTTTTCGATCCGTTCGATCATATCGATGCGGCGCTGGTGCCGGCCGCCCTCGAACTCGGCGGTCAGCCAGTGGCGGGCGATCATCTTGGCCAGCTCGGTGCCGACCACGCGGGCCCCCATCGTGAGGATGTTGCTGTTGTTGTGGCGCTTGCTCAGCTCGGCGCTGTAGACGTCGCTGCAGGTGCAGACGCGGATGCCCTTCACCTTGCCGGCGGCGATGCCGATGCCGATGCCGGTGCCGCAGATCAGGATGCCGCGGTCGCACTCGCCGGAGGCAACTGCCTTCGCGGCACGGTAACCGAAGACGGGATAGTCATCATCCCGGTTTGCGGCGTCGTAATTGCCGAAATCCTTCCATTCGAGCCCCATTTCATCGAGCATTTTGGCGAGCTCACCCTTCAGGGCAACCCCGGTATGGTCACAGGCTAGAGCGATCATAGACATTACCTCCCTTTTTTGCTATAATACGCCAATGTGCGGGGTTTGGCAAGGACCGGCCCCGCGGAAAAACGCCGGCGGCGGGAGAGAAAGAGGGGAGTGCGGATGCGCAGGCTGATCCTTCGGGGACTGCGGGACGGGCTTCCCATCGGCGTGGGCTACTTCGCGGTGGCGTTCTCCCTGGGAATCGTCGCGCGGCAGACGGGGCTGACCCCGCTGCAGGGTTTTGTGGCCAGCCTGCTGAACCACGCCTCGGCGGGCGAGTACGCCCTCTATTCCCTGATCGCCGCGCGCGCGGCTTTCTGGGAAATCGCGCTGGTGATCATGATCACCAATATGCGGTACCTGCTGATGAGCACCGCGCTCAGCCAGCGGATTCCGACGGAGACGGGCATGGCCGGGCGCATTGCCACCGGCTTCTGCATTACGGATGAAATTTTTGCGCTGGTCATCGGCTATGCCGGGAAGCTTTCCCTGGCGTACCTGGGCAGCGCGTTTATCCTGGCGGACCTGATGTGGTCGGCCGGGACCATGGCGGGTATCATTGCCGGGAATATCCTGCCGGCCAACGTCGTGAGCGCGCTGAGCGTGGCGATCTACGGCATGTTCCTGGCGATCATCATGCCGCCGGCCCGGGAAAACAAGGTGATCGCCGGACTGGTCGCGGCGGCCTTCGCGTGCAGCTTCGCGCTGAACCGGCTGGTTTCCCCGGAAACCATGTCGGACGGCATGAAGGTGATCGTGCTGACGGTGGCGCTTTCCGCGATTGCGGCGGTGCTGTTCCCTGTGCCCGAGGAGAAGGAAGGGGGGACGGCGCATGAGTAACGGACAGATCTGGATCGCGATTCTGGTCGCGGCGGGTGTGAGCCTGCTGGTGCGCGTGCTTCCGCTGACCCTGATCCGGAGGAAAATCACCAACCGCTTCCTGCGGTCGTTCCTGTACTATGTGCCCTACGCCACACTGGCGGTGATGACGTTCCCGGCGATCATTGACGCGGCCGGAAATCCCGTGGCAGGCATTGCGGCGCTGGCGGTGGGCGGGGTCCTCGCATGGCTCCGGGCTGGGCTGTTCCCGGTGGCGCTGGCCAGCTGCGTGACCGTGTTCCTGACCGAATGGCTGATGCGGATCGGCTGATCCGTTTTTCCCCGTTCCGGACCTCGTTCCGGGCGGGGCTTTTTCTTTACAATGAACGGATTTACGGGTATAATAGATTGGTTTTATATGAACCGATATCGGGCACGGGAAGTGAACGGAATATGGGCAAAATCATTGCAATTGCGAATCAGAAGGGCGGTGTCGGGAAAACCACAACCGCCGTGAATTTATCCGCCTGCCTGGCGGAAGCCGGCAAAAAGGTGCTGATGGTGGACCTGGACCCGCAGGGGAATACGACCAGCGGCCTCGGGTGCACCGTGAACGAACGGAATACCGTGTATGACGCGATGATGGGCCGCGCGAAGCTGGATGACTGCATCCAGCCGACCGCCCAGAAGAAGCTGAAGCTGGCGGGCAGCGATATCCGGCTGGCCGCGGCCGAGGTGGAGCTGGTTTCGGTGAACGAGCGGGAGTTCTACATGAAAAAGCTGCTGGCGCCGTGCCGGAGTGATTTCGACTTCGTGATCATCGACTGCCCGCCGAGCCTGAGCCTGCTGACGCTGAACGCGCTGGCTGCGGCGGATACGGTGCTGATTCCGATCCAGTGCGAATACTACGCGCTGGAGGGCGTCCGCAGCCTGATGGACACCGTGAACCGGGTGAAGCGGACATTCAACCCGCACCTGGAGATCGAGGGCATCCTGCTGACCATGCTGGACGGGCGGACAAACCTCGGCCTGCAGGTGGTGGACCAGGTGAAGAAGCACTTCAAGAAGACGGTGTTTGCCACGATGATCCCGCGGAATGTGCGGCTGGGTGAGGCGCCCAGCCACGGGGAACCGATCAATATCTACGATCCGAGAAGCACAGGCGCGATTGCCTACCGCGCGCTGGCGAAGGAAGTCATCTCCCGGAACCGGGGCAAGAAGTAAGAGACAGGAGCGCTGACAAAATGGCCAAGAAATCTCACGGACTCGGACGGGGACTGGATTCCCTGTTCCCCGGCGCGGAAGAGTGGGGAACCAGTATCCAGGAAATTCCCGTGGGCGAACTGGATCCGAACCCGGACCAGCCCCGGCAGTCATTTGACCAGGAAAGCATCGGACAGCTGGCGGACAGCATCCGCGACCAGGGCGTGCTGCAGCCGCTGCTGGTGGTTCCCGCCAGCGGCGGGCGCTACCGGATTATCGCCGGTGAGCGCCGGTACCGTGCGTCCCGCATCGCGGGGCTGGAGACGGTGCCGTGCATTGTGAAGGATATTGACGTGATCCGGCAGATGGAAATCGCGCTGATCGAGAACCTGCAGCGCGAGGACCTGAACCCGATGGAAGCGGCGCGCGGTATCCAGGCGCTGATGAAGCAGTGCGGCTATACGCAGGAGAAGGTCAGCACACGGCTGGGCAAGAGCCGGCCGGCGGTGGCGAACCTGCTGCGCCTGCTTTCCCTGCCGGAGGAAGTGACCGAGATGGTGCGCGACGGACTGATCAGCGCGGGCCATGCCCGGGTGCTGGCCGGAATCAGGGACCCGGAGGAGCAGATCCGCCTGGCGCACCGCGCGGCAGATGAAGGCATGAGCGTGCGCCGGCTGGAGCAGCTGGCCTCCGCAGCGAAGGAAAAACCTGCGAAGAAGCGCCGCCCGGCGCCGATGCCGGCGGAGCTCGGCGAGCTGCAGGAGAAGATCCGGCTGAAGACCGGTCTGAAGAGCGCGCTGACCGGCAGCATTACCAAGGGACGGATTGTGCTGCAGTACAGCTCGCGGGATGAGCTGGAACGGCTGAACGAACTGCTGGACCAGATTCAGGAGTAACGAAGCATGAGCAAGAAAGAACTGCCGGAGATGCCTTACTGGGACGGTCCGCTTTCGCACCCGTTCTACAGCAAGGTGGTCAAGCGGCTGCTGGACCTGGTGCTGGCGCTGATCCTGCTGGTGCCCGGCCTGATCCTGATGATCCCGCTGGCCGTGTGGGTGAAGCTGGACTCGGAAGGCCCGGTGATCTACAAGGCGGTGCGGGGCGGGTACCATAACCAGCCCTTCATGATCTACAAGTTCCGCAGCATGGTGGTGGACGCGGACAAGTCCGGCGGGTGCACGGCGAAGAACGACGACCGGGTGACCCGGGCCGGGCGCGTGATGCGCCGGCTGAAGATGGACGAGCTGCCCCAGCTGTTCAACATCATCAAAGGGGACATGAGCTTTGTCGGCCCGCGGCCGGAGCTGCTGCTGTACACGACGCAGTATACGGAGGAGCAGCAGTGCATCATGTGGGTGCGCCCGGGTGTGACCGACCGGAGCAGCATCGTATACATCGCCCAGGATGAGATCGTCGGGGAAGAAGACCCGGTGGCGAACTTTGAGCGGCTGATCCTGCCGGAGAAAAACCGGCTGCGGGTGGAATACGCGAAAACCCAGAGCTTCGGACTGGATGCCCGGCTGATGCTGGAAACCATCCGGGGCGTGTTCGGAAAGGTGAAGCATGGATAATTATGAGGCGCTTGTTCACAGCGCGTTCGGGGGACAGAAGCCGGATACATCGGATCCGGAAGTGCTGGCATGGCTGATCCGCCGGAACGGGCTGGAAATGAGCCACATCAGCCGCGGAAGCCATATCGGCAGCGTGTTCAGCGTTGCGGAGATCATCGCCGTGCTGTATACGGGCGTGCTGAATGTGGATCCCTCGGACCCGAAGAAGCCGGACCGTGACCGCATGATCCTGAGCAAGGGGCACGCGGGCAGCGCGGTTTACGCCGCCCTGGCGGAGACGGGCTTCTTCCCGGTGGAACAGCTGAAGACGCACTATGGCAACGGGTCGATCCTGAGCGGGCATGTGAGCCACAAGGGTATTCCCGGCGTGGAGGTATCCACCGGATCCCTCGGCCACGGGCTGGGCATCGGGACGGGCATGGCGCTGGGCGCGAAGATGGACGGGGAAACCTGGCGGACCTGGGTGGTGCTCGGCGACGGGGAATGCGACGAAGGCTCCGTGTGGGAAGCGGCGCTGCAGGCGGCGCAGTTCGGCCTGGACCGGCTGTGCGCCATCGTGGACTACAACCATATGCAGAGCCTTTTCACGGTGGAGGAAACGCTGCGGCTGGAACCATTTGAACAGAAGTGGAAGGACTTCGGATGGAACGCTGAGAGCGTGGACGGCCACGACGTGCGCGCCCTGCGCGCCGCGTGTGAGCGGGCGAAGGCCAACGCGGGCAGTGGAAAGCCCAGCGTGATCCTGGCCCATACCGTGAAGGGCAAGGGCGTATCCTTTATGGAGAACGACATCCTGTGGCATTACCGGACGCCGCAGGGAGAGGAATATGAGGCAGCGCTGAAGGAACTGGAGGCGCATCGGCCATGAGAGACGCTTTCGTACGGGCCCTGCTGGAGGAAATGGAAGCCGACAGCCGGATTGTGCTGATTACGGGCGACCTGGGATTTGGCGTGCTGAAACCTATGTGGGAACGGTTCCCGGACCGGATCATCGACGCGGGCATCGCGGAACAGGGCATGGTGAGCATGGCCGCCGGGCTTGCGGCGACCGGCCGGACGGTTTTTGTGTATTCGATCGGGAATTTCCCGACGCTGCGGCCGCTGGAGCAGATCCGGAATGACTGCGCGTACCCGGGCGCGAACGTGAAAATCGTCTGCGTCGGGGGCGGCTTCGTATACGGAAGCCTCGGCATGAGCCACCACGCGACGGAGGACATCGCGGCCCTGCGGGCTTTGCCGGGAGTGACGTGCTTTACCCCCGGGGATCCGGCGGAGGCCGAGGCGGTGACGCACCGGGCGGTGCGGACCCCGGGCACCTGCTACCTGCGGCTGGGCCGCGGCAATGAGCCGAAAATCCATCCCGGCCCGGTGACCGGCTGGGAAATGCCCGCGCCGCTGACGCTGCGGGAGGGAACGGACACCGCGCTGCTGAGCGCGGGCGGCATCCTGACCCAGACGGTGGAAGCCGCGAAGCTGCTGGAAGCGAAAGGCATCTCCGCGGAGGTGGTGAGCTTCCCGTGCATCAAACCGATGGACGGAGAGGCTGTGCGGAAGCTGACGGAACGGTTCCGGCACATTGTGACGGTGGAAGAGCACAACATTATGGGCGGATTCGGAAGCGCGGTGTGCGAAATCGCCGCGGAAACCGGGAACGGATGCCGGATCCACCGGATCGGCCTGCAGGACTGCTACACATCCGTGGTGGGCAGCCAGCAGTACCTGCGGGAAATCTACGGGATGGATGCGAAAGCGATCGCGGAAAAGACGGAGGCCTGGCTGAATGAAGCATGAACTGACGCTGGAGGAAATCCACGAGGAGCTGCTGGAGCAGCTGCGGGATATCACCGCCATCTGCGACCGGTACGGAATTGAGTATAACCTGATGTGCGGGACGCTGCTGGGCTGCGTGCGCCACCACGGCTTTATCCCGTGGGATGACGACGTGGACCTGCTGATGACCCGGGCGGAATTCAGCCGGTTCCGCACGGTGTATCCCAAGGAATGCGACGCGCGGTTTGAGCTGACCTACCTGGATACCTGGACACCCCGCGTGATGAACCGGGACCCGGAAAAGGCCGCCGCATTCACGGACTTCTTCATCCTCGACGCGCTGCCGCCGGAGGGCATCCGCCGGAAGCTGCACCTGCTGCACCTGCACCTGCTGCAGGGTATGATGAAAAAGAACGTCGACTACAGCCGGTTCGGGCTGAAAAACCGGATCCTGCTGCGGGCGACCCACCTGCTGGGACTTCCGTTCAGCTACGCCTGGAAGGCGAAACGGTACGAGAAGGTATCCACGAAATACCGGGAAGGGAACGACCTGCACATGTCCAACGGCGCGTTTGAGCTGATGACGCATGTGTGGCACCCGGAACAGTTTGAGAAGAAAATCCGGGGGCAGTTCGAGGACCTCGAGTGCCTGATTCCGGAGAAGTATGACGAGGTGCTGATTGTCCTGTTCGGGCCGGACTACATGACGCCGCCGCCGGTGGAGGAGCGCGTTGCCAAGCACCTGGACCTGTAGGAAAAATCTCACCTGGAGCGACTGACTTTCGATGGAAATGTATTTCTGCCCGCTGTATTCCGGATCGAGCGGGAACGCCCTGTTTGTGCAGTACGGAAACACCCGGCTGCTGGTGGATGCCGGGAAGCCCGGCAAGGCGATCGCGGACGCGCTGGCGAAGATCGGCGTGGGAATGGAGACGATCAGCGGTGTGCTGATTACGCACGAGCATTCAGACCATATTGCCGGCGCCGGCGTGCTGGCACGGCGGTACCACCTGCCGATGTACGCGACGGCGGGCACCTGGCAGGGAATCGGCAGCAAGATCGGGGAGATCCCGCCGGGACTGACCCGGGTGATCGGGACGGACCGGGAGTTTTACCTGGGGGATATCGGCGTGTCGCCGTTCTCCATTCCGCATGACGCGGCAGACCCGGTGGGGTTCCGGCTGTGGGGCGGAAACCTGAGCATTTCCACTGCGACCGACCTCGGACATTTTTCCGCCGACGTTTACCGGCGGATTGCCGGCAGCGACCTGGTGCTGCTGGAAAGCAACCATGATCCGGATATGCTGCGGGCGAACCCGAAGTACGCGCCCGCGCTGAAAAAGCGGATCCTGGGGGATTACGGCCACCTGAGCAATGAAGCATGCGCGTCGGCGCTGCTGAAGCTGATTGCCGGGGGTACCGGCACGGTGATCCTGGGCCACCTGAGCGGGGAGAACAATACCCCGGGACTGGCCCGGCGCGTGTCGGAAAAAACGCTCGCACAGGAGGGCATCCGGCCGGGCACGGACGTGCAGCTGCAGATTGCCCTGCGGGATGAGACGGGCGAAGTTTACTGTATTCAGGAGAATTCAAAGGCATGATTATACTGGCCGTGCAGGATATACAGAAAAGCTTCGGCACGCATGAGGTGCTGAAGGGCGTTTCGTTTACCCTGCAGGAGCAGGAACGCATGGGCCTGGTGGGTGTGAACGGCAGCGGCAAGAGCACGCTGATGAAGATCATCGCCGGGATCGAAACCGCGGACAGCGGAACGGTCAGCATCCAGAAGGGGCTGCGGATGGGCTACCTGGCGCAGCAGGGTGAATTCCGGGAAGGGGAGACCGTCCGGGAAACGCTGGAAAGCGTATTTGAGCCGCTGGTGCAGATGGAAGCCGAAATGCGGGACCTGGAGCAGAAAATGGCCGAGCAGGGGGATGATCCCGAAGCACTGCGCCGCCTGGGGGGCCGCTATGACGCCCTGATGCATGAGTTTGAGCGGCGGAACGGATACGGATGGCGCAGCCAGGTATCCGGCGTCCTGAAGGGACTGGACCTGCGGGACCATGCGGATATGCCGGTGAACCGCCTGAGCGGCGGGGAGCGGACACGCCTGTGCCTGGGCCGGATGCTGCTGTCGGAGCCGGACCTGCTGCTGCTGGACGAGCCGACCAACCACCTGGACCTGAAGAGCATCGCCTGGCTGGAGGAATACCTCCAGGGCTACCGCGGCGCCGTGCTGGTGATCAGCCATGACCGCTATTTTATGGACCATGTGTGCGGGCGGATGGCGGAACTGCTCATGGGCGGCCTGGAGACCTATACCGGCAACTATACGCAGTACCTGGAGAAACGGACGGAAGTATACGAAATCCGGATGAAGGCCTGGGAACTGCAGCAGAAGGAAATCGCGCGGCAGGAAGCCGTGATCGCGATGTACCGGCGCTTCAACCGGGAGAAGAGCATCCGACTGGCGGAGAGCCGGGAAAAGCGGCTGGAGAAGATCGAGCGCCTGGAGCGCCCCCAGGAGGAAGGAACCGTCCATTTCCGGTTTGAAACGCGGCGGCGCACCGGCGACGACGTGCTGCAGACGGACCGGCTGAAGAAAAGCTACGGGGACCGCGTGCTGTTTTCGGACCTGGACATCCATGTGAAAGCCGGGGACCGGATTGCCCTGATCGGCGACAACGGCACGGGCAAGTCCACCCTGCTGAAGTGCCTGACCGGCGAGGAAAAGCCGGACGCGGGTGTGATCCGCTGGGGCACCGGCGTGGACATCGGGTATTACGACCAGCACCAGGCCGGGCTGCACGAGAACAAGACGGTGCTCGACGAGGTGTGGGACCGCTTTCCGCGGATGGAGCAGTATGAGGTGCGCGGCGCGCTGGGCATGTTCCTGTTTACCGGGGACGACGTGTTCGCACCGGTCAGCACGCTGAGCGGCGGCGAGAAGGGCCGGGTGGCCCTGACTGAGCTGATGCTGCGGAAGGACAACGTGCTGCTGCTGGACGAACCGACCAACCACCTGGACATGGACAGCCGCGAGGTGCTGGAAAACGCGCTGGCGGATTTCCCGGGAACGATCATCGCGGTGAGCCATGACCGGTATTTCATCAACCGGTTTGCGGAGAAGGTATGCGTGCTGGAGAACGGCGCGCTGAAGGAATACCTGGGCAACTACGACAGCTACTTTGAAAAGGTTTCGCGCGCGGAAGAACCGGACGGGGAATACGCCGGAATGACCCGCACCGCGATTGACAAGGAAAAGAAGAAGAGCCGCGAGGAACAGCAGCGGATCAAGGCGGAGAAGGAACGCATGGCGGCGCTGGAAGCCCGGATCGCCGTGGCGGAACGGGAAGCCGCGGTGCTGGAGAACGCGCTGGCGGATCCGGAAACGTGGAAGGACGCCGGAAGCGCGGCCGAAAAAACGCGGAAATACAACGCGCTGAAGGATGAAATTGAGCAGCTGTACGAGGAGTACGCGGAGCTCGGGTAAGAAGGGATGGTTCAGTGATGGGAAACAGAAGGTGGATGGCCAGGCTGCTCTGCCTGCTGCTGAGCCTGTTGTTCTGCCTTGAATGGAACGCCTGCGCAGATACACCTGAACGGCTGCCGGACAAGGTGCTGATGTCGTTTTATGACCAGTCACTGATCATCGGGGATTCCCAGATGCGCAACCTGGGGAACTATATGCGCAGGATGCGGAACAAGGATCCGGAATTTTTCCCCGGCGTGAAGTGCTACGGGGAATACAGCCTGCAGATGCGCAGGCTGGCCCAGAAAAACCCGGATTCGGATCCGGACGCGATCCAGCTGACCTATAAGGGACGGGCAGCTACGCTGACCGGGATTGCCATGAAGGAAAAACCGCGGAACGTGTTTATCCTGATCGGCCTGAACGACCGGATTTACCAGCATACAGACCGGGCAGACGGATATATCGACCGGATTACCGCACTGCGGGATGAGTATTTTCCGGAGACCAGGCTGGTTTTTATGGCGCTGACCCCGGTGACAGCGAAATGGAAACAGTCCACAAGGGAAGCGATTGCCGCCTACAATGAATGGCTGGAAGACAAATGCAGACAGACCGGCGCGGATTACCTGGATGCCAATGCCGGACTGACCGATGAAACCGGGTGCCTGCGGCGGGAAATTACAACCGATAATGAAAGCCACCTGAATGCGGACGGATTTGATATTTTTGTGAGGAACCTGCTGGATTACGCACAGGCCCGGTATGAACAGGGCCTGTGGGTGCCCGATCCGGCGCTGATGAAGGAAGGAGAGACTCCGCAATGAAAAGGATAATGCTGCTCCTGCTGGCCGCAATGCTCCTGGTGCTGGACGCCTGCAGCGCACCGGAAAAAGGCGCGCCGGCAAGCGATGCGCCGGCCTCCCTGGCAGAGAAAGTAAATATGATTGCCGAGGACGCCGGGAACCTGGCGGCCCTGACTGCGGAGGACCTTGAAGACGTGCTGGGCGCGGTGCCCGCGGATTACACGGAGTTTGTGTTTCTCCAGAGCGAGGGAATGGACGGACGGGAGCTTCTGGCAGTCCGGGCCGCTGACCGGGATGCGGCCGGGCGGGTGGCCGGAATGGCGGAAGCATACCTGGAACGCCGCCTGAAGGAGACCCGGAATTATGCCCCGGAGGCATACAAACTGCTTTCGGAGGCCAAAGTCCGGACGAAAAACCTGACGGTTGTCCTGGCCGTCGGGCCGAATGGCACTCAAGAGGCGGATTTTATCCTGGCAGGAGAATAAGCCATGGTTTTCTGTTCATTTACATTTCTGCTGTTTTTCATGCCGTTGGTTTTGCTCGGATACCGGTTCCTGCCGCACCGGGCAAAGCAGCCTTTCCTGCTGTGCGCTTCCCTGGTGTTTTACGGATGGGGAATGCCGGCATGGCTGATCCTGCTGCTGTATGTGATGATCCTGGATTATGCCGGCGCCCTGCTGATGGACCGGTTCCATGCCCAAAAGAAAATAATCCTGGCGGTGCTGATCGTGCTCAACCTGCTGCCGCTGGGCTGGTTCAAGTATGCCGCGTTTCTGAATGACACGCTGGCGGCGGTGACCGGAGTCAGCCTGATGAAGGACTCACCGCTGCTTCCGGCCGGCATTTCTTTTTTTACATTCCAGGGAATGTCCTACCTGATTGATGTGTACCGGGGAAATGCCAGGGTACAGCGGAGCTTTGTGCGGTTCGGTGTATACCTGAGCATGTTTCCACAGCTGGTTGCCGGCCCGATTGTACGGTATATCGACCTGGAAGCCCAGCTGGAAAACCCGGCGGAGATCAGTACGGCAGCGATGCGGGACGGGCTGAACCGGTTTGCGGTAGGCCTGGCCAAGAAGGTGCTGCTTGCGGATGCCATGGGCCGGTTCTGGGGCCGGATCAGCGGAGGACTTCCGGAGGCCGGGCTGGTCGGCGCGTGGATGGGACTGATGGCTTTTTCCTTCCAGATATTCTTCGATTTCTCCGGTTATTCGGATATGGCGCTGGGCCTGGGCAAAGCGATGGGCTTCACATTCCCGGAAAACTTTGACCGGCCGTACCGCGCGAAAAGCCTGACGGAATTCTGGCGGAAATGGCATATGAGCCTGACCACCTGGTTCCGTGAATATGTGTATATTCCGCTGGGCGGAAACCGGAAGGGAAGGACACGGAGGAACCTGAACATCCTGATCGTCTGGGCACTGACCGGACTCTGGCACGGAGCAGGATGGAATTTTGTGCTGTGGGGGCTCTGGTTCGGTGTGCTGCTGATCGCGGAAAAGAAATGGGTGCTTGGGCGTGAATGGGCAGAGCGGATGCCGGGATGGCTTCGGCGGATCCTGACCTACCTGCCCGTACTGCTGGGATGGGGAATGTTTACCGGAAAATGGCAGGTATTCCCTGCTATGGCCGGGGTTTACGGACTGGCGCCGGCAGCCGGGCCGGCGCTGGAGTGCGCGGCGTTCCTGCCGGTGCTGCTGGTGTGCATGGCGGTTTCCTTCCTGCCGGAAGTGAAGATGCCAAAGCTGAAAAAAGCCGCGCCGCTGCTGCTGGTCCTGTGCCTGGCGGCGCTGGCCGCGCAGGGATATGCGCCGTTTGTATATTTCCAGTTCTGAGAAAGGAGGGGGACCGATGGACGGAAAAAACAGAATCTCGGACCGGATTGCGGTTTACGGCATCCTGATCCTGCTGCTGGCCGGCGGGATTGCCGCGTTTGTTTTCTCCCGGGATTTCTCCGGAACGGAAAAACGATACCTGGCGGAGGCGCCTTCCCGGTTCTCCCTGACCGAATGGACGCTGAATAATGACCTGGAAACCTATCTGTCTGACCAGATTCCCTTCAGGGAACAACTGGTCGGGCTGGATTCCCGGATGCAGGTCTGGACCGGGAGGGCGACCCAGCTGGAAGCGTGGCCGACCGGGGACGCGATTGTGGAACAGCCGGTGAAGGCGGATATCAGGCTCCTGACAGACCGGACTGGCCGGATGCGGGAGATTGCCGGCATGATTCCCTGCAGGTTCCTGGTACCGCCGACCGCCGGAATGCTCCGGATGGATGAGATGACACCGCTGCGGAAGGCCCTGTACGAGGAAGAGGCGACGGTATATGACAAACTGACCGGGGAGGAAGGCTTTATCCCGCTGCGGGAAGCGTTTGCGGCCGCCGGGACGGAAGTGTTCTACCGGACCGACCATCACTGGAATGACAGCGGAGTACAGCTGGCTTACCGGGCTTTCTGCGGGGCTGCGGGCCTGGAACCGGCCGACCCGGCCATGTTTACGCGGACGGAATATACACCGTTCAGCGGGACAACCCAGGCGCGCGCGGGACTTCCGGCAGCCCGGGCGGACACGCTGGTATGCATGGAGCCCGTTTTCCCGGTGACGATGGACGTGCAGGGGGAGAGCGAAACATATGACCACCTGGTGTTCCCTGAGAAAGCGGATACCTGGGACGGATATGAGGTTTACCTGAACGGGAACCACGGAATGCTGATGGTCCGGCATCCGGGGGCTGAAGGCGGGAAACTGCTGGTGTTCCGGGACTCCTTTGCCAGCAGCATCATTCCGTATCTTTCCGCGAATTACGGGGAAATCACAGCAGTGGATGTGCGCTATTATCCCGGGACCTTCCGGGACGCGCTGGAAGAGGCGGGAGAACCGGATGAAATCCTGTTCCTGTATTCGCTGGACAGCCTGGCAAATGACACATCGATTGCCCGAAAGCTTCGGGGAAAGGAATAGATACACACGAACACGTGTGACAAAATCAGCGGGTTAAACCGCGTGGCGAGTGGGTTTTCAGGGGCGGTTTTCCGAAAGTCGGAAGATGAAAAACGGAAAATCGCCTTTTTTCGGGCAAAAGAGGACACACCAGATAGCGTGTTAAATAGTTTTGACGGGAAGGCGCGGAAAATCAAGCTTAAAAAGTCTGTATCGGGTCAAAAATATCAAAAAAAATATCAAAAAATCGTGTTTACCCTATTGAAATCAAAAAAAGGATCATGTATAATTCGAGTGTTGTCTGTTCAGGGATGAAGTGGTAAGTTGCCGTCAGGCCAGACGGGTAATTATCATGGACCAGCCCGCTAATCGGGCGACGGACTCGAAGGCGCCGAGAGGATCTGCACCTGCAGTGGATTCCGGGAGCGCACAAGAGAACGAAATTGAGGAGGTTACAAGGAATGGCCAACCAGAAAATCCGTATCAAGCTGAAGAGCTACGAGCACAAACTGATCGACCAGAGCGCAGAGCGGATCGTTGAAACCGCAAAGCGCACCGGCGCTCGTGTCTCCGGACCGATCCCGCTCCCCACGGAGAGAGAGATCGTCACCATCCTTCGCGCTGTGCATAAGTACAAGGACAGCCGCGAACAGTTCGAACGCCGCACCCACAAGCGGTTGATCGACATCAACAATCCGAACCCGAAGACGGTGGACGCCATGATGAAGCTCGATCTTCCTGCTGGTGTCGAAATCGAAATGAAACTGTAAGGCAGGAGGAACGAAGAACATGAAGAAAGCGATCGTTGGTAAAAAGATCGGCATGACGCAGGTCTTCACCGAAGACGGCCGTCTCGTTCCGGTCACCGTGATTGAAGCGGGCCCCTGCACGGTAGTGCAGACCAAAACCAAGGAATCCGACGGTTACGAAGCCGTTCAGGTCGGTTTCGGCGACCTGGCCGAGAACCGCGCCAAGAAGCTGCTGACCAAGCCGGAACTCGGACATTTCAAGAAGGCCGGTGTGGAAGCGAAGCGGACCCTGCGGGAGTTCCGGTTCGATGACTGCAGCGGATACAAAGTCGGCGACGTTCTCAAGTGCGATCAGTTCGCCAGCGGCGACAAGATCGACATCACCGGCACCAGCAAGGGTCACGGCTATACCGGCGCCATCCAGCGCTGGAATCAGCACACCGGCCCCATGGCCCATGGTTCCAAGTATCACCGCGGCGTGGGTTCCCTGAGCGCGAACTCCGACCCCTCCCGCG
The DNA here is from genome assembly GCA_017569285.1 of Clostridiales bacterium. Taxonomy (NCBI): domain Bacteria; kingdom Bacillati; phylum Bacillota; class Clostridia; order Eubacteriales; species Clostridiales bacterium. The sequence continues at coordinate 2,689,742 of CP069419.1, forward strand.
TGTTCAAGAACAAGCATATGGCGGGCCATTACGGTGTGGACCGGGTGACGGTTCAGAATCTGGAAGTCGTCCAGGTGGACGCGGAACGCAACCTGCTGCTGGTCAAGGGCGCTGTGCCCGGCCCCAACGAAGGTCTGCTGATCATCCGTGACACCTGCAAGGCCTGAAGCTGAGTAAGGGGGATAATGAAAGATGCCTAAGACTGCATTATATAATATGGAAGGAAAGGCCATCGGAGAGATCGAGCTGAGCGAGGAAATCTTCGCCGCGCCGATCAACGAAGCTGCGATGCACCTGATGGTCCGTTCCTACCTGGCCGCGCAGCGGCAGGGAACCCAGAGCGCCCTCTCCCGCGGCGAAGTCCGCGGAGGCGGCCGGAAGATCTACCGCCAGAAGGGCACCGGCAATGCCCGGCACCATGGCAACCGCGCACCCCAGTTCCGCCACGGCGGCGTGGTGTTCGCGCCGAAGCCCCGTGATTACGACCTGGCCGTGAACAAGAAGGTTCGCCGCCTGGCCTTCAAGAGCGCCCTGACCTCCAAGCTGAACGCCGGTGAGATCGTGGTGGTCGACAGCCTGGAGCTGAAGGAAGCCAAGACGAAGCTGATGGCCGGTGTGCTGAAGGCACTGGATGCCGAGAAGAAGGCGCTGGTGGTCCTGCCGGAGCGGGATGAAACCGTGATCCGCGCGACCAACAACCTGCCCGAGGCGAAGATCAGCTACGTGAACACCCTGAATGTGTATGACATCCTGAACGCGGGCAAGGTCGTGCTGACCAAGGCCGCCAAGGAGTCCGTCGAGGAGGTGTACGCATAATGAAGGATCCTCATGATATCATCAAGCGCCCCGTACTGACGGAAAAGGCGTATGAAGGCATCGAAGACAAGCGTTACGTCTTCGAAGTGGACATCCGGGCCAACAAGGCCGAGATCAAGAGCGCCATTGAAGCGGTTTTCGCGGATGACGGCGTGAAGGTGGCCAAGGTGAACACCGTCCGGACCATCGGTAAGATGAAGCGGCAGGGCCGCACCCAGGGTATGACCCCGGAGACCAAGAAGGCTTACGTGATCCTGAAGAAGGATTCCAAGCCGATCAAGTTCTTCGAAGGCATGGCCCAGTAACGATAGGGAGGAGACGAAAACATGGCTATTCGAGTTTACAAGCCGACTTCGCCCGCCCGCCGGTTCATGTCGGTTCTGACTTATGAGGAGATCACCAAGAAGACTCCTGAAAAGAGCCTGGTGGAGAACCTGAAGAAGCACTCCGGCCGGAACAAGCAGGGCAAGATCACGGTTCGCCATCAGGGCGGCGGCAACAAGCAGAAGTACCGCATTATTGATTTCAAGCGTGACAAGGTGGACATCCCCGCGAAGGTGAATGCCATCGAGTACGATCCCAACCGCAGCGCCTTCATCGCCCTGCTGTTCTACGCGGACGGCGAGAAGCGCTACATCCTGGCTCCTCTGGGGCTGAAAGTCGGGGACACCGTGATCTCCAGCGAGAACGCGGACATCAAGCCGGGCAATGCGCTGCCCATCGCGAACATCCCCGTCGGTACCCTGATCCACAACCTGGAGCTGAAGCCCGGCCGCGGCGGCCAGCTGGTCCGTTCCGCCGGCAACAGCGCCCAGCTGATGGCGAAGGAAAACGGTTACGCGCAGGTGCGTCTTCCCAGCGGTGAAATGCGGAAGCTGCCGCTGAACGCCAAGGCGACCATCGGAACCGTAGGCAACACGGACCATGAGAACGTTCGGATCGGTAAGGCCGGCCGGACGCGCCACATGGGTATCCGCCCGACCGTCCGCGGCGTGGTCATGAATCCCTGTGATCACCCCCATGGCGGCGGCGAAGGCAAGAGCCCCGTCGGTATGCCTGCTCCTGTGACTCCCTGGGGTAAGCCCGCGCTGGGCCTGAAGACCCGGAAGCACAAGAAGTATTCCAACAAGATGATCGTCAAGCGGGCCGGAAGCAAGTAAGCGCTGAGGCTTCCGGAACAGGAGTTACAGAAAGGAGGACGCTCTGAACAATGAGTCGTTCCATTAAAAAGGGCCCTTATGTAGAGGGCGCGCTGATGAAGCGCATTCAGGACATGAACGCGAGCGGCAAGAAAGCGGTCGTCAAGACCTGGAGCCGTTCCAGCACGATTTTCCCCGAGTTTGTGGGTCACACCGTGGCCGTTCATGACGGGCGCAAGCATGTGCCGGTCTATGTGACGGAAGATATGGTGGGCCACAAGCTGGGTGAGTTTGCCCCGACCCGGACCTTCCGTGGACACGCGGGCGACAAGAACAGCAACCGCAAGTAAGAGAGAGGAGTGAACCAAATGGCTACCCGTACCAAGGAAAAAGCGGCGGCCCGTAAGGCGAATGCCGACAAGCGGCCCCAGGCCCATGCCAAATACGTTCGCATCTCTCCCCGGAAGGTGAAGATCGTGATCGATCTGATCCGCGGAAAGAACGTGGACGAAGCCCTGGCGATCCTGCAGTACACCCCCAAGGCCGCGAGCCCCGTGGTGTCCAAGGTCCTGGAAAGCGCGATCGCAAACGCGGTGAACAACCAGGAACTGAACCGCCAGAATCTCTATGTCGCCGAGGTTTACGCGAACCCCGGTCCCACGCTGAAGCGCTATGTAGCCCGCAGCCGCGGCAGCGCGTCCCCGATGCTCAAGCGCACCAGCCACATCAGCGTGGTGCTGGACCAGAAGTAAGGCGAAGGAGGAGAACACATGGGTCAGAAAGTTAATCCCCATGGCGCCCGGGTCGGAGTGATCTACGACTGGAGCACCCGCTGGTACGCCGGGAAAAAGGATTTTGCGAGCAACCTGGTGGAAGATTTCAAACTCCGGAAGATGCTGAAGGAGAAGTACTACTCCACCGGTATCAGCCACATCGATATCGAGCGCACGGCTCAGACCATGACGGTGAACATCTTCACTGCGAAGCCCGGCATGATCATCGGCCGCGGCGGTGCCGGCATCGAAGAGCTGAAGAAGAACATTACGGAGTTCCTGGGCCGTCCCTGCCACATCAACGTGATGGAGATCAAGCAGCCCGACGCGGACGCCCAGCTGGTGGCCGAGAACATCGCCCAGCAGCTCGAGAAGCGCATCAGCTTCCGCCGCGCGATGAAGCAGGCACAGCAGCGCTCCATGAAGATTCCCGGCGTGAAGGGAATCAAGACCTCGGTCAGCGGCCGCCTCGGCGGCGCGGATATCGCCCGCAGTGAGCACTATCACGAAGGCTCCATTCCGCTGCAGACCCTGAGAGCCAACATCGACTACGGTTTCGCGGAAGCGAAAACCACCTACGGCCGGCTGGGCATCAAGGTCTGGATCTACAAGGGACAGATCCTGCCCCGGGCCAAGAAAGCCCCTGCCCAGAAGGAGGTAAAGTAAGCTATGTTGATGCCCAAGAGAGTGAAGCACCGGAAGCAGTTCCGCGGCCGCATGAAGGGCAAAGCCCATCGCGGTAACTTCCTTGCTTACGGTGAGTACGGCCTGCAGGCTATGGAGCCCCACTGGGTGACCAGCCAGCAGATTGAAGCCGCCCGTATCGCCCTGACCCGTTACACCAAGCGTGGCGGTCAGGTGTGGATCAAGATTTTCCCCGACAAGCCGGTAACGGCGAAGCCCGCTGAAACCCGCATGGGTTCCGGTAAGGGTGCTCCCGAATACTGGGTAGCGGTGGTCAAGCCCGGCCGCGTGCTGTTTGAAATCGCCGGCGTCTCCGAAGAGATCGCCCGTGAAGCACTCCGTCTGGCGAGCCACAAGCTCCCCCTGAAGACCAAGTTCATCATGAAACAGGATGAACCGACAACTGAAGCGGGTGGTGAAGAAGCATGAAGGCTAGCGAATTGAACGCCATGAACAAGGAACAGCTGGAGGCCAAAGTGAAGGAACTGAAAAGCGAGCTGTTCGGCCTTCGCTTCCAGCTCGCCACAGGCCAGCTGCAGAACACCATGCGCCTGGGAGAAGTCCGGAAGGACATCGCCCGGTGCAAGACGATCCTTCGCCAGAAGGAAGAGGCCTGAGTAAGGAAAGGAGGCAGCTGGAAACATGGAAGAAAGAGGACTTAGAAAGACAAGGATCGGCGTTGTGGTCAGCGACAAGATGGACAAGACCTGTGTCATCCAGATCAAGACCCGCGTCCGTCATCCCCTGTACGGCAAAATCATGAACCAGACCAGCAAGCTGAAGGTTCATGACGAAAACAACGAATGCGGAGTCGGCGACACCATCAAGGTGATGGAAACCCGTCCGCTGAGCAAAGACAAGCGCTGGCGTCTCGTCGAGATTATCGAGAAAGCCAAGTAATAGGAGGAAATCGCTATGATTCAGCCGCAAACCCGGCTTAAGGTAGCCGACAATTCCGGCGCCAAAGAAATCATGTGCATCCGTGTGCTGGGCGGTTCGTTCCGGCGGGATGGCAGCATCGGCGATGTAATCGTCGCCAGCGTCAAGACCGCGACCCCCGGCGGCACCGTGAAGAAGGGCGAAGTGGTGAAGGCCGTTATCGTCCGGATGCGCAAGAACAAGCGCCGCCCCGATGGCAGCTACATCAAGTTCGATGATAACGCCGCCGTCATCATAAACGACCAGAAAATGCCCCGCGGCACCCGTATCTTTGGGCCCGTGGCTCGCGAGCTGCGTGAGAAGGACTTCATGAAGATCGTCTCCCTGGCTCCGGAAGTACTGTAAGGAGGGCGACGGTAAGATGCACGTTAAGACAAAGGATACCGTGATCGTCATCAGCGGCAAGGACAAGGGCAAGAAGGGCAAGATCGTTGCCGCTTTCCCGAAGATGAACCGCGTGACTGTTGAAGGCGTAAATACGGTTACCAAGCACCAGAAGGCGCGGAGTGCCGCGCAGCCCGGTGGAATCATCCACAAGGATATGCCCATTGACGCGAGCAACGTCATGCTGGTCTGCCCCAAGTGCGGCAAGGCGACCCGGGTGACCCGCAAGGTCGAAAAGGTTGCCGGCGAAGACGGCAAGATGAACCGCAGCATGATCCGCGTTTGCAAGAAGTGCGGCGCCGAAATTGACTGATAAAGGAGGAAGAGCCACATGGCAACCCGTATTAAGGAAAAATACCTGGCCGAGGCGATTCCTGCTTTGAAGCAGAAGTTCGGCTACAAGAACGTAATGGAAATCCCGAAACTGAGCAAGATCGTGATCAACATGGGTCTGGGCGACTGCAAGGACAACGCCAAGGCCATGGAGATGGCTGTGAACGAGCTCACCACGATTGCGGGCCAGAAGCCCCTGGTCACCAAGGCCAAGAAGTCCATCGCGAACTTCAAGGTCCGTGAAGGCATGAACGTCGGCGCGAAGGTCACCCTGCGCGGTGCCCGGATGGAAGAGTTCATGGACAAGCTGGTTTCTGTCGCCCTGCCCCGCGTGCGCGACTTCCGCGGCGTGAGCGCCAAGGCCTTCGACGGCCGCGGCAACTACGCCCTGGGAATCCGTGAACAGCTGCTGTTCCCGGAAATCGAGTACGACAAGGTCGAAAAGATCCGCGGCATGGAAATCATTTTCGTGACGACGGCCAAGACGGACGAAGAATGCAAAGAGCTCCTGAGCGCTCTGGGCATGCCCTTCGAACAGGCATAAGGAGGAGGAAGAAAAATGGCGAAACTGAGCATGAAACTCAAGCAGCAGAGAGCCCCGAAGTTCTCCACCCGTGCCTACACCCGGTGCCGCATCTGCGGCCGGCCGCACAGCGTGCTGCGGAAGTACGGCGTTTGCCGTATCTGTTTCAGAGAGCTGGCCTACAAGGGACAAATCCCCGGCGTCCGCAAGGCCAGCTGGTAAGCGGGGGAACAATGGAAGGAGGTTTACAACCATGGTAGTGAACGATCCCATCGCCGATATGCTCACCCGCATCCGTAACGGACAGGTTGCGCGGCACGACGCCGTGACCATGCCCGCCAGCAATACCAAGAAGGCCATCGCCAAGATCCTGCTGAACGAAGGATACGTCAAAGCGGTGGACTACATTGACGACGGACTGCAGGGAGAGATCAAAATCACCCTGAAATATCTGGACGGGAAGCAGACGCCGGTTATCGCCGGACTGAAGCGGATCTCCAAGCCCGGACTGCGTGTGTATGCCCGCAGCGAGGAACTCCCCAAGGTGCTGGGCGGTCTTGGCATCGCCATCATCTCCACCAGCAAGGGGCTTATGACCGATAAGGAAGCGCGGAAGAACGCCATCGGCGGCGAAGTGCTGGCCTATATCTGGTAATCACCGACACGTTAGAGGAGGAATGAGAAAATGTCTCGAATCGGAAAGCTTCCGATCACAGTACCCGCAGGCGTGACGGTGACGGTGGACGAGAACAACCTGGTGACCGTGAAGGGCCCCAAGGGCACCCTGACCCAGCAGGTGAATCCCGATATCACCATCAAGCAGGAAGGCAATGTCCTGACCCTGGAACGTCCTACGGACAACAAGAACCATCGGGCCATGCACGGTCTGTACCGCGCGCTGGTGCACAACATGGTCGTCGGCGTGACTGACGGCTTCACCAAGACCCTCGAGATGGTTGGTACCGGTTACCGGGCGAACGCGGAAGGCAAGACGCTGACGATCAACATCGGCTTCTCCCATCCCGTGATCCTGGAAGCGCCGGAAGGAATCACCTATGAGACCCCGAACCAGACCACCATTCTGGTAAAGGGCAGCAACAAGCAGCAGGTTGGCAGCCTTGCCGCGGACATTCGCGCGATCCGGAAGCCGGAACCCTACCTGGGCAAGGGCATCAAGTATCAGAACGAACATATCCGCCGCAAGGAAGGCAAGACCGGCAAGTAATGAGAGGGAGTGACTGCAAATGTTCAAAAAACGTGACCGGAATGAAATTCGCGTGATTCGTCACGAACGGGTACGGAAAAAGATCAGCGGCACCCCCGAGGTACCGCGCCTGAGCGTCTACCGTTCCAACAAGCACATCCAGGCCCAGATTATCGATGATACGAAGGGCATTACGCTGGTGAGCGCCTCCACGATGGATCCCGCGCTGAAGGGCCAGCTGGAGGAAGTGGACAAGAAGGGTGCCGCGAAGCTCGTTGGCAAGCTGATCGCGGAACGCGCCGCCGAAAAGGGCGTGAAGACCGTGGTCTTTGACCGGGGCGGTTACATGTATACCGGCCGTGTGGCGAGTGTCGCCGACGGCGCCCGGGAAGCCGGACTCGAATTCTGATTGAGGAGGAAAGCGCAAGATGCAACGGTTTGAACAGGCGAGCGAATTCAAAGAACGGCTGGTTGCCGTCAACCGTGTCAGCAAGACCGTTAAGGGCGGCCGCAACATGCGGTTCAGCGCGCTGGTCGTCGTTGGCGACGAGAACGGCCGTGTCGGCGCCGGTATGGGCAAGGCTGCGGAAATTCCGGAAGCCATCCGTAAGGCGAACGAAGACGCGAAAAAGCACCTGGTAAATGTGCCGCTCGACGGCACCACGATTCCCCATGAAATGACCGGATACTACTCCACGGCCAAGTCCGTGCTGATCCCCGCGCCGGAAGGCACGGGCGTGATCGCCGGCGGTGCCGCCCGTGCCGTACTGGAACTGGCGGGCGTGAAGGACATCCGGACGAAGAGCTTCGGAACTAACAATCCCATCAACATGGTCAAGGCCACGCTGGAAGCCCTGAAGCAGGTGCGCAGCGCCGAGCAGGTCGCCAAGATGCGCGGCAAGACCGTGGAAGAGATTCTTGGATAAGGAGGAGCGACGAGATGAGCCTGAAGATTACCCTGATTAAGTCTCCTATCGCCAGCCTCCCGAAGCATAAGGCGACGGTTGCGGCCCTGGGCCTGCGCAAGGTTGGCCAGAGCGTAACGCAGCCGGACAACCCCGCCACGCGGGGACAGATCTTTGCCGTGAAGCACATGGTGAAGGTCGAGGAAGTCGACGAATAAAGGAGGGAATCCCCTATGAAACTCCATGAACTGCATCCCGCTGAAGGGTCCACCGCCGCTCAGAAGCGGCTGGGCCGCGGCAACGGGTCCGGTCTGGGCAAGACCTCCGGTAAAGGTCACAAGGGCGCCAAGGCCCGCAGCGGCGGCGGCAAGCGGCCCGGATTTGAAGGCGGCCAGATGCCTCTGTACCGCCGGGTTCCGAAGCGCGGTTTCAACAACGTGTTCGGAACGGAATATGCTGAAGTGAATGTGGAACGGCTCGAAGTGTTCAATGACGGCGACGTCGTGAACGCCCAGGCGCTCCTCGAGAAGAAGATCATCCGCAAGGAACTGGACGGCATCAAGGTACTGGGCGGCGGCGAGCTGACCAAGAAACTGACGGTCCAGGCGGCGAAGTTCTCCGGCTCCGCGAAGGAAAAGATCGAGGCGGTCGGCGGAAAGGCCGAGGTGATCTGACATGATCGAAAGTATCCGGAAAATGTGGAAGATCCCCGAGCTCAGAAGGAAAATCGTCTACACCTTCCTGATGCTGCTTCTGTTCCGGCTGGTCAGTGTGGTTCCGGCGCCCGGTGTTGACCTGGCTGCTGTGAAGGAACTGATTGCAAAGGGAACGGCCAGTACCGGCGTATTCGGCCTGTTCAGCATGATGACCGGTAACGCTTTCGAACAGATGTCCATCATGGCGATGGGTATTACACCCTACATCAACGCCAGCATTATCATGCAGCTGCTGACCATCGCGATTCCCGCGCTGGAGCGGCTGAGCAAGGAAGAGGACGGCCGCCAGAAGATCAACCGGATCACCCGGTATGTGACGGTTGTCCTGGCTGCGCTGCAGGCCATCGGCCTGGTCCGTGCCCTGGAGGTTCTGGACCGCAGCAGCTGGCTGAACTACGCGCTGGTCGGCATCACGATGGCAGGCGGTACCGCCCTGGCCATGTGGATCGGCGAGCGGATTACCGAGAAGGGAATCGGCAACGGTATCTCCCTGCTGATTTTCGTTGGTATCATTTCCAACATCACCAACGGCCTGTACCGCGCATTCATGAACGGTATTCTGAACGGCGGTCTGAGCGGATGGGTTGAACTCGTTGTGATCATCATCACCTGCATCCTGATGACAGTTGTGGTGACGTTCGTTGAGCTGGGCGAGCGCAGGATTCCCCTGCAGATTGCCAAGCAGGTGAAGGGCCGCCGCGTATACGGCGGACAGAACACCCACATGAGCCTGAAAGTGGTTGCTGTCGGTGTGCTGCCCCTGATCTTCGCTTACAGCTTCATGTCCTTCCCGGGCACGATCGCGAACATGATCAACAGCAAGAGCGGTTTTGCCATGTGGTGGGAAGCCAACATGACCCGCGGAACCCAGCCCATGTACCTGATTGTTTCCGCACTGCTGATCATCGCCTTTACGTTCTTCTACTCCTCCATCAGCTTCGATCCGAAGCAGCAGGCGGAGCAGCTGCAGCAGCAGGGCGCGGTGATCCCCGGACAGCGGGGCAAGAATATCCGGCAGTACCTGCAGACCACAGTGACCCGGCTGAACCTGTTCGCCGCACTGTTCCTGGCAGTCCTGTCCGTGATTCCGTCCCTGCTCCTGGCCTGGGCCGGCGTGCAGATCCCCTTCGCGGCCAGCTCCATCCTGATCGCTGTGAGCGTATCGCTTGAAACCATCCGGACCATCCAGGGCGAGATGGGCGTACGCGGCATCGACATGGATATGGACAACGTTGGGTTTATGTAATGAGGAAGCATCCGCGCTTCAGCGCGGCGAATGCTTCCCATGCTACAGCTGTCCATTACCGCGAGCTGAAAGCGAAGCGGGAATGGGTAACAGCGATCGCATGAGGATATGCAAATATCTTCTACAGACTGTATGAGACTTCAAGAGGAGGAAATCCTATGAATATCATCTTTCTGGGACCTCCCGGAGCGGGCAAGGGAACCCAGGCGCAGCGCATCTGCGACGCGCTGAAGATCCCCCAGATCTCCACGGGAGATATTCTCCGCCGCGCCATGAAGGAAGGCACGGAAACCGGACTGAAGGCGAAGAGATTCATCGACGCCGGACAGCTGGTTCCCGATGACGTCATCATCGACATTGTCAAGGAACGCCTCCAGATGGATGACTGCAAAAACGGCTACATCCTGGACGGCTTCCCGCGGACGGTTCCCCAGGCGGAAGCCCTGGACACCTTCGCGACGATTGACAGCGTGATCGACCTGGACGTGGCCGACCAGGTGCTGGTGGACCGGCTGAGCGGACGGCGCGTCTGCCTGAAGTGCGGCGCGACCTACCATATCAGCATGCTGAACGGTGAGACCAAGTGCGCCAAATGCGGCGACGATCTCGTCCAGCGGAATGATGACAAGGCAGAAACCGTGCTGAACCGGCTGAAGGTATACCACGCCCAGACAGCGCCCCTGATCGGATATTACGAGCAGAAGGGCCTGCTGAAGAAGGTAGACGGAGCCCAGGGCCTGGAAAACACTTTTTCCGCGATTATGAAGGAACTGGGAGCTTAAGCATGATCAGTCTGAAAAACCCGGGGCAGATTGCCAAAATGCGGGAAGCCGGAAAGATCCTGCGGGAAGTGGAAGACGAGGTGCGGGAACATATCCGCCCCGGCGTATCCACGGCCGAGCTGGACATCCTGGCGGAAAAGCTGATCCGGAAGAACGGTGCGATTCCGTCCTCCCTGCACTATGAGGGTTATCCGTGCTCCAACTGCGCCAGCATCAATGACGAGGTGGTGCACGGGATCCCCAGTGAACGGCGGATCCTGAAGGACGGCGACGTAGTCAGCATCGACTGCACGCTGGTGAAGGACGGCTGGCAGGCAGACTCCGCGTTTACCGCTGGGGTCGGTCCGATCAGCGAGGAAGCACAGAAGCTGATCCGGGTAACCGAGGAATGCTTCTGGGAAGGCATCCGGCAGTGCATTGCCGGAAACCGGCTGGGAGACGTCGGGCACGCGATTGACGCGCACGCCCGGAAAAACGGATTCAGCGTAATCCGGGAGTTTACCGGCCACGGAATCGGCAGGGAAATGCACGAAGACCCATCGGTATTCAACTTCGGGGACCCCGGCAGGGGACTCCGGCTCAGGCGCGGCATGACGATCGCGGTGGAGCCGATGATTGCGATGGGCGACTGGCACCTGAGCATTGACGATGACGGATGGTGCGCCAGAACCGTGGACCACAGCATCTGTGCCCATTACGAGCACACGATCGCGATCACGGAAGACGGCCTCCCCGAAATCCTGACGCTGCCCGGATTCAGCTGGGAGGCGGAAGCATGAAAGAACCGCTGAGCTTTGAAAAGGGCCGGGTGGTTCAGAGCACTCAGGGCCGCGACCGGGGAAACTTTTTCCTGGTAACGGAAGAAGCCGGAGAAGGACTGGTGATGATTGCCGACGGGGATTTACACCGCCTGGATCATCCAAAGAGGAAGAAGACGAAACATCTTCGCGCGAAACCCGTTCTGATTGATTTCGGAACGATCCGCCCGGAAGGCGGAAAGGTGCAGGACAGCGATATCCGAAAGGCGCTGGAAGCACACGGATTCACGCGGGAACGCTCGCTGCGCAAGGAGGGCTGATCTTTTGTCAAAGAGCGACGTAATTGAAATGGAAGGTAAGGTCGTTGAGGCTTTGCCGAACGCCATGTTTCAGGTGGAACTGCAGAACGGACACCAGATTCTGGCTCATATTTCCGGTAAAATGCGGATGAACTTCATCCGGATCTATCCCGGAGACAAGGTCACCATTGAACTTTCGCCCTATGATCTGACCAGAGGCCGGATCACCTGGCGCAGCAAAAACTGATCCTGATAAGGAGGGGAAAGACGATGAAGGTTCGTCCGTCCGTAAAGCCCATTTGCGAAAAGTGCAAGATCATCAAGCGGAAAGGCCGTGTTATGGTCATCTGCGAGAATCCGAAGCACAAGCAGAAGCAGGGCTGAGCAACACTGTACGGAAAGCGCCGGGACTTTGATCCCGGCGCTTTGCTTTACGAAAAAGCGGGTGTGTGGTAAAATATGTCCTGAACGGAGGTACAGGAGATGTACAGGCGATACTCCCAGCGGAACGGCGACGGCCTTTCCCTGACGCAGATGAAACGGAACCGGATCAAGGATATTGTGATCCTGCTCCTGGCCGCAGCGGTGATCGCAATGGCGGTATTTATGATCCCCACCATCAAGGGGCAGAACGAGGAACGGGAAACCTACATCCACCGGTTCCAGATGGAAGCGGAGGAGGCCTCCCGGCAGACGAACAGCCTCAGCCGTACGGCCGGTGCGGATTCCGCATCGATCCTGGCGAAAATCCGGAGCAACATATACGCGGTCAAAAAGCTGAACGAGCATTACGGCAGCCAGCACGGAGCCCCGCTGCTGGCCGAAGCGGACCTCCAGGAAATGGTCAACATGATCGACCGGTACCTGGCCGCCCTGACGACCGGGACGACCACGGGTACCTACCAGACCGACCTGCAGGCCACGATTGACCAGATGATCGAAGTACTGGGCACGCTGGAATAAGCATGAAAAACTGGGGAGAAAAGCTGGAAGAAAAAATACGGATGCTGCCGGATTCACCGGGCTGCTACCTGATGAAAAACCGGGAAGGCACCATCATATACGTCGGAAAAGCTGTGAACCTGAAGAACCGGGTCCGCAGTTATTTTCGTGATACCGTCCATACGCCGAAGGTGGATGCGATGATCGCCCACATCGACGATTTTGACATCCTGCTGTGCGAAACCAACCTCGAGGCGCTGATCCTCGAGTGCAACCTGATCAAACTGCATAAGCCCTACTACAACATCCTGCTGAAGGACGACAAGCATTATCCGTACCTGAAGGTGGATATGCGCCAGCCTTTTCCGCGGCTGGAGCTGTGCCGGAAGCTGGAACAGGACGGGGCGCGGTATTTCGGGCCGTACATCGGCGCCGGCGCGGTGCTCCAGGTGCTGGAGGCGGTCCGTGACGTTTTTCCGCTGCGATCCTGCCGGCAGGTTCTTCCGCCGAAGACGGAGAAGCGCCCCTGCGTGAACTATGATATCGGCCGTTGCATGGCGCCCTGCGCCGGGAAGTGCACGGAGGAACAGTACCGCACAATGATGGAGGGCGTGCTCCGCTTCCTGAACGGCGATTACGAGAGCGTGATCCGCAGCCTGCGGAAGGACATGGAAGGGGCGGCGGCCGCAATGCGCTATGAAAAGGCCGCGCGGATCCGCGACAAGATCAAAGACGTCGAAGGCATGATGGAACGCCAGATTGCCCTGCGGACCGACCGGAGCGAGCAGGACCTGATCGCGATTGCCCAGGACGGGCTGGATGCGATGATCCAGATCCTGTATATCCGGGGCGGGCGGATGATCGGCGGCGACCATTTTGCCCTGCCAAGGGAAGGCGGCGAAAAACCCGGCGACGTGATCGCATCCTTCATGACGCAGTATTATGAAGCCGCGGGCCTGATCCCGCGGAACGTGCTGTGCCAGGAGCTTCCGGAGGACGCCGCGGAACAGCTGGAACAGTGGCTGCGGCAGAAGAAGGGCAGCGCCGTGACGGTGGCCACCCCGCAGCGCGGGGAAAAGCACGAGCTGGTGCTGCTGGCCGCCAAGAACGCGAAGGACGCCCTGGAAAAGCGCAACGCGCGCCGGACGATCCGCGAGGAGCGGACGGTGGGAGCGGCGGAAAACCTTGGGAAGATCCTGGGGATGGACCGGTTCCCGCGGCGGATCGAGGGCTACGATATTTCCAACACCCAGGGCGAGCAGAGCGTTGCCGCCATGGTGGTGTTTATCGACGGCGAACCGGCGAAGAAGGAATACCGCCATTTCCGCATCAAAACCGTGGAAGGCGCGAACGACTTTGAATCCCTGTACGAAACGCTGAGCCGCCGCTACGCGCACGCCGCGAAGGAGGTGCGGGAAGGAACGGAGGACGGGAAGTTTACCGACCTGCCGGACCTGATCCTGATCGACGGCGGCCCGCAGCAGCTGCGGTTTGCACGGCAGGCCATCCTGGACCAGGGACTGGAGCCGCCGGCCATGTTCGGCCTGGCGGAAAAGCGCGAGGAAATCTGGCTGCCGGACGCGCAGGAACCGATCCTGCTGGACCATCGGACACCGGAGCTGCAGCTGGTGCAGCGGGTGCGCGACGAGGCGCACCGGTTCGGCATCATCCACCACCGGACGCTGCGCGGCAAGGCCTCCATCCACTCCCAGCTGGAGGACATTCCGGGCATCGGCCCGGCCCGGCGGAAGGCGCTGCTGAAGGCCTTCGGCAGCCTGAAGGCCATCCGGCAGGCGAGCCGGGAGGAACTGCTGGCGGTGAAGGGAATGAACGCGGCGGCCGCGGACGCGGTGCTGAATGCCGGGAAGTGAAAAACTCAGGCTTGCCACCGCTTCCTGTTCATGCGATAATATATTGTTGGCCCGGATTCAGCAGGAAACCGGGCGGACAGGAAGGACGGAGAACGTATGGCGACCGCGCTTTGGGTGAAGACCATCCGGCACCACCGGACCGACAGGCAGGCGACCGTTCCGTGCACCCGGGGCGACGCGCACGGGGCGCTGCGGGAGGCCTGCCACGAACTGGACCTGCCGGAACCGATCTGGCTGGACAAGAACGAGCGGGAATGGGAAGAATTCGGCATGACGCGGTTCCTGCCGGACGCCTTCTTTGAGACCGTACCGTTTGAGCGCATCGAGATTGAGTTTATCGATCCGGACGCGCCGAAAAAGAAGAACCGCGACCCGAGAAACGCATTCTGAGGGAGATACGTATGAATGAGACTGTGAGCCGCCTGCTGGACGCGTACCGGGCGGAATTTACCGAAAAGCTGCGGGAATGGGTCCGGATCCCGTCGGTACAGGGAGAGGCAGAGGACGGAGCGCCCTTCGGGAAGGAAGTCCGCCATATGCTGGACGCCGCCGAGGCGGACGCGAAGGCGATGGGCTTCCCGGTGCGGGATTTTGACGGATATGCCTGCGATATCACGCTGGGGGACCGGCCAGAGATGATCGCCGTGCTGGGCCACCTGGACGTGGTGCCGGCCGGGGACGGCTGGAATTATCCGCCCTTCGGCGCGGAAATGGACGGGACGCGGATCTACGGGCGGGGAACCAGCGATGACAAGGGCCCCGCGCTGGCGTCGCTGTACGCGATGCGCGCGATCCGCGAGGCGGGAATCCCGCTGAAGAAGAGCATCCGCCTGATCCTGGGCTGCAATGAGGAAACCGACTGGAAGGACATGGAGTGGTATTCCGCCCACGCGGAGATCCCCGCGGTCGGGTTCAGCCCGGACGCCTCCTTCCCGGTAATCAATACGGAAAAGGCGATTATCCACCTGCGCTTTACCGCGCCGGAGACCGGCAGCGGCCTGCAGGTGGTCGAAATGTCCACGGGCGAACGCCCGAACGTCATCCCCGGGGAATGCACCGCCGTGGTGCGGGGCGGGGAGGAGCTGGCCGGGAAGGTCCGGACCTGGGGCCTGGAGAAGAACCTGCCGGTGAACGCAGAAGTAGTGCCGGAAGGCGTCCGCATCACCGCGGAAGGCATCCCGGGACACTCCGCTTATCCGGAAGGCCGGCGCAACGCGATCGGCATGATGATCTGCCTGCTGCGTGACCTGGGGGCGGAAGGCCCGCTGAAGGTGCTGGCGGACGCCGTGGGGATGACCCATGACGGAAGCGGCCTCGGATGTGCCTGCAGCGACGAGGTCTCCGGACCGCTGACCTGCAACATGGGCATCCTGCACCTGAAGGACGGCGCATGGACGGGCACGCTGGACATGCGCTGCCCGGTGAACGCGGACCTGCCCGCGCTGCGGGACGCTGCGAAGGCGCACCTGCCCGGGTTTGAGGTGGAAACGCTGGAGATGAAGCCGGCCCACCATGTGCCCGCGGACAGCGAGCTGGTGACCCAGCTGCTGGCAGCCTACGAGGAGGAGACCGGCCTGCCGGGCGAGACGATCGCCACCGGCGGCGGCACCTACGCGAAGGTGCTGAGCCAGGGCGTCGCCTTCGGCGCGACGTTCCCGGACGACGAGGACCTGGCGCACCAGGCCAATGAATACGCGGACATGGACCGCCTGGTCACCGCCGCGAAGATTTACGCGAATGCCCTGATCCGGCTGGCCGGGGATTAAGAACGAACGAATCGGAATGAGGTAGACAGACCATGATCACAGTAAGCAACGTATCCCTGACATTTGGCGGGCAGAAGCTTTTCTCCGGCGCCGACCTGAAGTTCCTGCCGGGCAACTGCTACGGCATCATCGGCGCGAACGGAGCCGGGAAATCCACGTTCCTGAAGATCCTGAGCGGCGAGCTGGAGCCGACCACCGGCTCGGTGACCATTCCGCCGAACGAGCGGATGAGCACCCTGAAGCAGGACCAGTTCATGTATGACGAGTATCCGGTGATGGATACGGTGATCATGGGCAACCAGCGGCTGTACGACATCATGAAGGAAAAGGACGCGCTGTACGCCAAGCCGGATTTCAGCGAAGCGGACGGCGAGAAAGCCGCGGAGCTGGAAGGCGAGTTCGCCGAAATGGACGGCTGGAACGCGGAAAGCGACGCCGCGACGCTGCTGACCGGCCTGGGAATCCCCGCGGACGAGCACTACACGCAGATGGCGGACCTGCAGGCGGGCGACAAGTTCAAGGTGCTGCTGGCGCAGGCGCTGTTCGGCAACCCGGACATCCTGCTGCTGGACGAACCGACGAACAACCTGGACAACCGCTCCGTGGCGTGGCTGGAGGAGTTCCTGATGGATTTCCCCGGCACCCTGATCGTGGTGAGCCATGACCGGTGGTTCCTGAACAACATCTGCACCCACATCGTGGATATCGACTACAACCAGGTGAAGCTGTACGTCGGCAACTATGACTTCTGGTATGAATCCAGCAAGATCATGCAGGCGCTGATGAACGACCAGAAAAAGCGCCGCGAGGACAAGATCCGCGAGCTGCAGGCCTTCATCCAGCGGTTCTCCAGCAACAAGTCGAAGGCGAAGCAGGCCACCAGCCGCCGCAAGCTGCTGGACCAGCTGACCATCGAGCAGATGCCGGCTTCCAGCCGGCGGTATCCCTGGGTGAGCTTCACGCCCGACCGGGAAGCCGGCAAGGACATCCTGCAGGTGACCGGCCTGAACTACACACAGGACGGCGTGCAGCTGCTGAAGGACGTTTCCTTCCTGGTGACGAAGGGGCAGAAGATCGCCCTGGTCGGCAACGAGCAGGCGCAGACCGCGCTGTTCCGCATCCTGGCGGAGGAAATCCAGCCGGACAGCGGCACCGTGAAGTGGGGCGTGACGATCAGCACCAGCTATTTCCCGAAGGACAACAGCAAGTACTTCGACGGCTGCGACATGACGATGATGCAGTGGTTTGCCCAGTACTCCCCGGAACAGCTGGAGACCTACATGCGCGGCTTCCTTGGCCGGATGCTCTTCAGCGGAGACGACGTGTACAAGCCCGTGAACGTGCTGTCCGGCGGTGAGAAGGTCCGCTGCATGCTGAGCCGCATGATGCTCTCCGGTGCGAACTTCCTGATGCTGGACCAGCCGACCAACCACCTGGACCTGGAATCCATCACCGCCGTGAACAACGGCTTGATCAACTTCCCCGGCAACGTGATTTTCACGAGCCAGGACCACCAGTTCATCAGCACGGTGGCGGACCGGATCATCGAAATCCGGGATGACGGAACCATCGCCGACTACCTGTGCAACTATGAGGAATACCTGGAGAAAGTCAAGGAAACGTTTGCGCCCATTAAGTAAGTATGCTATACTGCCCACATATGGCCGCCCGGTTGTCCGGTGCGTGCCGGACGAATGCATGGATGGAGGTAATTGCCCATGAAGTTCGGTCATTTTGACGACAAAGCGCGGGAGTACGTGATTGAAACGCCCCGGACACCGTATCCCTGGATCAACTACCTGGGATGTGAGAAGTTCTTCGGAATCATCAGCAACACCGCCGGCGGCTACTGCTTCTACCGCGACGCCCGCCTGCGCCGGATTACCCGGTACCGCTACAACAATATGCCGGTGGACAACGGCGGACGCTATTTCTACATCAATGACAACGGCACCGTCTGGAATCCCGGATGGAAGCCTGTGAAGACCGAGCTGGATGAGTATTCCTGCCGCCACGGCATGGGCTATACGATCATCACCGGCAAAAAGAACGGCCTGAAGGCGAGCCAGAAGAGCTTTGTTCCGATGGGCTTTGACGCGGAAGTGCACCAGGTTTCCCTGGCGAACGAAAGCGACAGCGCGAAGGACGTCATCCTGACCAGCTTTGTGGAGTTCTGCCTGTGGAACGCGCAGGACGACATGCTGAACTTCCAGCGCAACTTCTCCACCGGCGAGGTGGAGGTGGAGGACGGCGTGGTCTACCACAAGACCGAGTACCGCGAGCGCCGGAACCACTATTCCTTCTATGCCGTGAACGTGCCGGTGGACGGCTTCGACACGGACATGGAAACCTTCCTGGGCATGTACAACGGGTTTGACGCCCCTCAGGCCGTTTTCAGCGGAAAGATGGGCAATTCCGTCGCGTCCGGCTGGCAGCCCATGGCGGCGCACCAGATCAGGGTGCACCTGGAAAAGGGCGAGGAAAAGAAATTCAACTTCGTGCTGGGCTATGTGGAGCTCCCGGTCGAAGAGAAATGGGAAAAGAAGGGCATCATCAACAAGAAGCCCGCGAAGGCCATGCTGGCCCAGCTGTCTACGGACGAGCAGATCGACAAGGCCTTCAATGACCTGAAGGCGCACTGGGACAACCTGCTGAGCGCGTATGTGCTGAAGGCGTCCGAGGAGAAGCTGAACCGGATGGTGAACATCTGGAATCCCTACCAGTGCATGGTGACCTTCAACATGAGCCGGAGCACCTCCATGTTCGAGAGCGGCATCGGCCGCGGCATGGGCTTCCGCGATTCCAGCCAGGACCTGCTGGGCTTTGTGCACCAGATTCCGGAGCGCGCCCGCGAACGGATCCTGGACATCGCTGCGACCCAGTTCCGGGACGGCGGATGCTACCACCAGTACCAGCCCCTGACCAAGAAGGGCAACAACGACATCGGCGGCGGCTTCAACGATGACCCGCTGTGGCTGATTGCCGGCACGGCTGCCTACATCAAGGAGACGGGCGATTTCGCCATCCTGGATGAGCCGACCCCCTATGACTGCAATCCGGATGACTGCGGCACGCTGCTGGAGCACCTGGAAGCGAGCTTCATGCACGTGGTGAACAACCGCGGACCGCACAAGCTGCCCCTGATCGGCCGCGCCGACTGGAACGACTGCCTGAACCTGAACTGCTATTCCGATACGCCGGATGAAAGCTTCCAGACCTTCTCGAACCCGAACGCGCCGGACGAGCGCGTGGCGGAATCCGTGCTGATTGCCGGCATGTTCGTCTCCATCGGGCCGGAGCTGGTGGCCATCGAGCGTATGAAGGGTGACAACGCCAAGGCCGATAAGTACCAGGCGGACATCAACGAGATGATCCAGGCCGTGGAAAAGGACGGCTGGGACGGCGAATGGTTCGTCCGCGCGTACGACGCCATGGGCCATAAGGTCGGCAGCAATGAGTGCGAGGAAGGCAAGATCTTCATCGAATCCCAGGGCTACTGCGTGATGGCCGGTATCGGTGTGGAGAACGGCAAGGCGGAGAAGGCGCTGCAGAGCGTCCACGAGCGGCTGGAAACGAAGCACGGCATCGTGCTGCAGCAGCCTGCCTACAGCGAGTACCACATCGAGCTGGGCGAAGTGAGCTCCTACCCGCCGGGATACAAGGAAAACGCCGGTATTTTCTGCCACAACAACCCGTGGATCATCGCCGCGGAGACTGTGGTGGGACACGGTGACCGGGCCTTCGATCTGTACAGCCGCATCGCTCCCGCCTGGCGCGAGGAGATTTCCGAGCTGCACAAGGTGGAGCCCTATGTGTACAGCCAGATGATCGCCGGCAAGGACGCGAAGAACTTCGGCCAGGCCAAGAACAGCTGGCTGACCGGTACGGCCGCGTGGAACTTCTACGTGATCAGCAACTACATCCTGGGCATCAAGCCCGACTGGAACGGCCTGAAGATCGATCCGTGCATCCCGCACACCTGGGACGGATATACGGTCAGCCGCCGGTTCCGCGGCGCGGTCTACGACGTGGAGATCAAAAACCCGAAGCACGTGTGCCGCGGCGTGAAGGAAGTCACCGTGGACGGAAAGAAGACGGAAGGCAATGTGCTGCCGGTCTTCGCCGACGGAAAGAACCACAAGGTGGAAGTCATCCTCGGATAAGTGGAAAACCAACCCCGAACCATCATCAGCGCCCGCCGCAGACCGCGGCGGGCGCTTTTGGACGGATTCCCGCACAATGACATGAAGAAAGCCCCGGCAGAACTGCCGGGGCCCCTTTATATAGGAGGTTGACTCTGGATGGCTTGGGATTATTCGCCGAGGAAGGCCTTCAGCTGGGCGTTGGCTTCGTCCACGACCTTCTGCATTCCGGCACCTTCCAGCTTGGAGAGGAGCTCGGGCAGCTTTTCGTCCACGTCCACCGCGCCGGTGCACAGGCTCAGGGAGTAGGCTTCCTTGATGTTGGCGATCTGGGCGATTTCGGTTTCAACGGGCTTGCTGTCGAAGGTGAAGCCGTAGATCGGAAGCTTCTTGGAGCCGGCATAGAACTCAGCGAACCGCTGCTGGAAGTCAGCGCCCTGACCCTTCTGCGGGGGCAGCAGGGTGACGTTGCCCAGGCCGTTGGTCCAGGGGGAGTAGGTGGAACGGGCATCGGTGAATTCAACTTCACCCGCGTCGTTCAGGTTGTAGTGGATGCCTTCCACGCCGTAGTTCATCAGGGTCATGACATAGGGATCGGTGTTCAGCAGGTTCAGGAACTTCATGGCCTCGACCGGATGCTCGCTGTTGGCGGAAATCGCCATCATGGCGCCCTGGACGGAGGTGTTGTCGATGTAGGGGGCATCGGTGGTCATCACGTAGGCGACCTGGATGCCGCGCTGCTCGGAAGTGGTGAACTCATAGCCGTAGAGGGAAACTTCGGAAGAGATCAGGTAGTTCGCGGTGTTCTGGGCATTGCGCCAGGTATCGGTCGCGGTTTCGCCGATGGCGATGGCGGGATCGATGTAGCCGGCCAGGTAGTATTCACGCATCTGCTTGGCGAACTTCTCGAACTCGGGGGTCGCGAACTTGTTGAAGATCACGTTGCCGTAGGCACCGGGGGTGGAAACGTCTTCGGTGTTCATGTAGTAGCTCAGCAGGCCGTTGGCATCGCCGGTGACGATGGGCGTTCCGGTGACATAGCGTTCCACGACAGCGCCTTCAAAGATGAAGGGGTAGAAGACCTTTCCGTCTTTTTCCTCGCCGGCCTTCACGGTCGCGAAGATGTCATTCCAGCCGTAGAAGCCGGCCTTTTCCACGTCTTCCAGGGTGTAGCCGTATTTCTCGAGCAGGGTGACGTTGACGTCCCAGGTGTTCATGGTGGCAAAATCCTTGAAGCCGGGAACCGCGTAGATGCCCTTTTCTCCATCGGGACCTTCGGTCAAGGCGCCTTCAAACAGCAGCTCGGGCAGGACGGTCTTCAGCTCCGCACCGTACTCGGCGAGCAGGTCGTCTTCCGGGTCATCCAGGCGGACGTAGGCGCCCTTCTTGGCGTAGGGAGCATACTCGTTCGCGGTCCAGGAGCAGGTGAACAGGATGTCGTATTCGGAACTTCCGGAGTTCACCGCGTTCTGGGCGGTCTGGTCAAAGTTGCCCCAGGTTCCCCAGGTGGGAACGATGGAGACGCCGATCTTTTCGTTCAGGTAAGCATTCAGCTTTTCGAGGACGGCGGCGTCATCAGTGACGTTGTTGCCTTCCAGCAGGATGGTGATTTCCACGGGGGAATCCGCCATTGCCGGGACCAGGGAGAGCAGCATCATGGCTGCCAGGATGAGGGCCAGGAACTTCTTCATAACAGTACCTCCAAATAAGATTTTGTATTTGCAAGCAGCGGCAGGACCACCGCTGTTCTTACCGGGGATTAATCGCAACCTCAATCGGCGCAACTCCGCACTGCGGAGATTGCTTGTTTCGGTTGAATTCAGAACCGATGAAATATCCGCCACAGGCGGTCATCGGTTCTTCATCCCTTGACCGATCCTATCGTCAGTCCGGCCACCACATAGCGCTGGAAGAAGGGGTAGGCGCAGGCGATGGGCAGGACGATGAACACGACGACGGCCATCCGCATGGTCTGGCTCGGGAGCGCCGCGATGGCGGACGCGCCGGAGGCGCCGATCATCGAGGAGTTGCGGGCCAGGAACTCGGCGTTGCGCTGCATCTCCATCAGCAGGTACTGCAGGGGATACAGGTCGCGCTTGGTGACATACAGCAGGCACAGGAACCATTCGTTCCAGTAGGCCAGGGCGGTCAGCAGGGCCACGGTGGCGATGCCGGGTTTGACGATCGGCAGGATGATGCGCACCAGGGTGGTGTATTCGCCGCTTCCGTCGATTGTGGACGCTTCGATCAGGTCGAAGGGAACCGACGTCTGGAAGAAGGTGCGCATGATGATGATATTGAACGGGCTCACCAGCATCGGGACGATCAGGGCCGCGTAGTTGTTGCCCATGCCCAGCAGGTTGCGGCAGATGATGTAGGTGGGGATCAGGCCGCCGCCGAAGATCATCGTGAAGAAGCTGAGGAAGCTGAAGAACCCGCGGAGCTTGTAGTCCTTCCGGAACAGGGGGTAGGCGTACAGGACGCACATGCTGACGCTGAGCACCGTACCGACGATCGTGATAAAGAAGCTGTTGAAATAGCTGCGCCAGAGCGCGTCACCCAGGTTGAACACCTGTTTGTAGGCATCCAGGGACAGGGCGGCGGGAGTGAAGGAATAACCGATCTGCCGGATGCTGTCCTCCGAGGAGAAGGAAATGATGATGACGAAGATGAACGGGATGATACAGGCCAGGGCAAAAACGCCCAGGATCAGGTGAAAAACGCTTTCGGTTTTCCGGCTGATCATGTTCAGGCGGAAGGCGCCGGCTTTTTTCTTCACTGCGGTCGTCATGACGTTTCCTCCTTCCTTTATTACAGTGTTTAAAACAAGCTGCTATCCGAATCCAGTTTCCGGACAATCCCGTTGGCGGCCATGATGCATACGAAGCCGACCAGGTTCTGCAGGAAGCCGGCCGCGGTACTCATGCCGACGTTGCCGGTGGAAGTGTAGGCGCGGTATACGTAGGTATCGACCACCTGGGTGACCGGGAACAGCGGCGCGGAGTTCATTGGGACGGACCAGAAGAGGCCGAAGTCTGCGTTGAAGATCTTGCCGACGTTCATGATCAGCAGGATGATGATCATGGGCTTCAGGTGGGGCAGGGTGACATGGATCACCTGCTGCCACTTGGTGGCACCGTCCACGGAGGCCGCCTCATACTGCGTGCGGTCGATGCCCGTGATCGCGCTGAGGTAGAGCACGGTGGAATAACCGGTGTTCTTCCAGATGGAGCAGATGGTGAGGATGTACGGCCAGTAGCCCGGTGAGTTGTACCAGTCGACCACGTCGCCCCCGGCGGCCCGCTGCGCGCGGACGATCATGCCGTTGGTCGGATCCAGGAAGGCGAACAGGAAGTAGGAAACAACGACCCAGCTGAGGAAGTAGGGGAAGAACATCATGGTCTGGTAGGTCTTGGCCAGGAATTTCCGCGTCAGCTCGCTCATCATGATGGCGAAGGCGACGGAGATCAGCAGGCCCAGTACGATCCACAGGGCGTTGTAGCCGATGGTGTTGCGGATCATGGTGACGCTCTCGCTGGTGAAAAGGAACTGGAAGTTTTTCAGCCCGACCCAGGGACTCTTCAGCAGGTTCATCGGGAACGGGATCTTCCGCGTCGGCAGCTTGTAGTCCAGGAAGGACATCATGATGCCGAACATGGGAAGGTACCGGATCAGCAGCAGCCAGATGGTGGCCGGCAGCATCATCGTGGTGAGCCAGAATGTTTTCTTCCGGGAAGCGGAAGGGGTGCGGCGCATGCGGAGATCGGCCTGGCGGGCTTTTGTTTGCAGCGTGGACATGGAACCATTTGCCTCCTCTCCGTAGTGCCTGGTTTTGCTTTGTCCTATCTGGTACCTGAATTCTACAAAAAAGACAGGAGCCGTGTCATTATCTCCGTTTGTGAATTCTTGCCTCCGGTTGTTGTGTTGGCAAAACCGGACAATTGGGTATTGAAAACCGCCGGAATCTGCGATACCCTAACATCAGAAAACAGAACAGGAGTGTGGGAATATGCTGATCCGGAATGCCCGGCTTTATATAGGAAATGATTTCGAAAACGGTTCGGTCCGCCTGCGGGACGGAAGGATCGCGGAGGTCGGGAAGGACCTGCGCGCGGAAGCCGGGGAACGTGAGACTGACCTGGGCGGGGACTTCCTGCTGCCGGGATTTGTGGACGTGCATATCCACGCGTTCGGCGGAAGGGACACCATGGAGGGCGAGGACGCGGTGCGGGCGATGAGCCGGGAACTGCGGAAGCTGGGTGTCGCGGCATTCTGCCCGACCACCATGAGCGCGGGCCCGGAGGACACAAAGAACGCCGTCGCGGGCATCCGCGCGGTGATGGAGAAGCCGGAGAAGGACGGAGCCCTGGTCCTCGGCGCGCACATGGAGGCGCCTTTCCTGCAGGAGAGCAAGGCCGGCGCCCAGCGGAAGGAATTCTTCCTCAATCCTTCATTTGAAAGACTGGAAGAAATGACCGGGGGAGATCCCGGAATCGTGAGGCTGATCACCATGGCCCCGGAAAAGGACGGCAGCGAGGCATTCATCCGCCGCGCAGCGGAGGCCGGGATCCATGTGTCCATCGGCCATACGGCGGCCACGGCGGAGGAGACCCACCGGGCGGCGGAATGGGGCGCGGACCATGTGACCCATACGTTCAACGCGCAGACGCCGCTGACGCACCGGGCGCCGGGAGTCCCCGGCGCGGCGCTGACGGATGACCGGCTGTACTGCGAAATGATCTGCGACGGAATCCACCTCCACCGGGACACCGTGCGCCTGCTGGCAAAGTGCAAGGGACCGGAGCGGGCGGTGGCAATCACCGACGCGATGGAAGCTGCCGGCCTGCCGGACGGGGAGTACGCCCTGGGCGGGCAGAAGGTGTTCGTGAAGGACGGGGCCGCCCGGCTGGCGGACGGAACGCTGGCCGGATCCGTGCTGACGATGCCGCAGGCGCTGGAGAATCTGATCCACCGGTTCGGTATCCGCCCGGAGGACGCGTGCGCCATGTGCACCTGCACCCCCGCGGATTCCATCGGGGAGAAGCGGACCGGCCGGATCACGGCGGGCGCGCCGGCGGTGCTGACCCGCTGGAGCCCGGACTGGCACATGGCCGGGGTGATCACCGGAGACGCGGAATAAACAAGGACGCCAAAGAGAGACAATAAAGCACAACCCCATTCCTTGAACCGGATTTTGCGGAAGGTATAATAAAATCAGGAAAACCTGAATTTTATATACAGAACGGGGATGTGAATATGCGCTACGGTTTTTTTGACGATCAGGCGCGGGAATACGTGATTGACCGCCTGGATACCCCCCAGTCCATGACCAACTACCTGGGCACCCAGCGGATGGGCACCGTGATCTCCCACAATGCGGGCGGGTACTCCTGGCTGGACAGCCCCCAGCACCACCGGATTACGCGGTTCCGGCCGAACGGCGTGCCGATGGACTGGCCGGGGCACTACGTCTACCTGCGGGATGACGAGAGCGGAAAGTACTGGTCGCTGAGCTGGCAGCCGACAGGGCTTCCGGAGGGCGAAGCGAAGTATGAGGCCCGCCACGGGCTGAGCTATTCCCGCTTCCGGTGCGAGGCGCAGGAAATCGCCGGGGAGCAGGTGCTGTTTATTCCCCGGGAGGACGGGGACGACGATCCCGTGGAGATCTTTGACGTGAAGGTCCGGAACCTGTCGGACCGGCCCCGGAAGATCAGCGTTTACGGATATGTGGAATTCTCTTTCCATGAAATCGATATGGACAACCAGAACTTCCAGATGAGCCTGTATGCCGCCGGCTCCCACTACGAGGACGGCGCGGCGCTGTGCGAGCTGCACTATGAACAGGACGCCTGGCAGTTTTTTGCGGGCAATTTTGAGCCGGACAGCTTTGACGGTGTCCGGGAAGCCTTTATCGGGCCGTACCGCACGGAGCGGAATC
This sequence comes from Clostridiales bacterium, assembly GCA_017569285.1. NCBI lineage: Bacteria > Bacillati > Bacillota > Clostridia > Eubacteriales > Clostridiales bacterium. The sequence continues at coordinate 2,715,902 of CP069419.1, forward strand.
CGCTGGGCGTGGAAGCTGGAAAACTGACCGGCTCCACGGAACTGGGCGGCAACCCCTGCGGCGCGCTGCAGAAGAAGCTGGAGCTTGCGCCCGGGGAGGAAGCGCGCGTGCTCTTCTACCTGGGAACCGGCCGGGGAAAGGCGGTCCGGCAGGCGAGGGAGAAGTATGACGAAGCCGGGACTGACAGGGCGTTCGCGGAGCTGAAGCAGTTCTGGGACGAAAAACTGGGACAGCTGCAGGTCTCCACACCCCATGAAAACATGAACCGGTCCCTGAACATCTGGAACCTGTACCAGAGCGAGATCAACGTGCTGTTTTCCCGCTTCTCCTCCTTTATCGAGGTGGGCGGGCGGACCGGGCTGGGCTACCGGGATACGGCGCAGGACGCCATGTGCATTCCGCACGCCGAACCGGACATGTGCATGAAGCGGATCCGCCAGCTGCTGCACGGGCAGATGCGCATGGGCTACGGCCTGCACCTGTTCGATCCCGCGGTGCTGGAGCAGGGAGAGGAGGACGGGTTCAAATCCCCGACGGTGATTCCCGAAACGGATAAGAAGAGCATGTTGCACGGGATCAAGGACGCCTGCGCGGACGACGCGCTGTGGCTGATTCCCGCCATTGTGGAGAATGTGCGGGAAAGCGGCGACGCATCCTTTCTGGATGAGGTAATCCCCTTCGCGGATGAAGGCGAGGGCACCGTATGGGAGCATATGAAGGCTGCGCTGGACTTCTCCTACAGCCAGATCGGCGCCCACGGCATCACCAAAGGCCTGCGGGCGGACTGGAACGACTGCCTGAACCTGGGCGGCGGCGAGAGCGCGATGGTCGCGTTCCTGCTGGTGTGGGCCACGAACCACTTCCTCGATGCGGCAAAGGCGCTGGGCCGGACGGAGGACGAAAAACGGTACACGGAGCTGAAGGCGGGCATGGAGGAAACCTGCCGGAAGACGCTGTGGAACGGGGAGTGGTTCCTGCGCGGGTTCACGGCGGACGGCCGGGAAATCGGTTCCCGGGAGGCCGCAGAGGGCAAGGTCCACATGGAGAGCAATACCTGGGCGGTGGTGAGCGGAACGGCCACGCAGGAGCAGGGCCTGTCCTGCATGGACGCGGTGGACGAGTGGCTGTACACGCCCTGGGGCCTGATGCTGAACGCGCCGTCCTTTGTGACGCTGGACGACAGCATCGGGTTTGTGACCCGGGTATATCCCGGCGTGAAGGAAAACGGGGCGATCTTCAGCCATCCGAATCCCTGGGCCTGGGTGGCGGAATGCATGCTGGGCCGCGGAAGCCGTGCCATGAAGTTCTACGACGCGCTGCTGCCGGAAAACCAGAACGACAAGATGGAAATCCGCCAGGCGGAGCCCTACAGTTACTGCCAGTTCATCATGGGACGGGACCACACGGCCCACGGCCGGGCCCGGCATCCCTTCATGACCGGCTCCTCCGGCTGGGCATACTACGCGGCGACCCGCTATATGCTCGGTATCCGCCCCGGCTTCGACACGCTGACGGTGGATCCGTGCATTCCCGCGGACTGGGACGGCTTTGAGGCCGTGCGCCGGTGGCGGGGCGCGGAATACCGCATCACCGTGCGGAACCCCTGGCATGTGGAAAAGGGCGTGCGGTCCATCCGGGTGGACGGCGTGGAAGTGGCGGATATTCCTGCCTTCGAAAGCGGCACCCATCAGGTGGAGATTGAGATGGGAGGCGCGGCCGTATGATTCAGTTCGGTACAGGCGGCTGGCGGGCCGTGATCGGCGACGGGTTTACCCGGGACAATATCCGGCGGATCGCGGCGGCACTCGCCCGGCGGATGGTGCGCGAAGGCTGCGCGGGGCAGGGAATCTGCGCCGGGTATGACCGGCGCTTCCTGAGCCGCGAGGCGCTGATCTGGTTCTGCGAGGTGCTGGCGGGGGAAGGCGTGAAGGTGCGCTTCGTCAACATGTCCTGCCCGACACCGCTGGTGATGTTCACCGTGAAGCGGATGGGCCTGCCCTACGGCGCCATGGTGACGGCCAGCCACAACCCGGCCATCTGGAACGGCATCAAGCTGTTTACCGAAGGCGGCCGGGACGCGGCGGAAAACTATACGCGGGAGATTCAGGAGGAGGCCAACGCCCTGGACGAGGCCGGGATCCGGTCCGTTCCCTTTGAGCAGGCAAAGGCGGAAGGAAAGATTGAACTTGTGGACCCGCGGGACGAATACCTGGATTCCATCCTGCGGCAGGTGGACACGGACGCCATCCGGAAACGGCGGCTCCGCATCGTGCTGGACCCGATGTTCGGCGTGAGCCTGACCGGGCTGCAGACCATCCTGTACACGGCCCGGTGCGACGTGGACGTGATCAACGACCGGCATGACGCCTTTTTCGGACGCCACCTGCCGGCCCCGAACCCGGAGACGCTGGTGGACCTGCAGTACGCGGTGAAGGAACACCGGGCGGACGTGGGCATCGCCACGGACGGCGACGCGGACCGGCTCGGCATCATCGACGAGAACGGCCGGTATGTGACCGCCAACGAAACACTGGCGCTCATGTACTATTATCTGTTAGAATATAAGGGATGGCGCGGGGCGGTGGCCCGCAACATCGCCACCACCCACCTGCTGGACCGGATCGCGGAAGCCTACGGGCAGGTGTGCGCGGAGGTGCCGGTGGGCTTCAAGTACATCTCGGCCGGCATGGACGAGCATGATGCCCTGATCGGCGGGGAATCCTCCGGCGGCCTGACCGTCCGCGGGCATATCTCCGGCAAGGACGGCCTGTACGCGGCCAGCCTGCTGGTGGAGATGATCAGCGTGACCGGGAAGAAGCTGAGCGAGCTGGTGAACGACCTGTTCGCCCGCTTCGGGGAGCTGCATACGGCGGAGTATGACTGGCCGCTGACGCAGGAGCTGAAGGACCGCATCTTCCGGATGATCATGGAGGAGAAACGGGTTCCGGACCTGGGCCGGAAGGTTGAAAAAATCAGCTATATGGACGGATGCAAGGTTTACCTGGACGGCGGATGGGTGATCGTCCGCTTCTCCGGAACGGAACCGAGGGTCCGGATTTTCGCGGAGGCGGAAACGGAAAAGGCGGCGCGGAACCTGGTGGAGATCATGGCGCGCCATACCGGACTGCCCTGGACGGAATAAGAAACAAACCGGGAAGGAACGAAGGATACCATGGCAAAGGCAAAGGAAGGGAAGAAAGCATCCGGCGGATGGTTCCGGCGGCTGAATTCCCTGCGGAACCAGGTGGGCGCCATCGTGGTGCTCAGCTACCTGATTCCGGCACTGCTGCTGGGAACATTCACCGGCACCATCCTGCTGCGCGGGCTGGAGGAGAAAACGCGTTCGGCGGTTTCCTCCAGCGCCGAGCATGCCTTTACCATGATCCAGCAGAACGTGACCCGGGCGGTGGAGCTGGCCCGGGGCGCCACCTATGATGGGGAACTGACCTCCGCCTGGCAGAGATGGCAGGACGGCAGCGCCGCCCATACGGAGTTCCTCCAGATGTGCCGCCGGTACCTCGAGCGGAAATACAGCCGGGAGCCCCTGTTCAATTTTGCCGGGTTCTTCCCGGCGGGCCGGCCGGACCTGCTGAGCTATATCCGCAGCAGCGAGAGCCATACCCAGGAATACCTGAACAACCTCCTGGCGGAGGTGGCGCGGGCCGGGGAAACGCTGGATACCCGCAGCCGGTTTATCAGCTTCGGGAACCGGATGTTCCTGATCCGGAACCTGCTGGACCTGAAGATGGAACGCTACGGAATGCTGATCCTGGGGGTGAATCCGGACCGGATGTTCGAGCCCCTGAACGGCCTGCAGGAATCCTGGCAGGCGGAGGTGTCCGTGCGCCTGGATGACTACGCGCGCGGGGAGCCGGTCACGGACTGGAATACCCTCCGGGACGGGCTGACGGATGACGCGAAGGCAGGGAGGCTGCTGTACACGCAGCTGTCCGGCGGGGAGGAAAACATCGCGGACCTGATGCTCTCGGTGGACCGGCGGCAGCAGTTCAGCGACATGTATGCCTTCCGGCGGCTGACGATCGGCATGTTCCTGGCGCTGATTCCCTTCCTGATCCTGATCGCGGTCTACCTGCACCGGCGGATTACGAAGCCGATCAAGATCCTGTCGGACGCGAGCCGGCGGATCGAGGAGGGGGAGCTGGGCGTGACGGTTCCCATGCACGGCAGCGATGAGCTGGGCCGGCTGGGTGAAACCTTCTCCCACATGTCCCTGCGGCTGAAGGAGCAGATTGACAAGACCTACAAGGAAGAAATTGAACTGAAGAACGCACAGATCCTGGCCCTCCAGAGCCGGATCAACCCGCATTTCATGAACAACGCGCTGGAGGCGATCAACTGGGAGGCCCGCATGGAGGGATCGGAGACGATCTCCTCGATGGTCGGATCCCTTTCCATCCTGATGAACGCCACCATGGGCCGGAAGGAACGGCGCCTGGTGACGCTGCGGGAAGAGATGGAGGTTGCCGATGCGTATATCTATTTCGTCCAGCAGCGCTTCGGGCCGGAGCTGACCATCCGGCAGGAGATTGACGAGCCGGCGTATGACGGCATCCTTCCGCTGCTGACGGTGCAGCCCCTGCTGGAGAACGCCGTGGAGCACGGGATCGCCCCGGCGGGCGGCGGCGAGATCAACATCAAGTGCACCCGGGGCGGGGAATGCCTGCACCTGGGCATCATCAATACCGGAAAGACCGCGGACCCGGCCGACCGGGCGCGGATCGAGGCCGCGCTGCAGGGAAGGGCAGAGGAGCACCACCTGGGCCTGGCCAATATCGTGAACCGGCTCCACCTGATCTACGGGGAGCAGGTGCAGATCCGCGTGGATACGGACACGCCCGGGGAAACGGGCGTTTACCTGGATATTCCGCAGGACGTGACCGTAAGGGAGGGAAGGGAATGAACCTGAAGAAATGCCTGGCCGCGCTGCTTACGGCGGTGCTGCTGCTTTCCGCGGCGGGCGCCGCGGCCCAGGGGATTACCCTGCACACGATCAGCTGCTTTGCCGGCCCGGATGCCTCCGATGAGATTTACGTGGATATCCTCCGCCGCTATGAGGCGGAAACCGGCAATACGGTCCTGGACTCCTCGTCCGCCAGCGATGAGGCATGGAAAACCTCCGTGCTGAACGAATTCGCGGTGGGCAATGAGCCGGACGTGCTCTTCTTCTTCGCCGCCGGGGCGGACTCCCGGCCGATCCTTTCCCGGGTGGTCCCGCTGGAGGAGATTAACCGGGAATACCCGGAGATCCGCCTGCCGGAAACGGAAGCCCTGCGGGAAGAGGACGGCTCGGTCTACGCGGTTCCGGTGCGCGGCTACTGGGAAGGGCTGTATGTGCATACGGACCTTTTTGAGCAGTACGGCGCGCCGCTGCCCCGGGACTGGGATTCCCTGCTGGAAGCCATCCGGATTTTCCGGGAGAATGAGATCATCCCGATCGCCATCTCCCTGTCGGATATCCCGCACTACGTGGCGGAGCTCGCCATCCTCGCGTGCGCGGAACAGGAGGACCAGCAGGCCCGGCCGAAGACCCTGGAGGAAGTGCCGGCATCCTGGGTGGAGGCCATGCGGGTGATCCGGGAGCTGGCGGAGGCAGGCGCCTTCGCGGACAACGCCTGGGCGACCTATGACAGCGCAGCCACGGACGTGTTCCTGACCAAGAAGGCCGCCATGCGGCTGGACGGCAGCTGGTTTGCGACGTCCATCTCGCCGGCCTGGATGGATACGATGGAAGTGCTTCCCATGCCCCGCCGGAACGGGGACGGCGTATCCGACTGCTATATCGGCGGCGTTTCCATGGGATTTTACCTGACCCGCCGGGCATGGAATTCCACGCGGCGGGATGCCGCGGTGCAGCTGCTTTCCGTGCTGACGGCGCCGGAAAATGTCGCCCGGCTGGGGGATACGACCCTGACCGGCCACCTGCAGGCGTCCGCGGAGGAGATGCAGGAGGGAAGGACGATGCTCAGCCCGCTGCAGGACTCCATGAGCAAGAACGCCCGGGAGGTCTGGCTGCTGGAATGCATTCCGGCGGTGGCGGACGGCAGCATGACGGCGGAGCAGTGCTGGGAGAAAGTGATGGCGCTGGCTCCCTTCGGAAAGTAAGGTGAAGGAATGTACCGCGTAGTTCTGGTGGATGACGAACGCCTGATTATCCGGGGCCTTTCCAGCGTGGTGCCGTGGAAGGAGCTCGGGTGCGAGGTATGCGGCACCGCCTATGACGGGAAAACCGGGCTGGACCTGATCCGCAGCCTGCGGCCGGATATGGTGATTACCGATATCCGGATGCCGAACATGGACGGACTGACCATGCTCGCGGCGCTGCACAGCGAATATCCGGATATCCAGACCACGGTGCTGACCGCGTACCGGGACTTCGAGTATGCCCGGCAGGCCATCACCCTGGGCGTCTGCCGGTACCTGCTGAAGCCCAGCGACCTGGAGGAGCTGAAGGAAACCATCCGCCTGATGGCGTCCCGGCTGGACGCCCTGCCGGTCCGGAAGGAAGAGGGACCGGAGGAGGAAACTGTCCAGGCGGCCGGGAACCACCTGGTGCGGGCGGCACTGGCCTATATGAAGGAGCACTGCGCGGAGCAGCACCTGTCCCTGAATGAGGTGGCGGACCATGTGTACGTCAGCCAGTGGCATTTGTCCAAGCTGCTGAACCGGGAAACGGGGCAGAGCTTTTTCGACCTGCTGGGCTCGCTGCGGATTGCCCGGGCCAAGGAACTGCTGGGGAGTTCCCAGATGCGGGTCCATGAAATCGCGGAGGCCACGGGCTTCTCCGACGTGGCCCATTTTTCCCGCAGCTTCAAGCGGATTGCGGGCTGTACGCCCGGGGAATACCGCAACCAGCGGGACTGACCGGCCGGATGTGGCAAATGGTCAAATTTTTTTTCAAAAAGAACAAAATCCGGAAGGAATTGCCGCAAATCTATCGAAATATATAAACAGAAAGACAACGGAAGGATGTGGTGCCCATGGCACACACAGGATTACGGGCCGGCAGTCTGAGATGACAGCGCGGGCACCGTAATAGTTTGGCTACCCATCAATATTGAAAGGAGCCCGTTGGCAATATGAGACTGACGATTACAGCGCGCAACATGTCGGTAACCCCGGCGATCACCAAGAGGATCGAGAAGAAGACCGAAACGATGGGCCGTTACCTCTGGCCGGAAACGGAAATGCAGATCAAGATGCGGAAGGAAAAGAACGACCGCCGCATCGTGGAAATAACGGTTCCGATGGGAAAGAACGTGATCCTGCGCAGCGAGTCCTCCGCGGACGACAACCTGTTCCTGGCGATTGACAACGCCCTGGCCAAGATGGAACGGCAGATCCGCAAGCACCGGACGAAGCTGGGCAAGAACCTGAGGGACGAAGCCTTTGCCGAGGTGCCCGAATACATTGAGGAAGATCTGGCGGAAGAAGAAGAGCGGAAGGTGGTCAGACGGAAGACCTTCCCGGTGCGCCCGATGAGCGTCGAGGACGCCGCGATCGAAATGGAACTGCTGGGACACAGCTTCTTCGCCTTTATCAATATTGACACGGACCGGACGAACGTCCTGTACCTCCGGAAGGACGGGAACCTGGGTCTGCTGGAGCCGGAAGCGTAATAAGACATCAACGTTCGGAATGAATGATCAGGAAAAGCTGTCAAACGACCTGGGCCAATGAAATGATTCAGCCAGCAGAGAAAACACCTTTTGTGTAACCGGACAGCTGAACCGAAATCCTGAAATCCGGACGGACAAAGTACCCCCATCCCCGGGGCCGCAGGTGCGGCCCCATTTTTCATGTCTTGCCCTAAATGAAGCGGGATGGTATAATTTTCCTGTTATGGACTTCGGGGAGGTGCGGGAATGCGCTGCAGCTGCAAGGAATGCGGAACGTATATGATCCAGGCGGAAAGCGACCACCTGGGCTGTGTATGCCCGGACTGCGGGTACCGGTGCAATGACTGCCTCGGAACCGATACGGTCGTGAGCCGGGACCAGCTGAAGAACCTGGCGTTCGATCCGCGGTTTTCCCCGGAAAGCCTGGCGGCTTCCTTTGAGAAGGAAGACGACGAAGAATGGTTTGACGACAGGCCGGATGGGCGGTAAGCCCGGGCAAGGCCGGATCCGCACGGACGGAAAACCCGCGCGGATGATTTCGGAGGAATATATGCTGAAACATTATGTGATCTCATTCCTGATTTCCATGGTTCCCCTGATCGAGCTCCGGGGCGCCCTGCCCTATGCGCTGGCCAACGGAATTCCCACCCTGCCGGCGTACATCGTGTGCATGGTGGCGAACATGCTGCCGGTGCCGATTATCTTCTTCTTCGCCCGCAAGGTGCTGGAATGGGGCGCGGACAAGAAATACATCGGCCGCTTCTTTACCTTCTGCCTGGAGAAGGGTCACAAGGCGGGCAAGAAGCTGCAGGAGAAAGCCGGAACGAAGGGGCTTTTTATCGCGCTGCTGCTGTTCGTCGGCATTCCGCTGCCCGGCACCGGCGCCTGGACGGGCACCCTGGCGGCGAGCATCCTGGATATGGATTTCAAGTCCAGCATCACCGCGGTCCTGCTGGGCGTCCTGCTGGCGGCCATCATCATGGGCGTGGGCAGCCTGATTGTGATCAACGGCGTACAACTGTTCGCCTGAAGGGAAGGTTAATTCAATGCTGCAGTGGTTTCTGGATATCCTGCGCGGTGCAGTGATCGGTGTTTCCAATATCATCCCCGGCGTATCCGGCGGGACCATGGCGGTATCCATGGGCATCTATGACCGTGTGATCTATGCGGTGAATAACCTTTTCAAGCAGTTCAAAAAGAACTTTAAGGACCTCCTGCCGATTATCATTGGCGTGCTGGTGGGCCTGTTCGCTTTTGCCGCGCTGATCGGCACCCTGCTGGGCACGAAGAGCGAGGAGATCCCGATCACCCGCCTTCCCACCAATTTTGCGTTCATCGGCCTGATCCTCGGCGGCCTTCCCGCCATCTACAAGCGGGTGAATATGAAGAGCGCCGGAATCCCCGGCATTCTCCTGTTCCTGGTTTTCCTGGCGCTGGTGGTGGTCCTGCCCCTGCTGAATCCCCCGGAAGCCCGGACGGTGGATCATTCCATCGGCACCATCCTCCTGATGATCCCGCTGGGCGCGATCGCCTCTTCCACCATGGTCATTCCCGGCGTATCGGGCTCCATGATCATGATGCTGCTGGGATACTACAATTCCGTGATCAATGCCATGAATGACCTGCGGGGCGGAGACTGGTCCAGCCTGGCAATCCTGCTGCCCTATGTGATCGGCCTGCTGGTGGGCATCGTGTTCATCGCGAAGCTGATGAACTTCCTGCTGAAGAAGTTTGGCGCGCTGACCTTCAGCGCGATCTTCGGCCTGGTGATCGGGTCCCCGGTGGCATTGCTCATGCAGAACCGGGAATGCTTCGAACTGGCGAATACCGGCAACTGGATTGCCAGCATCGTCTGCCTGGTGGTCGGTTTCGCAATCGCCTGGTTTATGTCCACGCTGGACAGGAAACAGGAGCTGGAAAAGCAGGCGTAAACCGGCCGGTACACAGCGGTTCAGGGAGCCTTTCCGGGGGAAGGATCGGTGGGGAATACAGACGGATTCCGCACGGTGATTTTTTCTTCCTGAATCGAAAAAAAAGTGATTGACAAACCCTGAATTATTGTGTATATTATCAAAGTCGCCTGCGGGAACAACCGCGGGAAGGATGCACCGGGGTGTAGCGCAGTCTGGTAGCGCACGTGCTTTGGGAGCATGGGGCCGGGGGTTCGAATCCCTTCACCCCGACTCGTCAAAAACCCTGTACGTGGCTCCGTGGTCAAGAGGCCTAAGACACCGCCCTTTCACGGCGGCTACCCGGGTTCGAATCCCGGCGGAGTCACTTTTCTTCCTTTCCGATATGGGCCTTTAGCTCAGTTGGTCAGAGCGGCCGGCTCATAACCGGTTGGTCCGGGGTTCAAGTCCCTGAAGGCCCACAGCCTTTCAATGGCCCGGTAGCTCAGTTGGTTAGAGCGCCAGCCTGTCACGCTGGAGGTCGAGGGTTCGAGCCCCTTCCGGGTCGCCACTTTTCGGGTGAATCCGCTGGACAATGTCGGGAAGAGCTTCGTGCTGGCGTAGCTCAATTGGCAGAGCAGCTGATTTGTAATCAGCAGGTTGCGGGTTCGAGTCCCATCGCCAGCTCCACCCTTTGGGTCAAGAGGGAAACATATGGGTAGGTTCCCGAGTGGCCAAAGGGAGCAGACTGTAAATCTGCCGCTATCAGCTTCGGTGGTTCGAATCCACCCCTGCCCACCATCTTCTGCGGGAATGGCGGAATTGGCAGACGCGCATGATTCAGGTTCATGTGTACGTACGTACTTGCAGGTTCAAGTCCTGTTTCCCGCACCACAGAACCCTTGATTTTTCAAGGGTTCTGCTTCTTTTTGGCGGCCTTCCACCCCAACCCCACCCCAACGGACCTGAAATTGGGGTGGGGCTATACACCATGGGACATGGTTGGGTGAAATTTTCTATTATTGTTCATCGTTTTACAACCCGGCGATGAACTTTTCCATGCGGTTCGCGCTTTCCTTCTGCATGGTAGCGGTGACGTGTGCGTAGCGATCCAGCGTGAATGCCGAGGAGTAATGCCCGGCGTTCTGCTGGATCGTTTTTACGTCATCCCCCGCCATAATGGAACTTACCACATAAGTGTGTCTCAGATCATGGAAGCGATGGGCGTCGATGCCCGCTGCCACCAGGATCTTGTGAAGAATCTTCCATGCGGTCGGCTGGGACAGGTGGCTGCCATCCGGATGCGTGAACACCAGGTTGGGGAAGCCGCCATTGTTCCATGCCGGCCCCAGCGCTTTCCGCTGTGCTTCCTGTTCTTCCTTGTGCTTCTTCAGCACCTGGAAGACCGTAGGAGCGGGAGCGATCGTGCGGGGCTTGCTGTTCTTCGGTGTCGCAAACCGGAAGACTTCGCCTTTCTTTCTCGGCTGAGCCAGCTGCTTGGTGACCCGAATCAGACCGTTCTCAAAGTCCACAGAATCCCAGGTCAGCCCCAGCAGCTCGCCGGACCGCAATCCGGTGAAGATTGCGGTCACGATGAGCGCTTCATGCTCGTGGCCTTTCAGAAAGGCCAGCAGCTTGGACAGTTCCGGCGTATCCAGCGGATGAATCTCCGCTTGTTCGATCCGGGGCAGGATACAGTTGCTGGATGGATTCTTGCTCAGATAGCCGATCCTCACTGCCACATCCAGTGCCTTATGCAGGCAGCCGTGAATGTTTTTGATGGATTTCGGACTGAGCCCTTCCTCACGTTTTTTATTGTAGAGACGCTGGATCATGGGCGTCCGGAGTGCCGACAGCTTGACGTCTCCGAGCGCGGGGATAATGTGTACCCGAATCTGCATTTCGTAAGTATCCGCAGTGCCCAGTTTCACATTCCCCAGGTAGTCGCGGTGCCACATGGTCAGCCATTGGCCGAGGGTCAGGCCGCTGTCCTCTCTGAAATCACCATGGTCGATGGTGACGGAGACTTCGGTCAGCTTCTTCCGGACTTCCACCTGGGTTCTGCCATAGACCGAATGCCGTTTTCCATCGGCACAGTATCGGGCTTCCCAGCTTCCGTCAGCCCGTTTTCTGATGGTTCCTTCGCCGTTAGCACGCTTTCTTGCCATTCGTATCTCCTTCCGACAGCCAGTCCATGAGCGCCTGGCGGGCGATCACAATCTTCTTTCCCACGTGGATGGATGGAATCTCATTGCTGTGAATGAGCTCATACATCTTCGGCTTGCTGATCCCGATCAGCTCGGCGGCTTCCCGGACGGACAATGTCATTTTCGTGCCCGGCGATGATTGCTGAGATGTGCTGTTGTCAAGGTGCTCCGGCTCCCGAGCGGGAGCGCTTTGATTATTCAGAGCGTTGAGCGCTGCCTCAACGACCTGAATAACCTCATCTTTAGTATAAAGCCTGTTTCTCATCATTTCAATATCCTTTCGCACTTTAAAGTGATAAAAAGTTGTAAACTTTCTTCTGTTTGATTGCTCCTGCCGTTTTGTTACCGGTTTAGAACCCCATTTTTGATGGGGACGATATATTTATCGTTCACCTTCAAAATTGCCCTTTTTCGTGCCCGGAACCCCTTGAAAAATAAGGACTTTTTCTTTCCTAAAGCGTTTCAACCGGTAACAAAACTTGTTTGATTTCTGTGAAAACTCATAATGCATAGAAGCGCTTTTTCCCCGTTTTGATGCGTCCATGCGTCCGGTGATCGTGGCTCAGGGGTGGTCTTTCTCCTTTGGCGTCCGGACGCATGGACGCTTTATTTGGGGCAAAAGTTGCTTTATGCATCTTTGAACGAGTTGTCGTCAGGATCAACCTTCTGCCATCCACCTTGCATGTAACCAGACGGGCTGATGATGGATCCGATCCCCCTGAAGCCTCTCACCTCGCGTCCCGCACTGTTGGTGAGATGGGTGGTGTACCGGATGTCAAGCTTCTCCTCATTGGCGCTCAGGTATTCCACAAACGTCTTTCGCTTCATAGGCGGGTAGGCGTTTTCATCGCACCAGGTACAGTACACGGCATACAGATCCTTGGAGCTGATGGAGCGTTCCGGATCGCGGACAATGTACCCCTTCGACTCCAGGAACAGCTCAATGTTGTTGGCGTCCTTCTTCACCATCTCCCGGTTCAGCTTCGCCCGACCGCTCTCTGTGAATTGGAAATTGTTCTTCACCAGCCGCAGCAATCCCGCCATAGCCCAGAGGAAGATGCCCTCCATTTCTTCGCAGAGCTTTTCCGAAAGGTTGGGATCATCGATTCTGTCCGGTGGCTTTCGCTTCGTCGTCAGGATCAGCTGCCGGCGGAAGAAACCATCGCTCCGATCATAGAGGGAAACCAGATCGCCGTTGGAGAAGGCCAGGATGCGGGCATACATGAAGCCCTGATAGCTCTGCTTGCCCTTCCGTTCCAAATCCATTTTTCCTTTCGCCGTGACAATCGCTTTGATGTAGTTCGTCTGCTTCAGCGCTTCCAGCCGCATGTCGTCGTCGATCATCAGGTGAATGTGCTCCAGATCGGCACGGGCGAATGGGTTTTCAGAAATCTTTCCGACGCTTCCGTCCTTCGCGTTGGGGCCGAACATCCGGGACAGCACATGGCCGATCTGACTCTTGCCTTCACCGCCGCTGCCCTTGATCACCATCATCTTCTGTCCGGCGTTGCTGGGGATCAGGCAGTATCCGATGAACTCCTGAAGCGTGGGAATGTCTTCCGGCCAGAACAGCTCTGACAGAAATCTCAGCCAACGCTCCGGCTTATTCACTTTCGGATTGAACCGAACAGGGAACCGGCTGCGGACAATTTCATTCTTCGCTTCGATGAAGCTGCCGTCCAGAAACACCGTGCCATTCTGGACATGAACCCGATCTGTCTGCGGCAGCAAGCCTGTCACCTGGGCTTTGATGCGAAGATCCTTCATGATGTCATCCACCTTTTTGCTCATCCCAGTGACGATGAAAGGCTCCAGCTGCTGATAAATGGTTTGGCGCATGGCGTTCTCATCGGTGACCCTTCCCGCTGGGGTGAAGAAGGAATTCTCGGTGTAGGCCAGATGGTGCCGCTCCAGAAATTCACGGCAGAAGATGGGCTCATTGATTGTTTTCCCCGTGAACCATTCCGGCCAGGTATCAAGCCGCTCGATCTTTTTCTGGGCCATCGTTCATCACCTCCTGACATCCTTCGTTGAGGAGCTCTTCAATTTTTGCAACAGCGTCTGTGCTCCTGATGTGATCCATGACCTCTTTTCGTTCGTCCGGGTCAGATGAAAACAGACGATCAATGGCATCGCTCAGGGGTGGCAAGTGATGAACAGCGTGCACGAATCGGTCATCCCAGTTTTCATCTTCGGGATCAGAGGGAACGAACTCTTCCTTCCATTTCTCCAGGAGCCGCTCGTACTCGATCAACACTTTGAGCACGCGCTGCTCCTCTTTTCTTTCGATCACGGCTGCAGGCAGCTTCGGGATCGGCGCGCTTTGCACCGGCGGCAACGGCTGAATGTTGAAATCATTCGCCAGCTTTTTTGCCGCGTCATACAGTGAAAGATCGAACAGCTTTGCCGTGAAGTCGATCACATCGCCTGTGGTGTGGCAGCCGAAGCAGTAAAACCGTTCGTCGATTTTCATGGAAGGGTGATGGTCATCGTGGAATGGACAGCAGGCCATGCCGCTGCGATTCACCTGTATGCCGTAACGTTCTGCTGCCTGATGGGTAGTGACTTGAGATTTGACTTTGGTAAAAAGTAAACCCATGTTTCCTCCTGTTGTTGATTTTGCTGTTGTGCTTTCTGCTGTATGTCCGATCACACAGCAGGAGGACATCTCGCCGTCCTGCGTTCGGATCATGCTTCGCGACGGCATGACGCAGGACGGCTTTATGTGAACGCGCAGGATAGCTTTTCCTGAGCGGGAAGTCGTGGGGATAAAACCTTAACCTTCGGCTTTCACCGACACCATATCACACTGCCTTCAAAATCGTTTTCACGTTTTGAAAACTTCGGAAAGCGTTGCGGCGTAAGGCTTTGCTGGCATTTTTGTGTCTTCACGAATCCTTGAAATGACGGTTTTACTGGGTTTCCCGGGCCAAAAGTTTTCACGAAATGAAATTTCTTTTTTTCCGGAATACAATTCCATGCCCTCCAGAAAGCAGGCCTAGAGCATAGTAGCAAGCAGGGCAAAGGTAGCACCTTTTGCACTTTGCTTGTTGGATGGCACGGCCCCCAAGCCCCTTTTTACCAGCGCAAGCGCTGTGGTTGTTATGCGAATCAGCGAGATTCGTCATCGTGGTTGGCACCGTGTTCATCGTAGTGGTGATCTTTTGGTATGACATGTTGGTTATCATTTGGTGCGCTGTCCCGTTCCAGAATTTCGTAGTTATACCGAATGTGCTTGAGTTCAGTCAGCTGTGGTTTCAGTTCATCGAGCGCTGCCTGATCGTCATCTTTCCGCTTCTTCATCTCATCGTATTCCGCCATCAGTTCTTTCAGCGTCGGCATCTTTCCATCATGAGAGGAATAAACAGCCTGGGCATTCCTGTGATCTTCAATCTCCTGCCGATGCTCCTGATAGAATTTCACCGACCAGCCGGATTCCCGATACTGGGTATAAATCTCTTTCGTCCGGCTGTAATCCCGGATCGCTTGACGCTGCCGGTTGATCTCCTTCATCCGATTTTGCTTTTCTCGTATGGAAGCTTTCAGAGAATCTCGCTGATCGGTCAGCTCCTGAATCTGATCATTCAGTTCTTCCAGCGAACCGATGTGATGCTCTTTCAAGAAGATCACCATCTGCGCTTTCGCGTCGATGTTGTTCCGCTCCGCCCATACTTGATAGCCTTTCCCTCTGCCGGCGCGAAGCTTTGCTTCAATGTCGATCAATCGCTTGATCTGACTTTCGGTATAATCGCCCCGCGGGATTTTCGGGATGTGCACATGATCGCCTGTCAGCGTCCGGCGCAAAGATGCTTCATCGTATTCCTCCCCAAGCGTATCGAGCCGGATATATCGATTTCCCTCCGGCGGCTTGATGCTGATATGCGCGCCGCGCTTGATGCGGCAGCCGACGTCTTCCAGCAGCTGCATCAGCGCATCAAAGCCGTCAGGCTGCATCCGCAGTACAGCGTCAATGATCATTCGCAGCTCGTCCCGATGGGTGAACCTTCTCTGATTGCCCTGCCATTTGTCGTAAGTGACGGTCTTATCCTGCGGGTTCTGAATGACTGACAAGCTGTGTTCCCAGCAGAGCGAATCGCTGATCTGCGCCAGATCCTTTGCCGATTGCTTCACGTCCCGGTATTTATGCTGCCCATCCAGATCGGTGGAACAGATGATGATGTGATTATGGATGTGATGCTTGTCGATGTGTGTCGCAACGACGTAGGCGAACTGATCGTTGGTCATCCGGGAGGCCAGCTCTTTACCAATTTCGTTTGCTTCCTCCGGCGTGATTTCATCCGGCTTGAAAGCCTGCCGGACATGATAGCCGATCACTTCGTTTTCCTGCGTGCGTCCTGTGTTCGCTTGGTACTCCTGGCGGAAAAGCATGAACTCATCCGCCGCCGTTTCAGGCGAGCAAGCGTAAGTCGAAACCAGAATTCCGCTGTCCGTCTTTTTCGGATTCATGATGTAGTCCAGCCGGTCCCCAATACATTGCCGGGCCGTTTTCCCTTTGTTGATGTGAATGGACATGATTCTTGTGGCTGCCATGGATACTCCTTTCAATGTTGAATCTGATCCAGCCTGCGAAGAATGCTGCTTAGTATCGTCCGCAGCTCTTTCTGCCGATCTGTTATGTCATCGATTTCAGTTTCAAAGATGGACCCACGTTCGTTTAACCGTCTGGCGATTTGATTGACATTTTTGCTCAGGCTGCCCATCAGGCGAACCGCATCATGCAGTTCCGGCAGGTCCAGCTTCAGCACATATCCGTTCAAAGCCATGGCACGAATGAAGGCTGATTGATTTGTGATCCCGAAGGTTTTCATCTTTTTCTGGATGATGGCGTCCTCTTCCGGTGTCGCTTTGAAGCTGTAGTGAATTGTGCGCTTTTTCTTTTCTGTCACTGTTCTTCCTCCAATCCTTGAAATTCGTTTGTCATGGTGGCTTTGGCCAAAATTCATTTCATTGCTGTTTGGTTCGGGCTTATTTTTCACTGCTGCCTCTGGCAAGAAACCTTGTTTGGCTCACTGCCGGTCCTTTCGGCGTTCCCTTCCGAAGAGGAAGATCTTCGCGGTTTGGACAGATCTGGAAACATGGCCCTGGTTGTCAAGGTGCGCTTCGCTGGCGATACCAGCGAATGTTGAGGGGAAATTCATCGCCTATAAATGGCGAAAATCAGCGATTTTGGAAACACCTGAGCAAAATTTTTTTGCCGGGGCGAAACTCACGCTGCGCATTTGGCCAGACACCCCTTACCTCTACATGGGAAAAATCGGGCAAAATGGCACCGCCTCCATAAGATTTTTTCAGCACGTGGATCGTCATCGTCGTTTTCTCCCTTCACTCTTAAATGTCCAAATTCGAGCTTTTTGGAAACCACTTTCGATAATTTTTTGAAATTACTTCGCACGAGTATCAACAGCCATTGATTACGCCCATGAATCATGTCGGCATCACCTCCTGTCAGCGGCTGTATATTGCCCGCTACCCTTCTATGTAAAAATCGAGGCAAAGTGACACCACCTCCAGAAAATCTTTTTCAGCACGTGAGTCATCATCTAATGTCCAAAATCGGGCCTTTTGGAAACCACTTTCGAAAAATTTTTGAAATTGCTTCGCACGAGTATCAACAGCCATCGATCACCCCCGCGAATCATGCCATCATCGCCTCCTGTCAGCGGCTGCATATTGCCCGCTGCCCTTCTATGTAAAAACCAAGGCAAAGTGGAAACACTTTTGGGAAATTTTCTGATACGCAGCGTTTAGCATCGTCTTCAGAGGGTATTATTGCCCTCATGCGGGCAGCGCTCCTTTCATTTGCCCCTCCATATCTACATGGCGAAAATCAGCGATTTTGGAAACACCTGAGCAATAAAATTTTGTCGGCATGAAGCTCGTGCTATAAATTGCCCTACGCTCTAACATGTAAAAAATCGAGCAAAGTGACACCGGCAAAATCTAATTTTGTAGCAGATGTGACCATGAGGAATTGTATGCGCAAGTTATCGCATCATCTTGAATGAAGGTTGCAGGCACAAAAATAGCCCTGTGCATTCAGGCGCAGAGCTTATCAGGGAGGAAAAACAGTTGGAGTTTTTTGCCAAGGGGATGAAGAAAAGCACCAGCATATGCCGGTGCTTTCGATCCATTTTACATGATACATTTTACCACTGATGCCGGGTGGCCTCAAGGTGTCTTTGCAGTGTGGTTAGGGTGTCTTTTGAGTGTCTTCTTAAAATGGGTCAAATGATAAACGATCATATTCAGCATTTTGAATTTTTCATTGATCTTTGGCAATTCATCCTTCAGCCAGGGATACTAATTGATTGGGTCAGACAGCCGGGTTTCTCTCGTGATCTCCATATCGTTCCTTACACTTTTACATCCGGATTCTTTTCCCCGAACTTTTCCTTGAGCGTTTCGCAGATCTCACCGCGGTCTTTGCCCTGCTTTTCCATGCTCTTGATGGTCTTATAGGCAGCGAACAGCGTGGAGGGCCCAATTTCGCTGCTGAAATAGCCAATGCCCTGGTTCCAGGCCAACAGCTCGAACACATCATCCAGCGCAGCGCTGTCCAGGCCGTGGATATAGGCCTTGACCAGCTCGCGGGCGGCCTGACGCATCCGTCCCGCGCCGACAGCGTTGGTCAGGGAGAGCAGCAGCCGGATCTCATAGGGCAGGTGGCGATGTTCGTCATTCCAGGTCAGATCCCAGAAATTCACCGCGATATTGCCCAGCTTTTCGTCGATCAGCGGCATATTGGTCAGCGCTGCCGGACGCATGGGGATGTCCTTTTCTTCCTGCTTGACCTCTTTGCGATAAAAGTAAGCATGGAATTCCGCTTCACCTTTCTGCTCCGTGAAATGCTCAAAGCCTAGGCCCTCCATCACCTCGTACAGAGGGATGGGATCAAAGCTCTGTACGATCTCCAGCCCGCTTCCCGCAGGCAGCTGCATGGCCTGCTTTTTCAATCCCTGAAAGAAATTGCCCTGAATACCGCGCACGTCGATCTGTTTGAAGGTGCTGATCCTGTCTTTCCACTCCATGATGCTGCCTCCTCAGTCCAAAATGTCACCGTCTCGGGAAATGGTGACCACCTGCCAGGGAATGAATTTGCCGCTGGCCTGCAGCGCGTTCTGTGCCGCCCGCTGCAATCCGCCGCAGCAGGGCACTTCCATGCGGACGATGGTGACGCTTTTAATGTCGTTATCCCGGATGATGGCCGTCAGCTTGTCCGTATAATCCACATCATCCAGCTTGGGGCAGCCGATGATCGTGACCTTGCCGCGCATGAATTCTTCATGCATGTTGGCATAGGCATAGGCGGTGCAGTCGGCGGCGATCAGCAGCTTTGCGCCGTCAAAGAAGGGGGCCTGGGTCGGCACCAGCTTGATCTGGCAGGGCCACTGGGCCAGACGGGAAACGGGCTTTCCAGCGCTTACGGGCGCGTTCTCCGTCTCGTTCTGCTTGAACTGCATCATTCTGGAACCGGGGCATCCGCCTGCGGGGTGTTCATGCTTCGTCTCGTTCATCTTTTTGGCCTCCTGTGCTTTCTTGACCGCCGCTTCGTCGTATTCCGGCGCTTCTCTTTCTTCAAAGGTAATGGCTCCTGTGGGGCAGTTGGGCAGGCAGTCGCCGAAGCCGTCGCAGAAGTTTTCCCTGACCAACCTGGCTTTTCCGTCCACGATATCAATGGCTCCTTCATGGCAGGCCTGCGCGCACAGCCCGCAGCCATTGCACTTTTCTTCGTCAATGTGAATGATCTTCCGAATCATCGTGTCTTCCTCCTCTCGGGTACGGCCTTATGATACACGATCATAAAGAAAAAATCTGTATCTGGAGATACAATGCTAAAGAAGAATTGATGTATAATAGAGGCGACATTCAGGAAAGGAGCCCTATGATGGATTATTCTACGCTTGAAAACAGCTCCCTTTTTCAGGGAATTCCGGCGAAGGATCTGCGGGACGATCTGGAAAAGATACCGCATCCCGTCCATTGCTATGCCAAGGGCGAAACCATTTTCCATCTAATGGAAAGCGCAGAACGGATTGGCATCGTTCTGGAAGGACATGTACAGGCGCAGAAAACCTTTCCCAACGGGAGCCAGGTGAATGTATCTGTTCGCAGCCCCGGCGAATTGATCGGTCCTGCGGCTGTATTTTCATCAAGCAAGAAATACCCCTGTGATGTGGTAGCGATTGATCCCGCCACCGTGATGATGTTCCGGCGGGAAGATGTGCTGGCGCTGATGCAAAAGGACATCCGCATCCTGGAGAATCTGATGACGGAAATCGCCTCCGCCACCTACATGCTGCAGCAGCGTCTGGAGCTTTTCTCTTACAGCGGCATTGCGCAGAAGGCGGCATTCTGGTTATTGACGCGGGCTAGGCAAACCGGGAAGCATCAAATCATGATTCCTGAATCGGTTTCCAAATGGGCGATGATGATGAATGTCTCCCGACCCTCTCTTCACAGAGAAATAAAGAGGCTGGAATCGGAAGGCGTAATATCTTATTATCCGCCAGTGATCAAGATTCTTGACAGGGATGGGCTGGAAAAAACTCTGAGCATATAAAACGGCAGCTTCCATAACATAGAAATCAATAAAAAGGCTATTGCTTATTAGGCGGTAGTTCGACTTCCGTCTCATTCTGAATGTTGAGCGGCCCCGTAGCAGAAAACCTTGGTTTTGTCCACATTTCAGCTTGTTCTAGAAGAGTGATGGGCCGCTTTCCGCCGTTGTTAGAAAAACCCCCATAAGGAGTTTCTTCGCAGCATGCCTTGAAAAACAAGGCTTTTCAGCGTATAATAGTAAGCTGTGTCTAACAAGTCCTTTTTCGCCCATCCTGCAGATATTTAAGATGGACGGCTGCGGAAAGGGCTTTCATTCAAATCTGTGGTTAGCATCAACTAACATCAGATTGGCAAATTCATATAATAACGAGAGTTGTCATGATAAGGAGCGAGAGATTTGAAAGATTACGAAGCGTTATCCAAGAAGCATTTTGACGGGCAGGCCGCTGAATATGACCAGCGGGATACCTATTACTATTCGCAGAACGGAAAAATAAGCTGCCGCGACATTGCGGAGCAGGTCAAAAATGTTCCCTATGAAGCGCTGCTGGACGTGGGCTGTGGGACAGGGTTCCTGATCGATCTCCTTGCAGGGCAAAAAAAAGCAAAATACTGCGGTTTGGATTTGTCTGACGAGATGATCCGTGTGGCGAATGGAAAAACAATTTCCGACGCGGAGTTCATTGTGGGTTCTGCCGACAAACTGCCGTATCCGGACGGGAGCTTCGATATCGTTGCCTGCTCCCAGAGCTTTCATCACTATCCTTATCCCGAAAAGGCTATGCTGGAAGCAAAGCGCGTGCTGAAGCCCGGCGGACTGTATATTCTCTCCGACACCGGCATTGGCGGCATCGGCGCGTGGATCGACAATCATATTCTCTTCAAGCTGATGAAAAGCGGCGATTGCCACACCGCGAACCGGAAGGGCATTGAAAGAATGATGGAAAGCGCGGGATTTACCATTATGGACTCCCGACAGATCAAAGGCATGATCTATACCGTCACGGGGAAAAAGGAGACCCGGTGAGATAGAAGGAGGACATATCTATGAGGATCCACGATGATGGAGTGAAAAGTGCCCCGATCATGATCATGCTGCCGGGTTCCTTCTGCAATGCGGACAGCATGGCAAACATCATTTCCCGGTTGGAAACGGAGTTTCGTATTCTGGCTGTTGATTACAGCGGACAGTATGCGGAAAGCGAAAAGCCCTTTACCTCACGGGCTGGCGAAGCAGAGGAAATCATCCGCTATTTACAGACGCACGCCATATTTTCCGTCGCTTTGGTATACGGCCAGTCCATGGGCGGCGAAATGGGCATGGAGCTGATTGCGCAATGCAGAAAAAACGGCATAGCGGTCCATGCCGCCTTCTTAGACGGCGGTCCTTTCCTTTGCTTCCCAAAGATCGTTTCCAGGCTGCTGGGAAAGAAATTCAAAACCATTGTGGGAAACCTGCGGGGCAAGACGCTGGAGGAAGCGCTGCGGGAGCCGACGATCGTGAAATTTTCCGGTGGGAAGCCGGAGCGATACAGCAATCTGCTGGGGCCGATCTGCCAGAACGCCGCTTTTATGAGCGATGAAACCCTGGAGCGGGAGGCAGACGCCTGCGTCACCTTTGACTATCCGACCATGGACGAAGAATTCCAAAGGCATATGTACTTCTTCTATTCCAAAGAGGAATCCGCCTGGCGTTTCTGCCACAGGAAGCTGAAAAAGGCGTATCCCCTCGCGCGGTACAAGCTGGTCAGCGGATACGGCCACGTGGGATACCCGGGCGAGCATTTGACGGAATACTGTGGCTGGCTTGCCGCGCTGGCCCGGGGCGATCATCCGTTTGCGGAATAAGCGGGAGGCCGGAGTACGGAAGGAGTTTTGGTAATGAAAAACAGCTACCATCTCAAAGAGGACGGCTTTGAAGCCCGCTGGTTTGAGGGAACGAGCCACAGGGACAAAGCGATCATCTGGATGCACGGGTCCGGGATGAACGAAAAGCATTGCCTTGCGGATTCAGAATATCTGCGCAGGGCCGGATACTCGGTTCTGGTTCTCGGCTTCTATTTCTGGAAAGGCATGACAAAGGCGATGCGCGCCATCCCGGTGGATTACGTGGAAAAAGCGGTGGAAGAACTGAGGCACAGCGGCTTTGAAAAAATCGGTATTCACGGGATCTCCTCCGGCGCGGCCTATGCCCTTTTGTGCGCCTCGCTGATTCCGGAGATCAGCCTGGTGCTGAGCATCTGTCCCTTTGATTATGTCATGGAGGAGCCGAAGATCTTCGGCAAGCCCACGGGCAGATCATGGTTCAGCTATCGAGGAAAAGATTGCCCCTGTTCCCTGTTTACCGGTCAGCGAGAGAAAGGATTCTTTGGTTCCCTGCGGGCGTATCGCCGGCAGGATACCGAGCATCGGGGCGAATTTCTGCGTTCCCTCTATGAAAATGCGTCGCTGACGGAGAAATCCCGCATCAAAGTGGAAAACATGAGGGCGGATGTGCTGCTTGTTGCGCCGGAGCGGGACAACGAATGGCCCTCTCCCGCGGCGGTAAGGCGGATGGAGCGGAGGTTAAAGGAAGCGGAATACCCGTATCGGGTACAGACCGTCATCTATCCCCATGCCAGCCACCTGCTGGGCACTTACCCGCCGGAATCCTGGAAAAAAGCCTTCCCGGCGGAGAAAAAATGGCCGGAGGAATGCAACGACGCAAGAAAAGATTGCTTCGAGCAGGAGTTCCGTTTTTTGGAGGAATGGCGATAAAAGGGCAAAGAGGAATCGCAGGGGAGGTGTCTGCTTGAGCCTTGGCGCGAAAATGGCAGTGGCGGTGATGCGCTGCATCAAGAAAACAGGTCTGATCAAAGGTCCGAGCGCGGATCTGGACGCAGCGCTCAAAAAAGCAAGGGATTATAATCGGAAGCACCCCTTTAAGGAGCCGACAGACCGAAAGGCCGACTATCAAACGATCCAAGTCGGGCAATATCCCTGCCTGATCATCAAGCCCGAGAACGGGACAAGGAAAGCAATCCTGTTCCTTCATGGCGGCGGAGATCATGACGCCTGGAAAATGGAGGTGTCCTTCGCAAGAAGGTATGGGAAACGGGCGGGAATGGATGTATATTATCCGCTCTACCCACCGTTTACAGAAGCATCTCCGGCTCAGACGGCGGAATTCATTTTCAATGTGTATCGGGAAATGGTGAAGCAATACGGTGCGGACAAGGTGGCCGTCGTTGGTGGCTCCTACGGTGGGTTTCTCGCCATGCAGCTTTTGACACGGATCAACCGGAACAACGCGGAAGCGGCGCAAGCGCGCGTAGAGATGCCGAAGCTCCTAATCATGAATTCTCCCTTCGCATATCCGAAAACAGAGGAAGAATGGAAACGGGCGGCGGATCTGGAACGGGACGACGCAATGATCACCCCCGGTGCATTCCGCTGGATGCTGGCGCTCACCATGAAGCTCTCACCGGACACACCGGACTGGCTTCTGTATCCTGCGGATATGGACTTCCGTAACGCGCCCGAGGCCTACGCGTTCTACACGGTAGAGGCCTGCTCCGCCGTTGCTGATGCGATCCAGCATAGCTATGTGCAGGCCGGAGCCGGCGAGAAAATGCATATGCACATGGAAACAGGCATGATGCATTGCTATGCGTCCGCGCCGGTGTTTCGGGAAAGCAAACGGGACTTTGGCAAACAGATTGCACTTCTCAGACAAATCTGACAAGTGGGATACGCAAGGTGAAAACGAAGGAGGCAGGAACATGGAACACAGTTGGATTTTGCTCATTGCAATGATCGGACACGTCCTTTGCGTGTTCGCCGACAGGCTGCTGCTCTGCACGCCCGGCGGCGTATTCAGTTTTTCTGATATGAAGGATAACAAGAGAATGGCGAAGCTTTTCGCCACCAAGCCGGAGAGCGAGCCTTTGCGCTCGATCGCCTTGGGCACCCTCGCCATGTTTATGCAGTTCTTTGGATACCTGGCGCTGGGGATCTGGATGCGCCCGTATTCCGCCCTGTGGGCAAACCTGATGATCGTCGGCGCGGCGATGATCTACACCTTCGGCCTGGCGCATCACATCCTGGGCTGCGCGGCGGAATGGATCTATATCAAGAGCGATCACACCGAAGAAGGGCGCAAGCTGACTTCCGATTTCTTCGGAAAAACCTCAGTGACGATGATCGGCTGCTATGGGGGTATCCTGCTGTTCTCGGTCGCCCATTTCATTCCGGTGGTGACGGGCATGACGCCGCTTCCCGTGTGGGCCTGCGTGTTCAATCTTCTGCCGCTGTTTCTTGTGCAGGCGCCGTTCAACATCCCTGGCGCGGGAAATATCGCCGGCGCAGTCATGTACCTGGGGTTGTTTATCCTGTTTTTCATTTGATGCTGCTCATGCAACACTGATAAGGAACGGTGAAATCATACAATGTTTGACAAGCGATTGATGCTCATGTGCCCGGAGAGCAAAAAGTATATCCTGGGCAATATCCTGCTGCAGTTTCTGGAGCTGTGCCTGAACGTTGGGATGATCGTGACCATCGCCGTGACTGTGCAAAGGATCTATGATCATACCTGGGCAATACAGAACCTGCCCCTGCCTATGCTGATTATTCTGGGCACAGTGATCCTGCGCTTCTTTACCACCCGGTACGCGGTGCGCATGAGCTATCTGGCCTCCCGCACGGTGAAGCGGGTGATGCGGGAAAAGATTTACGGAAAGCTGCTGCGCCTGGGCACCTCCTACCGGGAGCACGTGACCACGGCGGAGCTGGTGCAGGAGGCCGTGGAAGGCGTGGACCAGCTGGAAAGCTATTTCGGTCAGTATGTACCGCAATTCTTCTATGCCTTCATGGCCCCCATCGCCTTGTTTTTCCTGTTCGGCTTTGGCGGCAGCTGGAAGGTGGCGGCGGTGCTGCTGATCTGCGTGCCGCTGATCCCCGGGGCCATCATGATGGTGCAGAAGATCGCCAAGAAGATATTGGCGAAATACTGGGGTCAGTACACGCAATTGGGCAGCACCTTCCTGGAAAATTTGCAGGGCATGACCACCCTGAAAACCTACCAGGCGGATGCTTATAAAAACGTGGAAATGAACAAGGAGTCCGAGCATTTCCGCAAGGTGACCATGGCTGTTTTAACCATGCAGCTCAACTCCGTCACCATCATGGATTTCGTGGCTTACGGCGGCGCGGCCCTGGGCATTTTGCTGGCGGCGCAGGCCTTTATCAGCGGCAGCATCGGCCTTGCCAACGTGATCTTCATGATCCTGCTTTCTGCCGATTTCTTCCTGCCCATGCGCAGGCTGGGAAGTTATTTCCACGTGGCCATGAACGGCATGGTGGCCAGCGATAAGATCTTCAAGTTCCTGGGCGAGGAAGAACCCAAGGAAAAGAAAGAAACGGTTCAGCGCGGCAGCATCGAACTGAACAACGTGCGTTTCGCCTACGAAAAGGAACGAGAAATCCTGCACGGCGTCAGCCTGACGATCCCCGAAAACGGTTTTATCGGCATCGTGGGTGAAAGCGGCAGCGGCAAGTCCACCATCGCTTCGCTAATCATGGAAAGGAACACCATCAGCGACGGATCGCTGACAATCGGCGGCAAAGAAATCAATGCTTTGTCGGAAGACAGCCTGATGCGGGCCATGACCTACGTGGGCACGGGCTCGGTGTTTTTTAAAGGCACCGTCCGGGAAAACCTGCTGCTGGCAGCGCCTCATGCCGACGACGCGGCGCTGTGGAAGGCGCTGGACGACTGCGCCCTTTCCGATTATCTGAAAACGCAAAACGGCTTGGACACGCTCTTGCTGGAAAACGCCGGCAACCTGTCCGGCGGGCAGAAGCAGCGGCTGGCCCTGGCCCGGGCCATGCTGCACGATTCGCCGGTGTACATCTTTGATGAGGCCACCTCCAACATCGACATCGAGAGCGAGGAAACCATCCTTTCCCTGATCCGCAGCCTGACGAAAACCAAAACGGTCATTATGATCTCCCACCGACTGGCGAATGTGACGGACACCGATTGCATCTACGTGATGCAAAGCGGCGCGGTGGCGGAAAGCGGCAAGCACAAGGAGCTGCTGGAGAAGAACGGCGTATATGCGAACCTGTGGCGCGTTCAGGCCGCCCTGGAAGCCTACGGAAAGGAGGCGGTGTAAGTGAAAAAGCAAAGCAAGATTCGCGTACTTTTGCGGATGGTGAAGCTGGTCAAGCCCCTGACGGGCTTTATGCTGCTGGCGATTTTCATGGGCACGCTGGGCTTCCTGTGCGCTCAGTTCATCCCGGTTCTGGGCGGCTATGCCGTGCTGCACGGGCTGAAAATCAACATTCCTCTCTCTATTAACTTCCTGTGGATTGCGCTGATCGGCATCGCCCTGCTGCGCGCTGTGCTGAAATACGCGGAACAGCGCACCAACCATTACATCGCTTTCACCCTGCTGGCCATCATCCGGGATCGTGTTTTTCAGGCCCTGCGCCGTCTGTGCCCGGCCAAGCTGGAGGGCCGGGACAAGGGCGATCTGATCTCCCTGATCACCTCCGACGTGGAGCTGCTGGAAGTGTTCTACGCCCACACCATTTCGCCCATTTGCATTGCCTTCCTGGTGGAAATCATCATGGTGATTTTTATCGGCTCCTTCCACTGGAGCCTGGGGCTGCTGGCGCTGGTCGCCTTTATCAGTGTGGGCATCCTGCTGCCTGTCATCATTTCCAAGCGCAGCGGCACGCTGGGGGATGAACTGCGGGCGGATAACGGCGAGCTGTCCGCTTATGTGCTGGAGAGCATCCGCGGCCTGGATGAAACCATCCAGTACGGCGGCGGCGAAGCGCGGCTCCATGGCTTAACGAACAAAACCAGCGCCCTGTCGGAAAAGCAGGGAAAGCTGAACAAGCTGACCGGCATCAACTTAGCCTTAGCCAATACCTTTATTCTGGTTTTCGACGTGGCTATGCTGGCCCTGTGCGCCTTCCTGTATAGCAAGAATATCGTCGGATTTGACGGCTTCCTGATTCCACTCATTGCGCTCATGTCCTCCTTCGGCCCGGTGACGGCCCTGGCCAGCCTGGGCACCATCCTGCAGGCCACGGTGGCCAGCGGCGCGCGCGTGCTTCAGGTGATCGACGAAACACCCGAAACGGAAGACATTACCGGACAGCGGGAAATCGCCTTTAACGGCGCGGCCGCCGATCATGTGACCTTCAGCTATGGAAACGAGACCGTACTGAACGATCTGTCCCTCACCTTCCCGGAAGGCAAAATCATCGGTATCGTGGGCAAAAGCGGCTGCGGCAAATCCACGCTGCTGAAATTGCTGATGCGCTTCTGGCGGGTGCAAAGAGGAGAAGTATCCATCTCCGGCAGGAGTGTGGAAAGCATCAACACGAAAAACCTGCGGAATATGGAAAGCTACATGACCCAGGAAACCCAGCTGTTTAAGGATACTATCGCGGGCAATATCCGGGTGGCCAGGCTGGACGCCACGGACGACGAGATCGTGGAAGCCTGCAAAAAAGCCTCCATCCACGATTTCATTATGACGCTGCCCCAGGGCTACGACACCCCGGTGGGCGAATTGGGCGACACCCTGTCCGGCGGCGAGCGTCAGCGCATCGGCCTGGCCCGGGCCTTCCTGCACGACGCGCCATTCATGCTGCTGGACGAGCCCACCAGCAATCTGGACAGCTTGAATGAAGCGGTGATCCTGAAATCCCTCAAGGAAGAAGCCAAAGGTAAAACCGTGGCACTGATATCCCATCGTACATCCACCGCCCGGATCTCCGATACAGTCATTGAAATGGAAAGCGGACGGGTATCATGAAGAACGCGCAAACTAAGCGGGAGCGGGAGAAACGCATGGTCAGCGAAATGATTGCGCTGTACTGCCGCAAACAGCACGGAACCCTCAAGGGCGGTCTGTGCCCGGAATGCGAAGAACTTGCAGCTTATGCCAGGCAGCGCAGCGACCGATGCCCCTTCATGGAAACCAAAACCTTCTGCTCCAACTGCAAGGTGCATTGCTACCGGCCGGACATGCGGGAAAAAATCCGCATCGTGATGCGTTTTTCCGGCCCTCGCATGATGTTCCATCACCCGATTGCTGCCATCCGGCACGTCGTTTCCACAAAGACTGAAAAGAGGAGGCTTCAAAAGAAATGAAGGTCAAGAAGTATATTTTTGTTGTATTGGGCTGCATCTGCCTGGGGCTCGGCACGGTGGGTGTGTTCCTGCCCATTTTGCCCACCACGCCCTTTTATCTGCTGACCGTGTTTTTCTTCGCCAACAGCTCTCAAAAGCTGCATGATTGGTTCCTGAGCACCAAGCTCTATCAGAAGCATTTGGATTCCTTTGTGAAGCAGCGTGGCATGCTGCGCTCCACGAAAGTCTCCATCATCTGCACGGTGACGCTACTGATGGGGTTCGGTTTTTTCATGATGGCGAGGAAAGGCATCTGGATTCCCTGCGTGATCCTTGCCATTGTCTGGCTGGCGCATATTCTCTATTTCACGCTGCGGGTGAAGACGATCCCGGCGAAATGACAGATATCATGAATACGGATATCATGTAAAATCAACCTGCGTCGGGATGCTGATCGTGCTTCCCGGCTGCCTGGTGATCGGACTTGTCGTGCAGGTGATTGCCTGGATCGCAGCCTGAGGAAAGCATAAGTTCATAACGATGGGAGGAACGAGAAAAGCATGAAATACGTTGGGCTCTACTGGACGGTTTTTGCGCCGCTGATGAAAAAGAGCATCCAGAAGCGTTTCAATAAGGAGCTGGCGGATCAGGCGATCCGGCGCGGAAAAGCCGAATATAGGGGATTGCTCTCCCGTGCGGACGATCTGGGCCCGGGAAATCCCATGGCGCAGAATGCTTACTTTGCCTATGTCTTTGCAGGAGCCTGGCTCGGCAGCGGAAAGAAAATCACGCCGGATGAGATGGCATTGGTGATGACCGATGTGCTGGAGAGCAGATTACTTCGCACGATATTTGGCATGACGGATTTGAATAAGACGCCGAAAAAGTGGGAGCACGACATGCGGAAGTATGAGGCCTGGTACAAGGCTCACGGAAAAGACTATCCCGTCAACTGGGTCGTGCGCTTTGATGAAACCCGCCATCAGGAGGGAAGCTATTATTGCTTTACCCGCTGTCCCATCTGTGAATTCTGCCGGCGGGAGGGCATCTCAGAGCTCATGCCTGCACTCTGTTCGACGGATGAGGTGATGTTCCGGCTGCAGCATGGAAAGCTCCACCGTGAGCACACCATCGCAAACGGGGACGGTGTCTGCGACTACTGGATCGTTGGCGATCAGGTGAACAATCCAATCTAAGAGCAATTGGAAAATGAAGAAACCCATCTCTTATTTTGTTGCTTGAATAGAAAGTAGCCGGGAGGGCAGATTTATCTGCCTCTCCTTGACTGGCAGCAGTGTTTTATTCCCACATCCCTTTCTTAAACAAAAACTCTGGTTTCCGATTTGGATCACCAGAGTTTTTTGTCCCAATTCTGTTTTTATCTCACTGGCTGCTTGACAGGAGGCGGCTCATTTGGAGGCACTTTCCTATGCCCGCATGTACCGTTTAACGATGCCTACCCTGAGGCCATTTTGAACCCGGCTTCCGGGGTTCCCGGGTTCAACGTTGCATTGTATAAAATAGCCAGATGAGATAGAGAATATGCACCAGTCAGACAATGGCAGGGACCACGCATTCCAGACCGGGTATATCGTCGTAACGTCTTGACCTTGGCGCACATACTGCCCGATCTTTTCCGCGACCGTGAAAATATCTGTCTTTCTCAAAACAGAGCTCACAGACATATCGTCATCTCCCTTTTTCAGATGCTCCAGTCCGCGCTGGCCGCCTGCAATTGCGTCATGCGGCGGAAGATGCTCTTGTCCTTCGCCATGAGCTCCGCAGGGCTGCCCTCCTCAGCCACCTGGCCATCAGCCAATACCACGATTTTATCTGCGGCCTCTACCGTGCGCATCCGGTGAGCAATTACCAGCACGGTTTTGCCCTGCAGCAGCCGGGACAGCGCGCCTTGCACCCTGGTTTCGTTTTCCACGTCCAAGGAGGCCGTGGCCTCGTCCAGCAGCACGATGGGCGCGTTCTTGAGCAGCGCCCGGGCGATGGAGATTCGCTGGCGCTCGCCGCCGGAGAGCTTCGCGCCGTTTTCCCCGATGGGCGTCTGATACCCTTTGGGCAGCTTTTCCACGAACTCATCACAGTTGGCGGCCCTGGCCGCGGCGCGTACCTCTTCATCCGTCGCGCCGTGTTTGCCCAGGCGGATGTTCTCCATCACCGTGTCGTCAAACAGCACCACGTCCTGGAACACCATCGAATAGTCCGTCAACAGCACTTCCGGATCAACGGTGGAAATATCCACGCCGCCCACCGTGATCTGTCCCTGATCGATGTCCCACAGCCTGGCCGCAAGGCGGGCGCAGGTGCTTTTGCCGCCGCCGGAGGGGCCCACCAGGGCGGTAACTTCGCCTTCCTTCGCCGTGAAGCTGACGCCCTTCAGCACCTGCTTGTCGTCATAGGAGAAGCCTACATCCCTGAATTCGATATCATGTCCATTCGGCGCAAAGCGTTCCGCGCCTTCCGCCGTGGGTGTGTCGTAGATTTCGTTCAGCCGGTTTGCGGACACCTGGCTCATGAACATTTCCGCAATCAGTGCCAGGGCCTGGTCGAATGGCGAGTACACCCGCGTGATCACCAACAGGAACATGAACAAAAGCAGAAAGTCGATCTGGCCGGAGAGGATCAGCCCGGTGCCGGTCAGGATGGTGGTGGCGACGCCCAAGCGCATGATCACGCTGGCTCCATTGACAAACAGACCGGTCACCAGTTCGCCATGGATGTTGGTCTTTTCATGCCGGTCGATTTTGTCGTTCAGCGTTTGCAGAAAACGCGCCTCCTGGTTGGTGGCCCGGATCTCCCGGATGTTCTCCAGTGTTTCCTGGATACCATCGGACACCTGCAGGCTGTCCTTCTTCAGCTTTTCGGAATTGCGCCGGGACAGCTTCCGGCTGCCGAACAGCAGCGCGAAGGCCACCGGAACACCCCACAGCACGGCGATTGCCAGCCGCCAATCATAGCAGAACAGCACAATGGCGATGATCACCGTGGAGATGATCGCGCCGTGCAGGTACCCCAGACAATGGGACCATACGTGTTCCAGCCGGTTCACATCGCCCATGACGGTTTCGGTCAGGTCAGCCAGGTCACGCTTGCCAAAGTATCCCAGGGGAAGCTTGCGTAGCCGTTCCGCCAAGCTCAGGCGGGTGGCCTTCACCTCGCCGTATACCAGGCCGTAGGTAGCTTTGTACTGCTGAATGTGCGTGATCAGAGAAAGAACGATAAAGGCCAGCACCAGTAAGATGAAAACCCATGCGTTGGGCAGCGGCGAACCCTTTGTCAGCGTGTCCATGTATTTCGCCATCATCAGGTACAGGATGCCCATGCCGCCCATGACCACCAGATTGACGATCACCGTCCAGAAAGCACCCTTTTTTGTATTCTTCACGCCCTGGTCGGTGAGGGCGTAACGGCGCTGAAACGCTTTGCCAAACATTTACTTCGCCTCCTCTGCGGTGATTTTCCATTGTACGGCCTGGTTGTAATCCTTCCACATCCGGGCGTACAAACCATTCCCACGCACCAGCTCGGCGTGAGTGCCCTGCTCGGCCACCCGGCCTTCGTTCAGCACGATGATCTGATCCGCGTTCACCACCGTGGACAGGCGATGAGCGATCATGATCACTGTGCGGCCCTGCGTCAGCGCGGCAAAAGCCTTTTGGATCATCGCCTCGTTTTCCGGGTCGGCAAAAGCAGTGGCCTCATCCAGCACCACAATCGGCGCGCTTTTCAGGATGGCCCTGGCCAGCGCTACCCGCTGCTGCTCACCGCCGGAGAGATAGGTGCCCTCCGTGCCGATCACGGTGTCGATGCCGTCCGGAAGCTTGGCGATGATATCATCACATTGCGCGGCGGAGAGCGCTCTTTTCACTTCCTGCCGTGTGGCGTTTGGACGGGAGGCACGCACGTTTTCCAGGATGCTGGCTTTGAACAGCCGGTTGTTCTGGAACACGAAGGCCACCTGGTCCATCAGCACATGGGGATCGGTGTCCCGCACGTCCACGCCGCCCACCTTCACGGCGCCGGAGGTGACATCCCAGAACCGGGGGATCAGGCTGGCCGCGGTGGTCTTGCCGCCGCCGGAGGGGCCCACCAGCGCCACTGTCTGGCCGGGCTTCACTGAGAAGGATACATGATCCAGCGCGGGCAGCTCTGCCCCGTCGTAAGTGAAGGACACGTCCTCAAATTCCACGCTGTTGTCCCTGGGCGTTTTCGGGTGATCGGTGATTTTCAGCGTCGGCGCGCTCATCACCTGGTCGATGCGGCCCAGAGCGGTCTTGGCCAGCATCATGCCGCTGGCGGCGAACATGATCCGGGCCAGGGCGGTGGAGATGATGGCTGAAAACACTGCGTAGAACGCGAAGTTGGTCACAAAACTCGCGAAGGTTCCGGCACTGAAGGCGGCGGGAGCCAACAGCAGGGCCACAGGAACCAGGAACACGAAAGCACCTTCCGTGGCGGTCAGATTGACAGCCTGGGGTACCTTGCACACGTCGGCCTGATAATGCTCTGCCTTGGCGCTGTAATCCTCGATGGCCTGCTTGAAGGCCCTGAAGGAATACACCGTCTGCTGGAACACCTTCACCACCGGGATGCCCCGCACATATTCGGTACCCGCCTTGCTCATCGTGTCCTGGGCGGCCTGGTATTCCGCCATCAGGCCGGCGTTTTTGCCGCCCATCATGGTGAACAGCGCCCCGATGGATACCACCGCCGCCAGCAGGCAGGCCGCGCCCATCCGCCAGTCGAACCAGAACATCAGCACCAGCGTCGCGATGAACATGGCGACGGTGCCCACGATGTCGGCCAAGTTATGGGCCAGCAGGGTTTCCGTTTCGGCCGCCGCACCGTCCAGACGGTTGCGCAAAAGGCCTGAAGCGTTGCTGTCAAAGAAGCCCAGCGGCGCTTTCATCAGGTGCGCCATACCCTGCTTTCGAATGTTGGACGCCGTACGGAAGGCCGCCAGGTGGGTGCACATCAGGGCGCAGAAATAGACTACAATGCCCGCCAGCGCAAAGGCGAAGGCCATCCAGCCGTACCGGGCGATCCCCGCTGCCTGCGTCCAGTTGGGGGCTACGGCGATCAGATCCCGGGCCACCAGCCAGATGCAGATGTAAGGAAGCATCCCCAGCACCATGGCCACGGCCGACAGGCCCAGCCCCAGGAAGGTGAGCCCCTTGTGCCTGCCGGCATAGCCCAGCAGTCGGGACAGTGTTTTCTGTTTTTTCTCTTTCAATGGAATTCCCCGCTTTCCCGTCAGTATCCTCATTGTTGCGGACAAAACAGACGGCGGATGCTGAAACGGCAGCACCCGCCGCGTGAAAGAATGACGCTTATTCAGCCTGGCAGTCTGTCACTTCATAGCTTGTCGGCTGATCGAACGGAGGGCCGTAGACGATCATTTCATCGGAGAGAAAGCCGCCACCGACGAAATCTCCGACGTATTCCGCGTCTTCTCCCGTCGTGATCGTCACATTCTTCGTCCGGCAACCCGTCACCTGTGTGACAGGGACGCCCAGCTCCGCCGGCTCATAGCCGCCGCAGTATCCGGTGATCCCGCCAATATAGGAGCAGCCGTCACCGACAGTGATGGTTACGTCTTCAGCCACGCAGCCCATAAAGTATTCCGAACCGAACCCGCAGCCGGAGACGCCGCCGATGCCATAACAGTTGCTGCCGACCTGAATACTGCCGTGCCCGATGCAGTTCGCGACGCTGGTGTTCTGCCAGCCGCCGCCGACAATGCCCACGTTGGCAGTTTTTCCTTCCTCGATGACGATATCCGCGCGAGCCTCGCAATTCGTAATCACACTGCCCATGGACGCTCCAACGATGCCGCCGAACATGCCTTCCTCACTCATCTCATTGGGAATCACGTGGACAGTGCCGTTCTCCAGCTTCACATCCGAAACGGTGGACATGAAGGCATATCCCACCACATCGGAGACCATCAGGAAGCCTTCCGCGCGAACGTCCTTTACTGTCAGGTTGGAGAGGGAGGCGTTGGCCAGGCAGCCGAACAGACCGGCCGTATAGGCTTCCCCCTGAGAGATGGTAAAGTTGCTGATGGTGTGGCCGTTTCCGTCAAAGGATCCTGTAAAGGCGTATTCCGTGTCCGGAAGTTCAGTGGGCTGGCCGTTTTCATCAGAACCGGGTACGAAAATGCCCAGTGGCGACCATTCAGCGCCGTTCAGATCAATGTCTGCGGTCAGCACATAATGGCCGGAAAGATTCTGACTGACAGTGGCCAGTTCCTCGGCGGTGGCAATCTCGATTACTTCGGCTGCCGTTCCCTGTTTGACCCAGCTGATGGCGCCGTCGTCAGCTGTCAGCGTCAGGACGGTCTGGCCGTTGTCGTTCACAGAGAACGCGTAAGGGGCGGCCTCGGCCTCGAATTCCAGGTTGCTCCATGCCACATAGAGGCCCTGGCCGTCGCCTTTCTCTCCGTTGTCCACAGCATAGGCTTCAAAGTCAGCGGTCTGCGTCCCGTTCATCATCGTGACGCCATGGCCGTTTTCATCGATGGTCATGGAAAGATCGACGCCTGCGTATTCCTCGCCGAAGGCAGACAGGTCGGCCTTCCACGCACCTACAAAGCCAAGGCCGTCCAGCTGCGCAAGCGCTTCCGGCATATGCGCGGAGTAATCCATGTTTTCCAGGCAGAACAGGGCAATGACCTTGCGGATCGTCTCTTCGTCCGCGTCCGCGTCGATGCCCGCGGCCAGCCAGTAGGCATAGGGGCCCACCAGATAGCCCTTCAGTTCTTCCAGATCCTTGCCATAGCGAAACTCAATATGATAAGTTTCTGCCATGGTGTCTTCCCGCAGGAGAAAGTAGTTGAACTCGCCTGCTTCATCCGTGCTCTTGTAGGCATCCACCGGGAAAGCCATGGAGATTTCCGTCCCCTGATACATCATGGTTTCGGTTTCGCCCACGTTGACCTGCCCAAGGTATTCATAGGTGTGGGTTTCGCTGGTGCCGTCCGTTTTCAGGATCGTGGCGGTATTGCCGCTGAAGGTGATGCGCTCCGCGCCGTTGATGAAATCGCAGTCGAAGGCGTACCCGCCGTCCGCGAAGGCTTTGACGGCCGCTTCGCCGTACAGCTCCGAGGTGATGGAGCTCTGGAGCCTGCCGGTCATCTCCGGCGCGGCATCCTCGCCGATGACCGCCGCGATGTAGTCCTGCCACACAGGAGTCCACCGATCGCTGATAATGACATCGAACAGGCTGACATAGGCAGTGCCGTTCTCCCCGGCGATGGCGGGGAACACGCCGCCGAAGGCAGCGGCTTCCGCAGTGACGTCAGCTTTAGTATAGGAGAAGACCAGCTCGGGGTAGCCGAAAGCAGCCACGGTCACCGTATACTGTTTTCCTGCTTCAAACAGGGGGCTCTCGCTGCCGTTGCGGGCCTTGACCACTCCGTCCGCGTTCAGCACGCCGTTTTCATCCAGCGCGATGAAGGTGCCAACCGTACCGTGATGCCCCACAATTTCCTGCTCAACAGGCTTTTCAGCGCTTTCAGCCAGGATCTGAACATGCTGGATATTGGCCAGGTAATCGGTCATGGAGCCAGAAGCCAGCACGATACTCTTTCCGTCAAAGGCGATGTCTTCGGCGGTCAGGCCGCTGTCAATGATGAAGTAAGGCGCTTGCGCCGCGGCGGGGCCGCCCTCAAAGGACGGGGAGCGGTACTTGCCGCTGGCGTCCGCCACGTTCACATAGTAGTATCCGGGCTTCAGGCCCGCGGCATCCCGGAAGGTGATGATCACCTTGCTGTCCGCGATCTCCACGGTATAGCTGTCGGCGGGGACAATCTCCTCGTTGCGCACGCCCCAGCGGATGTCCAGCACCTGGAGATCGAAATCTTCCGGCAGCTTACTGACCAGGGTCACCACGCCGCCGTCAACAGCTTCCACCGGCAATACGGAGCCTTCCACTTCCAGGAAGGTCTTACCGGCTTTGCCGTCAAAGGCGTTGAGTACAGCTTCTTGGGCGGCCGCGCTGACCATGGTTGCGCCAGAGATGGCATCAGTGCCACCGGAGGTCATGTCCATGGCGGCCACTTCGTCCTGGGTCTTGCCGACGAATTTGTCCAGCAGTCCGGCGTTCACCGCGGCGTCAAAGTAAGGCTTATTCTTGCTGGCCCAGAATTCCTCATTGCCTTCCTGGACGGAACCGGGGCCGCCGGTGCCGTTGTCCTTTACGACGGTAATGACGCCGCTGTCATCCACTTCAACCGTCAGCCTGACGTTGTAAAACGGGGGATGAATGAAAGGCGCGGTGGAGGGGTAATTGCGCTGATCCACATTGGCGTCACCCTCCAGGGTCTGATCAGCGAGCGCGCAGCATACGGACAGCGCAAGACAAAGCGCGATCACGAATGCGGTCATCAAGCGAGATTTTTTCATAGCGAAACCTCCTTCATATTGTTCCGGGTCCTGTCAAGCGAGTGCCGCGCCAAGCGCCCTGCAGGCAGCCAGGCCGTCCTCGTCCGGAGCTTCGTTCACCGTTACGCTGTCAGCGGTCAGGGTGATGCCCTTTTCCGCGCAGCGCGCCTCCCAGGAGCGCATCCATTCGCCGTCGCCCCAGCCATAGGAGCCGAACAAGGCCGTCTTTTTACCGGGCAGCGCCGCTTCAATGCTCTCCAGCATCGGGAGGAATTCGCCGTCCTCCAGTTCTTCCGCGCCCATGGCCGGGCAGCCCAGCGCCACAGCGTCATAGCCATCCACGCTGTTCACATCCGCGCAGGTCAGCAGATCGGCCTCCGCCCCAGCCGCCTTCGCGCCTTCCGCCACGGCTTTTGCCATGGCCTCGGTGTTGCCGGTTCCGCTCCAGTAGATCACCGCTACTTTGCTCATGAGAAATCCTTCCTTTCTTTTTTCTGGTCTATTCCAATCCCTCAAAGGGTTATGAATAGCAATCCTATCTTGCGACCGCCAGTTTCTCCAGAGAAAACCCGCGGGACAGGCAGTCAAGATATACCTCCGTACAGCGCCTGCAGCGGGCAAACTGCCGGATCGCGCTTTCTATGTCGTCATACACCTTCCACAGCCCGCTGAGCTTGCATTCATCCTTCCGGTGCATGAATCCATCCACATCAGCCGGGGGATAGCCCAGGAACAATCCCACTTCATGGGGGAAATCCTCTTCAGTGCGCAAACGCGAAATCAGCCGGGCAAGACAAACATTGGCGTCCTCACCCGTGTATCCGCATTCTGACAGAAGCTTTCGGGACAGGGGGTCGCGCAAATCGCGCTCCAGCAGTTTCGGCCGGTACAGATACAGCAGCGCTTTCCCGTCGCGCCATCTCAGGGGCAGAATGCGAAGGCCTTTATGGCTCAGCCGCTGGTTCAGCTGCCGCAGCTCTTCGGTCATTTGTTTTCGGCTGTCAAACGCGCAGTTGAACATATTCCCGGTTTTCAGGCAGGCCATGGTCGGAGCACAGCAGCGAATCAGGGTTTCGTTGGACATTTCAGCCTCCTTCGATAGGGCCAGTTGCGGTGTTAGATATGACTAACCTCTATTCTTAAGAAAAGCCGCGCTGGCATTCCTGCGATCGCCTCTTACGTCGCGGCTGATGTTAGTTACAACTAACATTGATATCTTATCATAGGATCTGTATGCTGTCAAGACTGTTTGATTGCCTTCTATATACAATAATGTGATGCTTCGTCATTTCTTCGTCATCACGGCCACCGCGCAGGGGATACGGCCCTCGGCCAGCGTAACCTGAATATCCTGATATCCGGCGCCCAGGAAGAACTGCCGGTAGCTTTCCACAGTGAACTGGCGCTTGAAATCTGCGCCGGCTTTCCCGATCACCGAGGCAAAGCCGCTGGTATTGCCTTTCTGATTCTTGTTCATGTACGTCGGAATGATCATCATCCCGCCGGGCTTACACACGCGATTTAGTTCATTCAGGGCCTTCAGCGGCTCATCCAGCAGGTGGATCACGTTCCCGGCGACCACCTTGTCGAAGGTGCTGTCCGGAAAATCCAGTGACAGGATGTCCGCCTGTCGGAAGGTCACATTCGTGAATGCAGAGCAGTTCTTCTCGGTCCGCTTCAGCATATTCGGCGCAAAATCCGTAGCGGTCAATTCCTTGCATCTGGGGGCGATCACCGCGCTGAGCAGCCCCGTGCCGCAGGCACATTCAAGCACTGTATCCCCGGGCTGAATCAGCGAACTCACAATCTGCCGCAGCGCCTTGTGCGTCTTCCCGTTGATAACATTGACGAATATATCATAGACACCGGCCACTTGATTCCAGAACACAGAGAACTCACCCCTTTGTCTTTTTCCGGTATCCGCAATCGCAGTATGGCCCGCCGGAGGCCAGTGTGTATTCGCGGATAAAATCACAGGCCCCGCCCGCTTCGGCCATGGTATAGTCCAGGTGGCACATGGCGGGGACAAGATCATACAAGCCCAGCTCCTTCATCAGCGTGCAGATGCCGCATCTGGTGAAACGGGCTTCATAGCCGCTGCCGTCCGCATAGGGCAGGAATTCCATGTTCCAGGAATAGGGATTCCTGTCTGCCGCTTTCAGCGCTGCCGTGGCCTTCATGCCCTGAATATCCTGTTTGTTGAATTTCTTTTTGCCCATCACTCGGCAGAAGAACCGCATGGGGCCGGTCATCATTGCCTTTGCGTAGTACTCCGTCAGTTTCTCTAAAGACGGTCGTTCCTTCATTGAGAGCACAAAAGCTGAGAGCATGGCGCAGTTGACGATGTTCATCTTGAAACGGTCTGCCTTCTCGAACTCCGGGAGCTTTGCGATGATCTCCCTGTACTTAGGTTTCGCAGCTGTTGTTACCCGCGCAGCTTCTGTTTCGGTGAAGCCAAGCACGGATACAAGATGATTCCGGAAGGATCTCCGGAACAGGATCCACATGCCCATAGGCATACCGGCGTATTTCATATCAGACATTCTCCTTGATCAGGCGGGTTTGCATCATCCCGCAGGCTATCCCTCACAGGGCTGAAAAGCAGGACTTCCGCTTTCACGCTTCTTCCCGGAAGGTGATCTTTACGATCCTCATCCTGACAAGACCGTCGCAGAACCGGATCATCAGTTTGTGCAGCGGGCGGACATGTTCGTAAATGTCCCGGTAGCCCCGCATATAGCTTTTCGCGGTGACGGAAGCGAACTGGCTGCTCCAGCCTTCCAACTCCCGTTCGTCCTCCAGCGAGAAGAACGCGCTCACGTCTGTAATCCCCGCTTCCTTCAGCCAGGTGGAACGCATCATCTTCGCGCCGCGCCGGTTGCAGGAATCAAAGGCAAGGACGGAGCCGGGGAAGCGTTCTGCCATGCGGGAGAACAGGGTTTTGACGTCCTCCGTCCTGAAATAATAGAATACGCCTGCCGCGAAGAATACAGCACCGCCGGAAGCGTCCACGGCGTCCATCCAGCGCGGATCATTGAGGTCGCAGGCGATGTTCCGCTCCCGCTTCCCGGAGGGCAGCAGTTCGTTCCGCACGGCGATGACGTCCGGCAGGTCGATGTTATAGCCATGGCAGCGCCCGTTGTCGCATTTCCGGAAGGTGTCGTCCAGCCCGCAGCCCAGGTTGACCACGGCAGTTTTGGGGTGGTCCTGAAGATATGCCTCCACTTCACACCGGAGGTCATATTGGCGCTGCGCCACCTCAAGCGCTCCGAACAGGCCGAACGCGGATTCCATCTTTTTGCGTTTCTCCGCGAAGTCATAATCCAGGGAATCGCAGATGCGTTTTGCCTCCGGATCGGAAAACAACTGCGGAAAACGCTCGGAGCAGACCAGCCGGCCAAAGAGAGGGATCACCAGGGTCTCCTGTACGGTATTTTTCTCAATATGGTATTTCATCGGCATTCCCTCTTTTTTACCAGACGGATCGTCCGGGCTTTTTCTTCGGTATCGTCATCCTCGATATAGCCGTCGTATGGCGCTTCCGGGTCGGTGTATTTCTTGATGAAGGGCTTGCAGATCTCATCCCTGTGGCGGAAGACGAAATCCAGGTCGTCCGTCCAGCCGGTGTGCCCGGTAATGACAGAGATGGGGCGCTTTTTCGCCCGAATGTTCCTTTCCAGCTTTCCCAGGCTCTGCACAGCCAGCTTATTGTCCTCCGCCAGGGTGCTGATGAAGCTGTACCCGCCGTCCGCGCCGAACCAGATGGTGTCGCCGGTGAACAGGTATTGATCGTCGATCAGGTACACCATGTGTCCCCAGGTATGGCCGGGCACAAGAATGCACTCAATTTTGATATCGCCGATGCGCAGCACCTGGCCGTCCTTCAGCAGCACCCGCTTGTTGTCTGTTTTCACCATCGGCAGTTTATAGAAGCCATGGAACACTTTGCGCCGGGTTTCACCTGTCAAATAGCGGTTCTCGATCTCGCCGATATACACTGTGGCGTCCCGGAACAGCTGCTCACTGTCGGTTTCCAGAGCGCCGACGTGGTCCGTATCCTGATGCGTAATGAAGATGTGCTGAATCGACGCCGGGTCGATGTCCAGCCAGTTCATCTTCTCCCGCAGCCGCTCATAGTTGTAGCCCGCGTCGATCATGATGGTCACACCGTTCTTCGTATAGAAGAAGATGTTGGCGATCCACTCCCGCACGCAAGCCACGTTTTCATTGATCCAGCCGGTATTCAGAGGCTTGAAAATGGCTTTGCCCCGGAATAACGCGCTCATGGATTTTTTCTGGTGCTCCGAATCTTTCCTGGCCATGGCGATCCTCCTTTATTTGCTTCAGCTTCCTCCTGTTATTTTATCCCAACGTGACATCCAGAATCATCATAGTCACAAAGCCCAGTGAGAAAGCGATCGTACCAATATTTGAATGCGGTCCCTCCGACATTTCCGGGATCAGCTCCTCCACCACCACATACATCATAGCCCCGGCGGCGAAGGCAAGAAAATAGGGCATGACCGGCGTCACCAGCCCGGCAGCCAGGATGGTGATGATCGCGGCCACAGGCTCCACCGCTCCGGATAGCACGCCCATCCAGAAGGTCTTTGCTTTCGGCATGCCCTCCGCCAGCAGCGGCATGGAAACGATGGCTCCCTCCGGGAAATTCTGAATGGCGATCCCCAGCGCCAGCGCCAGCGCGCCAGCGGCGGCGATGCCGGTGTCACCGGCGAGAAAGCCGGCATACACCACGCCCACCGCCATGCCCTCAGGAATATTGTGAAGGGTCACGGCCAGAATCAGCTTTGTGGTGCGTTTGAAGCCGCTGCGAGGGCCTTCATTCTGCCTGTCCATATGCATGTGCGGCGTGATCATGTCCAGCAGAAGCAGGAAACCCACGCCGATCAGGAAGCCGAGGGAGGCAGGCAGGAAAGCGAACGCGCCCATGCTCGCGCTGCTCTCCAGCGCGGGCTGCAGAAGGCTCCAGAAGGATGCAGCCACCATCACGCCCGCCGCGAAGCCTGTCAGCGCCTTCTGCACGCCGGATGAGATCTGTTTCTTCAGAAAGAAAACCATTGCCGCTCCCAGGCTGGTGCCCAGAAAGGGAATCAGAACGCCCTCAAGAATTTGGATATTCATCAGTTGTCCTTCACTTTCTGCCGGTCAGCAGCGCGGAGCCGCTGAGCGCCATCCATGCGGCTTCGGACTTCTTCATGAACCTGCCGTCCGTCGTGTCGATCAGCTCCACCTGGCTGTAACCCGTGTCACGGAGTTTCTTCACAAAGGCCTGCATATCACCGTACCTGGATTTGGAGAAGATGTCGTGCAGGGCGAAAGTGCCGCCCTTTTTCAGAGTGCGCAGGGTTTCCAGAAGGTATTGCTGCCGATCGCCCGGGATGTTGTGATACACATAATTGCTCACCACGGCGTCAAAGGTCTCGTCCGGGAAATCCAGATGGGTAGCGTCACCTTGCTGAAAGGTGATCCGGCTGACGCCCTCGGCTTTGGCGTTGCTTTCGCACAGTGCTTTGCTGAAAGAAGCGTACTCCTTGCCCCAGCGGTCGATGCCGATGATCTCGGCTTTGGGATTCCGCTTGCCCACAGCGATACCCAGAGCACCGCTGCCGCAGCCCACGTCCAGCACCTTGCCGCCCTCCGGCAGCTTCACACAGGCTGCCGTGCCCTCGATGATCTGCCGGGCCATCTGGCGTTTTCCGTTGTAATCAAAGGCGCGGTACATTTGGGCGGCCCAGACGGTTAGGCCGCAGAAGACGAACGCGATCACCGCAAACGCGACAGTCAGCACCGTTCTCAGTGTGCCGCCCGGTAGCAGCAGACCAAAGACCGTGGCGGCAATGCCGCAGCCAAGGAAAGCAAACAGAAAGGAATACACCATGCCCTTGGGCATCCAGTTTTTGTAATCAGGCTTCATGCCGGTTCCTCCTTACTTTTTCGCAATGACAGTGATCCACGGCTTCGACGGATGATGATCACAGGTCACTTCGGAAAAGCCAGCCGCTTTCAGCGCTGCTTCAAGCTGCTCCGCCGTGTAGCAGGTCATGCCGTCGATGATGCCCTCGTATTTCTTTCCCGTGGCATCCGTGCCGTCCGATTCGTTGCAGATCATGAAGACACCGCCCGACTTCAGGATCCGGGCAACCTGGGCGAAACACCTCTCCAGCCCCGGCCAGAAGTAAACCGTCTCAAAGGCGGTCGCCAGATCGAAGGAACTGTCCGGAAGATGAAGTTCGGACACGTCGCCCTGCCGCACCTCGCAGCGACCCGCAGCAATCGCCGCATGGTTGAAGGCCTTCGCCTTTTCCACGGACAGTTCGGAATAGTCGATGGCTGTCACATGCGCCTTTGGATACTTCTTCAGCAGCTCCCCGGCATTGCGTCCGCCGCCGCAGCCCAGGTCTACAGCCTTCTCAGGCGTGATGGGCGGCAGGTGGGAAAAGCCCCAGTCGGCCATGGCGGCATGACCGGAGTTCATGCCGCTCAGCATCACTTTTCCAAGAAAACCTTCCGGCTTCCTTGTCTGGCTGACAAACTTCTTGAACAGTCCCATTTTTGCAGCTCCTCTCAAATACTTTTTGTTCTTTCCCAGCCGTCCCCGGCATCGGTTTCGTGGCGGACAAAGTCAAAGTCGCAGCAGTCTCCGCCCTGACAGAGGGTCTTCGTCCGCTTGAAATCCGTGTAGGGCAGGTTCCCGAAGTTGATCACGTCGGAATGGCAGAACATGGCCCCCAGCTTCATCAGGCCGCGCTCCTCGAAGATGTGCCGGTAAAGGCACTCCCTGCACTCAAAATGAAAGCGGTCTTGGGGATCGGTATCCAGGTGCCATTCATAGCGCCAGCCGGCGCCGCTGCCATGCCGGAAACCGAAGGGCAGGATTTTTTTCATCACCGGCAAAAACCAACTGTGCCGTGCCAGTTTCCGGTAGGTATCCGGCGTCAGCTGCTTCCACATCTCGGTGGAGACGATCCGGAAGGCTTCCTCCTCAGCCTTTCCGTGCTGCTGCAGCACCTCATACAGCGCGATGGACGTGAGGATCTGGGCGATATGCTTATAGTTGCCTTTGTCGCACCAGCGCTTTTCCTCTTCCAGCAGCACACGCATGCGGCTGTATACATCCCGCTGGATTTCCACCGGCAGCGTTGGGAAATAGACTCGGTACCGACTGCTGGCCACCAGGGCTTCCGGTTCATACTTTTTCATATTGCATTCGCCTCTTTTTTGTTTTCCGCGTAATATCTGTGCATCGCCCGTATCCTCCAAATGGTTGAACATCAGAGAAGAAACATGAGTCCCAGGAACATGACCGCCCCGGCCCAGTTGCCCGATCCGCCTACCCGTGTCGGCATCAACACCAGCATCAGCGGCAGGATATTAAACACGCACGCCCAGCGGGGCAGCGGCGTCCATCCGCTGACCACCGGCACAAACAGAGACACACCGAAGATCAGGAACCCGAGATAGCAGACGATCAGGGTGACAGACGTCTTTTTGAAAAACTCCGTGATCAGCTGCCGGGCTTCCTCCGTCCGGCCCATCTTCACATACAGCCATTCAGGCATGCCGCAGAACACATGGTGCGCCACGCCGAAGGTCAGCACCATGACCGTGCTGATCAGCATCAGCACCGTGCAGGGCTCCGAGAAGGCGCGCATCCAATGCGCCAGCGCCAGATAGCCAAAGGCAAAGAGGAACATGGCCAGGCAGCCCAGCAGCATGGACAGAAGGGAG
The DNA here is from genome assembly GCA_017569285.1 of Clostridiales bacterium. Classification (NCBI taxonomy): domain Bacteria; kingdom Bacillati; phylum Bacillota; class Clostridia; order Eubacteriales; species Clostridiales bacterium. The sequence continues at coordinate 2,760,494 of CP069419.1, forward strand.
TTCCGAAGCGGCATGCCCTTGAACACGGCGGAAAGCCTGCCGTTATCCTTCATGTCCTCGAAGTGAAACCGTCCGCCCGGCATATAGGTCAGCAAGCAGTCGCACACACCGCAAAGCAGATGCCCGGCGATTGCGAGCAGAAACGTGATTTTCAGAACGCTCATTTTACATCCTCCGTCAGAAAAGCATATTCAGTCCCGCCACCGCTAGCCCGGCGATGGGACAGACGATCAGCGTCCACAACAGTCCGTGCTCCGGGATGGCCAGTGTCTTCAGCCACTCCCAATGTTCCCATGCCTTGCAGTGCTCTGCGCCCTTGATGAAAGGTTTGGCCTTCGGCGGCAGCCAGCAGTCCAGGATGATGAAGTCAGAAAGGCTCACCATGGTCATTTCCACATAGCCTGCCCAGAACAGGTTCCAGAAGCCGGTCATCTCCGCAAAATGCGCGCTGATGGCCCAATAGACAAACAACACCAGATACAGCGGATACAGGATCAGCTTCATGGTGCGCACATCCTTCTTTTCCACAAAAGGAGCCGCTGCCCGTCTGATTTCCTTCGGGAACATGGTGCTGTATGCCTGCGGTACCAGCAGGAAGCCAAGCCCGGCCACCGCGTTGAACAGCAGGGACATGGACAGCCCGTCCAGAATGATTCTCGGCCAGTTCATTGCGATTTCCTCCTCCGAATGATTTCATCGTGGCAGGCGTCCCCATCCGACAGGTCCGAATGCCGGATGAAGGTCACGTGCCGGCGCAGGTTTTCATACGAGGTTGTGTCCGTCATGCAGAAGATCTTGCACAGACTGCGGATGCCGTAGGTCTCGAACATTTCGACGTACACGCATCTGGAGATGCGGTATTCGATTCTGTCTTCGCCGACATCAAATCGGTCATAGGTGATGCTGCCATCTCTGACCCGCCTGTCATGATCGGATATATTCCATTTTTTCGCGATACTGAAGCTGTTCGGCAGCAGATCAATGGCGCGGATGATCCGCCTGAAGAAGTTTCGCCGGCGCACAAATCCATGGTTGATCGTCTCGATAATCTCCGTGTCGGTGAGGCCGAGCGCTTTCAGCTCCAGACACATGGCGATCACGGCATAGACATGGGTTGTATTCGTAGTGGGATAAACGCTGTGCGCTTTGAATCCGTCCGAGGCGTACATCGCCCGCAGCCGCGCTTCATAAGCTGCAGTCTTTGCCTCGATCTCCCGGCAATGCCGGAATAGCAGTGCTTTTCGGTACACGTTGCCGTATTTCTGGATGGCTTTCTCCATCAGCGCTTCACCTCCCGATGAGCAGCGTGACCCACGCCATCAGCGCGCACACAAACGGGAACGCGATCAGCCGGATCATCTGGTTTTTTGTATTAAAGCTTCGGTCATCCCAGCTTTTGCAGCCCTTCGTCTCCGGGTAGAATTTCACATAATACTTCCTGGTAATCACGATATATTGATCCTGCACCAAAATATCGAACAGCTTGTAGCCGTACAGAAAGAGCATGAACCGCCCGAACAGCAGCCAGAAGCCGTAGCCGCGCCGGAGACCGTCAGCACCGAGAAAGAAGAGCAAACCGACGTATCCCGCCGCCGCCAGAGCGGTCATCAGATAACCGATTATTTGCCTGCCCAAAGACGGATCAGGATGCGTTTTCGCCGCCTCCCGGATGTCCCGCGGCAGAAAGCGCATGAATATCTTTGTGGCCGCGAAACAAGGGATGATCAGAATGAACGCCAGGGAGAGCAGGCAAACGGCCGCCAGAGCGGAAAGCGTTGTGATCATGCCGCATCCCTTCTTTCCCAAATCAGCATGATGCCAAACCAGAGGATCATGCTTTCACTCATAAGACCGTTCGTAAAGCCGAGGCGGAAAGCGCTGGCCGGCATTGCAAGCGACAGTCCCTTCAGCAGAGCAAAGATGATCAGCACGTTGGTGAAGGCCATTCCCTTGGGGAAAACCGTTTTGCCACGGAGCTGCAGCCAGAACCAGTACAGGAACACCGGCAGCATCAGCGCTTCGGATACGGGCACAAGCCAGGAAAGCCGGGAGAACAGCCCCTCGCAGACGGGCAGCGCCTCCGTTGCGTAGCCATTCCCGTTCATCCAGGCAAACAGCGTCAGGATCATGACGTAGAACAGGTGCAGGGCAATCCAGGGTGTCAGTCCGAAGGCGTTGAGATAGTGATAGACCTTGCGCTGCTTCCCGTCTTTGATATATCCATCCACCGCAAACAGTGCGATGCCATACAGGATGATCCCGGGAAAAGCCAGGGCCATGGCCAGATCGAACCGCCACTGCGGGATGGCCGCCACGCCTTCCGTCAGCCAGGACAGGGCACCGTGATACGCAGGATTCCCATACATCATCAGCCAGTCCCCGCCGCCGTAGCACAGGCAGCCCAGGATGCCGCAGAGCAGCGCGGCCTTCATGTGCTTCTTCATCCAGTATCCCCCCAACGCTTACATCATTCTTCCGATCAGCCAGTATAACCCGCCCACTGCCGCCGCCAGCGGCACCGAGAACGGGATCAGCTTCAGCAGCTTCCACTGCTTCACACGGGGGCTGTGCCAGGTGCCGTTGAGATCCTCCGTGCCGGGGATCAGCCACCAGTCGGACAGGGCGACCCAAATGGTGTCGATGAACAGCCAGTCGAAGAATTCCGCGCCGAGGAACAGCGCGTAAAATTGCCAGCAGCAGTCCCAATAAGTCCTCGCGCCGTTGATCCCAAGAATCATGACGCCGGGGATCACCAGCATCCATGCAATGAGCAGGGTGAAGGCGAAGCGCTTTCTGCTCCGAAATTCCGCTTCGGTGATCAGGCCTAGGGCTTTGACCCGGTCAATCATCACCTGCGGATAGAAGAAGATGCCGCCGATGGGGCCGCGTCTGTGCACCAGCACCGCCATGTAGGCCGCGTAGCATACCCACAGGATCAGGATTTCCATGACAATGGTCCAGAACATGTCTGTATCTCACTTTCTGCAGCAAAAGCAGCCGATCCCCTCGACCACTGTTACCTCAGCATTTTCGTACATTTGGGACAGCCTCTCCCGCAGGCTACTTTGCGTTTCATAAGGCGCGGTGAAAAAACCTTTCGGCTGATAGAGATGCCGGATGAACCAGTCTGTTCTTCTGCACTCGTCCCGGATGTAGAAGCATCCGCAGAAGGTACCGCCCTTTTTCAGCACCCGGAAGGTCTCCCTGTACGCCGCCTCCTTGTCCGGGAAGGCGTGAAAGCCGTTCAGGGACAGGACGATGTCAAAGGATTCGTCCGCAAAGGGGAGCGCCCCCACGTCGCCCTGGGTGAAAGTCACGTTGGCAATGCCAAGCCGCTTTGCTTTCTCCTGCGCTGCGGCCATCATGTCCGGGGAATAATCCAGGCAGGTGATAGCCGCCCTGGGCAGCGTCTGATAGACCGGCATGGTCAACACGCCTGTGCCTACCGGCACCTCCAGCAGCTTGCCTGAAAAGTCCTCCGGAATGCCGGAGAGTGCCTTCTCCAGGTAGGCTGCGTTCTTTTCTCCGTCCATGTTCCATACTATACGGCAGATGGCCTTCCCCAGCCATGTGGAATAGGTCATCATGCCGTCATAAAAGCTGGCCTGTCCGCCGGTGGTTTTGTAGGCATCCCTGATCTGATCTTTTCTGGACATGATGATCTTTACCCCTTTGCTTTTTCAAATTTGAAGCAGAAGTCCAGACCTGCGTAATTGCACCGTTTGACAGCCGTGAAGCCGCTCTTCAGGGCCTGCTGTTCAAACTCCTTCATCGTGAACAGCGGCTCCTCCGCGTGCTCCCAATGGAAGAGGGCGTCCGTCAGATGGACCCCTTTCCGCGTCAGGTCGTTGATGTACATCTCGCCGCCGGGTCTGAGAACACGGAAGGCTTCATCCAGGAATCGCCTCCAGCCCTCCACGTGGTGGAGGATCATAAAGTCTACGATCATGTCGAAGCTCCCGTCCGCAAACCGACTCAGATCGGCCGCGTCCCCCTGGACAAACCTTGCGTCCGGCAGCCCAAGCGCTTCCGCCTTTTCCAGCTGCTCCGGCATGATATCCATGCCGGTATAGCTTTTCGGATGGTCTTTGACGATCAGGGACGCGGAATAGCCGGACCCGCAGCCGACCTCCAGGATATCCTTCCCGGCGAAATCCATACCCCAGGCCTTAAAGCCGCTGATTTCCATGTGCTCGTTGATCCATTTGCGCCAGCCGGACTGCATGGCGTCGTATTCCTTGAGACTCAGTTTCATATTCAGCGCCTCCTTATCTGAACAGCGTACAGATCCACGCCGCGAGGGCCGAAGCCGCCGGGAAAATGACCAGAAGCTTCAGCAGCTGGCTTTTCAGGTTGTACCCGTATTTCCGGCCATTGTATACGGGCGCCACCTCGGGATAATAATACTGGAAGAAATGGAAACGGCACAGCAGAAACCAATCAAAGAAGGTCATGTCGTAGGCTTTGTAGATCGTAAAGATCAAAGCATAGCGCAGGAAGAACTGTATAAAAGAAAAGCTTCTCCGAAAACCGTCCCAGACGGCAATCACACCCACGCCCAATATCATCAGGATACTGATGATCATCAGCGCCCATCCCATTGCCTTTGCGCCGCAGAATAATTCCTTATTACGGGGCTTCAGGAGCTCCAGGGCTTCCTTCGGGGCTGATGAGAAAAACCACTTGTTTGTGCCATCATATTGAACGAAAGCCACGGCAGATATCAGCAAGAGCGTGATTGCCGCGCAGAACACGATGGCCAAGAATACTGTCAACAGCATGCTGTCCCTCCAATTCTTATTTTTTCACGCTGACCAGCAGGCCGTTTTCCTTCTTCACCAGCTCGTACGCCTGCGCAATGGGATGACGGTCTCCCACGATGCAGTAATCGCAGCAGGGCGATTCGACGCACGTCCCTTCCCGGATCAGGCAGGCGTGGAGCTTCTGCATGGCCAGATGGTCGCAGTTGCACATGACGGGCAGTACGTCCTCCATGTGATGGCGTTTGGCGAATTCCGCGTTGGGACATTGGGTAAAGCTGTAGCGGATCACGCCGTTTTCCCTGTCATAGGAGCAGGAACCCATCCGGAAGGAGCCGGGGAAGCGCCTGATCTCCTTGACCCGGATGTCGTTGGCCTTCTGAAAGATCCGGCTGGCCAGGCGGTTGTCCAGCCTGCGGTTGAGGTTGAAGACTTTGCCCAATGCATCGAATGCTCCCATAAAGCAGTCAAAAATGTCCTGCTGCACTTCTTCCAGCTTTGGCTTGTCCGGAACGACTTTGTACCAGGCGAAGATCAGGACCGGGTCATAGATGCTGACCTTGATCTTTGCGCCGGCCATGGGCGGCTCGTCCCGGAGAAACTCGCAGTACTGCAGCTGGATCTTCTCCCAGAGCTCTTTGCAGGCAGGATCGTCATACCAGCGATGCAGGAGCCGCAGAACGCATTTCTTCGACTTCCTTGTGTAGACCGCGTGCCGGGTGCGGTCGATGGGCAGGTCCTTTTCTTTCACTGTGCCACCTCTATTTCTTTTCCGGATCGAACCGCAGACGATAGTCGCAGCATTCCGCGCCCTCCGATACCGCCGTGGTGCGCTCGTAGCGAATGCGGTGAAAGCCCTGCATATAGGCTTTGTCCATACGGCAGATGCACAGCACGGCTTTCTCATTGCCCAATTTCCTGGCCAGCTCATGATACGGGCAGGAGAGAATATCCACCCCGAACATCTCAGGCGGTTCGGATACGATCCGGCGCTGATAGCCGAGGTTTTCTCCGCTCATGCGATCCATAATGCTGTCCACATGCCGCCAGATCAGCCCGGAAACGCCCGGAACGCTGGTGATGCAGTGTACAATCCCGGCAAAACGTCTGCCCATGGCGTCGCCGTAGGCATTGAGCAGATCCACCGCATCCGCCCCGGAGGCGGTCAACGCGCGGTACAGCGCGACTGCGGGCAGAACCATCGCGCCTTTGTGCTTTTTCAAGGCCGCGTTGCCTGACAGCATCGACTGATATTCCTTACCTGCGTCATCCCAGATGGTATTTGCCTGCGCTCTTCCAAGTGCCATGACAAGGCGCCTGCGAAACCCCCGGTAGAACCATTGCCTGTTTAATGGATTCATGACATCCGTCCTTTCCTGAGCAGCCGGATCCATTTCCGTTGCCTGTGGGCGCAGAACGCCTTTGCCCACAGCCAGACGAACACAATCATTTCATGCTTCCCCTGGCGTACTGTTTCCGGATCGCGTCCCAGCCCGGCATCTGTGCTTTTAGCTCCCGCCAGTTTGGCATGGGGAATTCCGGCCTGCGGGCAAGTACCTTCTCGAACTCCTCATCCAGCATCTCCATCTCCTCAAAGGCGTTCCGACAATGCTCACAGGCGATGAGATCCCCTGCGGTTTTCCACTTGGCCATGCCAAAGTAGAGAAACTGCATGACTGTGCCTTTGATTCCGGGGGCGTAGTATTGATCGTCGCCCTCCGGCAGAATTGGGATGCCCTGCGCCTTCAGCATCGTGTACGCCTCCCGGGAGGCCATGCGCATGAGCCTTCGCTGTTTCCCAGTGGAGCCTGTCAGATCCCCGTTGCAGGCATAGGCCAGATAGCAGATGGGAAGCACCGCCGCCAGATGGCAGATAAGATAGGCTTCCATATCCGGCTGCCAGTTGAGCCTGTAGCCGCTGCCGTTGAACATTGTTTCCAGCTTCGCCTTTGTACCGCTGCCCGGCAGGCTGTGCAGCCCGCCGATATCCATGGCGCCGACGCCGGCCCGTTCGCAGATCAGCATACCTTTTTCATGATCCCGTTTGCCCGCAGTGGCCTGAAAGCCGAACAGCACCTGCTTTTCGCACACCGAATGATCCAGAATTGCCTGCTGCATATCGGCGTGACGCATGTTGTTGCCTACCAGCACAATAATCGGAGCATGAATGGCCGCCAGCGGTTCAAGGATCGCCGGCATTTTGTTGTACGGCATGACGGCGAATACTGCGTCATAGGCTTTTTCCTCTTCAATGCCGCCGATCACCCTCGGGTGATCCAGCGTGGTCTTCCGCTGAAGATGATGGCGGATCCTCAACCCGTTCTGCTGAAGCTGCTCTTTCCATGGACCGCGAGCCAGCAGTGTCACATCATTTCCGACCGCGCAAAGGACGTGCGCCAGATAACAACCGATCACGCCGGAACCGTAAACCAGTACTTTCATCATCTTTTACCTCACCAGCACGATCAGCCATCCAACCAACGCCGCGGGGATCAGCGCAAAGAGGGTGCCCGGGAAGAGCATTCCTTTTACATGAAACCACTTCTGATGATAGGCCCTGTCCATATGTTCCGTGCCTTCCAGGCGGAACATGGGCAGATTGGCAAACAACACCCAATCCAGAAAACAGGTGTCATACACGCCTATCCAGGCCATCAACCCGAAGGTCAGCCAGAATCCCTGCCAGAAGGTGGCGGCTCCGGCAATCGCTGCGCACACAAACAGGATCCCTGTAAAAATCAGCACCCCCAGTGATTTCGTTAGCAGCACGTTTTTGGATTGATAGCTCACATCCACCCGCGTATGTGTCTTGAAATACTCCTCCTGGATGTCCGGCGGGTAATTGTGGATACTGGCCGGACTGTATTTTCTGTCACCGCGGTAATAAGCAAAAATGATAGCTGTAAACAAGGCAGCGAAAGCAGCGGCTTCCAAAGCGATGACCCACCAAAGCATGTTGATCGATCTCCTCTCAGATGTTGTGGGGCGGCCAGGGGATACAGCGGTTCACCCGCTTCATATAGTCGGCATAGTCCTGCCCGTACAGATTGAGCAGCCATTTCTCTTCCGTAAGCTTCAGGGCAACCGTCAGGATGACCCAGTTGATAGGAATGGTTAGCAGGCTCCAGGTATTGTGCCACTGGAGGCAGATGCCGGCAAACAGTATCCACCAGCCGCTGTACATGGGATTGCGCACCCAGGCATAGATGCCGCCGGTCTGCAGCCGGTTCTCGGCGATGCTTGCGTCCATGTCCGATCGCAGCGCGCCAATGAACCAGACAGCTAGCCCTGAGATGATCAACAGCACACCGGCGATCCGGCAGAGCAGCGCCCATGGGCCCTCCAGAATACCTGTTTTCCAGACATATGCGGACAGTATGATCCCTATGGCGGTAACTGCGCCCATTGCGAACACGATCATCGGGCCGATGCCATACAGGGGCAGCTTTTGCCCTTTCTTCACATAGTTCTTCATACCGGCGTCACCATAAACTCATCAATCGCCTTCAGCACAGGGACCGTGTATCGCTCCCCGCCAAAGAGCCATTGTTCATGCTGCATATCGAATTCCCGGATTTCCGGATCGCGGAAGTACTTCCTGTAGCGTTTCAAATATTTCTCGCCCATCTTATTGGCATAGATGAAGTGGACCAAAGTGTGTTCCACATGGATGTCGTCTTCAAGATGGGTGAGCAGATCCGTGTAGTACTCGTTCCGGATGGATTCGGGCTTGAATTTTGAGAAGCAGCCCATGAACCTGTCAGCCGTTTCATCGCTCATCTCAAAGAATGACTTGAGCTTTTCCCGGGTCTTTGCCTGCTTCTTTTCGCTGCTGGTGAAACTGGTCAGCAGCGGCACCACAAGCTTCGACTGCAGCCAGGCGCTTAACTTTCCGCTCTGGTCGAGGTCGGGACTGCCGAAGATGCCGTGATCGATATGCACCTTCTGCCGCATGATCAGCTGTCCCACGAAGGTGCTGCCCAAAGATGAGCCGAGCGCGCCGTTCAGCTTCCCGCCGAAGTGTTCCTGAATATACCACTCGATCCTCTCCGTCACCGTGATCATATCCGGGAAGACTGCGTCACTTCCGTCAAAGCCGTCGTAGTTGACGCAGATCAGGTGATACTTTTTCCCAAGCCTGTCCAGTACTGTGGCGAAATTCGTCTGATAATCGCAGGCGGTACCCGGAAGGAGCATTAGTGTCTTGCCTGACAGATTGCCCATCTCATCAAACTGCATGGTTTATTTCTCCTTTGCCTTTTTCATCGTGGCCAGCAGTCCGCCGAACATCCACAGGTTTCCGATGCTGATCCAGCCTGCTGTCAGGGCGTTGCGAAGCGGCGCCTCCGGGAAGAACTTCAGCAGCATGGTCAGCGCCATGCCCACCGCCGGACAGAAAATCCAGCACCACTTGGGATAAGGTGTCAGCCCTTTGGAAAAGGCGGCGATGTGGGCGATCTGATGCACCAGCCAGAAAATGAAGAACAGGATCATGCTGGGCAGCAGGAAATACAGGCCGAAGCGGACGGTGGCGTCCAAGGCCGTCTCCGAGTTGGCTGCCATCATGTACTTGTAAAAGAACACGCTGGCCAGGCAGGGAACGTGCACGCCGCAGCCGCCGAAGGCCAGGACGCCCAGGATGCCGCTGCGGTACAGGTGCGCCATGCGGGAGGAATACGGCACAATCAGCCGGTACACGGCGAAAGAACACAGCGCTTCCAGCGGGATCCCGATCAGCCCCAGCAGCGAGGACCAGAAGATCCGGCCGTCGGACAGGTTCAGATAGGCGGAAAGAAAGCCCTCCAGGCCTTGCTTTGCCGCGTCATGCATCCCCCAGCCCAGCAGCATGTCGCCTGCCAGGACCATCAAGCTAGCAGCGATGCCGATCTTCATCAGATGGGCGATTCTGGGCCAGTCCGGCTCCTTATTCATTCAACGTCGCCTCCTTCATCAGCCGCACCATCAGATCCCAGCCCTCTTTGGCCTCTTTCACGATCGGAAAGACAGGATAGCAGTGGAACATCCCATCGCCGACGATCATCTGATAATCCACGCCGTATTTCTTCATAGCCGCCTCAAAGGACGGCGCGCAGGCGTACAGCGTCTCATCGGAACCATAGATGAAGGTCACGCGGGGACAGTTTGTAAAATCGCCCCGCTGCAGCCAGAGCATGTAGTCTGGCACACTGTCGTCCCCGTGGCGCATGACCTCCACAGCGGCTTTCATATATTGGGCCGGGATGGCGACGTCCTTTTGATCCAATTCCAGCATCCGCTGCCATTCCTCCTCGGTATCCACACAGGTTCCCGGAGAGATGGCCATGATATATCCCGGCAAGGGCGTATCCGGATGCCCGTCATTGATGTATGGCACCATACCCAGCGCCAGATTCCCGCCGGACGATGTGCCCAGAACGGAGATGCGCTCCGGAGCATAATCCCTGAGCATCACTTTGTAAGTCTCATGGATCATCTCATAGGCTTTGGTCAGCGGATAATCCGTGCAAAGCGGATAATAGGGAATGAACAGATCGAGCCCTGTTTCCCTTGCAAACCGCAGCGCCTTTTTAACAGACGCAGGTCTTGGCGCGCTGATCATGCCGCCGCCGATCAGGAACAGATTCGCCCTGTCCGTATGCTCCCTGTGAATCAGCTTCAGCACTGGAAAACCCATGACGTCAATTCGGCTGATTTCAAAAGCATCATCCTTCAAAGCCGGGATGCGGTTCTTCGCGTTCTGCTTCCTCCGGTTTTCCAGCAGCTCTTCCGTCGTGGCGCTGAGCCAACGCTTTTTGAGTCCCGCCGCTACGACAAGCTTTTTCAGGACCTCATACTTGACAGACATTCGTATCACCTCGCATGTTAGCATGTGCTAACTCATCAACAAAAATAAATGCACGATACGTGCTTATCTGTTTATTTCTGCCTGCTTCTTCTCTCTGACATTTCTTTTGGCTTAGGCCCGGATCTGTGCTTTTCTGGTTTGACTGCGCTTTCCGGAATCGCCCAGGATCTGCCCAGCCGCTCTGCGCCTGGAATTCTTCCATCCAATGCGTACTGATTCACCCAGCGCACAGAGATACCCCAGCGCTTTGCAATTTCCTGTACAGAGCAATAGCCTTTCACAACAACACCTCGTATCATGGGTTCTCGACACCAGGAGGCAGCGTTGTTAGCCGCCTCTAACTATATTATATTCCATTTTTCGCAGAAGACAAGCAGAAAAATGAAAATACACCAAAAAATCAGTTTGCGGAATCTTCGCACTCTGCTTCCTGAGCTGCATTTGCACACCTCCAACGGTGAACACCGTGCTCAAAATGGCGTGGATACTCCTTGAACACTCATCTGCGATTACAGGCGGTTCATCATGAATTCTCGGAAGCCCAGTACAATCAACGGTTGAACGAGCAGGAATACTCTCCAACTGCTTTCTGCAAACTTTACCGCCTAAGCAGAGTTTACACAGCGTGCAATAAAGAACAATCAGGAATATGAATCGCTCATGACGCAACAAAAAAGCTGCCTCCGAAGAAGCAGCTTAGTCAATATTATGCATAGATCACTTCATAAAGAAGAATCTCCTCTGCCCGCTGTTGTATATTGTTCATACATCCAACCCACAACAGTTTCCAGCCTTTCTGAGTATAATCTGTACGGTTTTATTCAAAAGATGCTTAGGTCGCAGACTTTATCTACAGAGAGTCTATTCTGGCAGTGTGGTTCAAAACAGCTTGATTGAAAAAGCCGTCTCCGAAGAGGCGGCCGTATGGATGATGTTTATGCATAGATCAGTTCGTTGAGAATTATTTCTTCTGCCTGCTGCCGAATGTTGTTCATCCGTCCGACCCAGGCAAGTTGGTCTCGCGCTTTCAGATCTTCGTGAATTCCTTCGGCACCTGCCATCTGGTGAACCATTCGATCCATTCTGTCGGAGCAGCAGGTGTCGATTTCGGCCAGGTGATCATACAGCTTACCAGAGAGGAGAAGCCGCTCATACAGCCCGGGACGATACTCTTCCAGGTAGGCTTTCCGCATCCGGCCATAGCGGCCAATGGCCTGGTTGGGAGTCTCAGGGAGTTCCAGATCAGGAAAATAATAGTCTCCATGAAGCGTATAATGTATGCCGTTTTCAATGATTTCCTTTTTCAGATTTGTCATGGTAATGACCTCCTTCGATTCGTTACTTGATCAGTGTACTTGCTTTCGTACCCGTCAAACAGCGCATCTCAGCAGATCATCTCCGGGTGTTGGTTTCCACCCCAACCTCCACCCCAATCAGGGTTTCATCAGAGTGCATGATATTTACTATTGTTGTGTAAATCGGTTTTATAATCGAACCAAATTATACAGAATTGCACATTATTTACAGCCGTCTCCGACTTCAAGTCCTGTTTCCCGCACCAAAGAGCTTCTGAGAAATCAGAAGCTCTTTTTCGTGCGTGCTCAACTATTTACCAGGAATCGGTTCCCGGGTCATTTTTGCTTTCTGAACTGGGCAGGAGTTACGCCTTCTTCTTCCCGGAAGCATCGGATGAAATAATTGGGAGTTGCAAAGGCAAGATGGTCAGCAATCTGCTGAATGGACTGATTCGTGGACAACAGCAGCATTTTGGCACGGTTGATTCGCGCTTTTTTGATATACTGATGAATCGACTGTCCGGTTTCTTTTTTAAATTTCTCTGTCAGATAATAATCCGAATATCCGACCAAAGCTGCCAGGGAACTTATCTCCAGCTTTTTATCCAGACCAAGTTCAATATAATCACAGCACCGCTGTATGGGCTGGGAGTAATTTGGATTGGCGTGCAGGTGGTGCACGTGATATATGAAATCGTGATACATAGCGCTGGCCAGGGCGGACAATTCTCCGGAATCAAAGCAGTTTTCAATGGACTGAATATAGGAATTGTTCAGCGGATAAGCAATTTCCGGCGAAAGCCCGCCCTCCATTGCTGCCCGGCTTACGAGTGTGGTAAAGACTACCAGACTGGTTTTTGCCTGGCGAAGAGGATCCTTACCGTGTACCGGAACGCCGGGACTTATATTGATGGAGTGCTGAAGAGCACGCCGGTAGTTGATATCCCCGGTGCGTACCATGGTAAGCAGTATGTTTTCCGCCTGGTATACCTGATTCAGATCGCGATGCTCATCCGGTGAAATAGTTATCTCTTTTTCACCGGAATCAGTACTCATAAAGGCATCCAGCCCCAACTGATCATTGTTCAAGGCATTGTGCAGCATAACAGCATAGCGGATAAAAGACGAAAAGGACAAAACCGGCATTTCATCCAGGTGTGACAGCAGTGACTGAATCCATTCTTTCGGACGGGACGATACAGGCAGCAGAACGCGCCTGACTGTGTCCGCATCCGGCTGCTGATAGAATACGGGACCGATGACAAACATCAGTTCCCGGTTTCGGGCCTGCTGGAAGATCAAAACCCACTGCATTCCCACAGCACTGCCGATCAGCAGCGGACGCGTATTTACCCGATCCGCTGCTGCCCGCATTTTATCATAGGCACCCAGATGGACAAATAAATCCGGAAGCAGATCATCAGGATTTGATGCGGCAATAAGCTGCCCTTTCCGATTATAGCACCACAAATACAGTTTCTCATTGGCGGGCAAGGCGCGAATCAGGTAATCCAGCCTTTGCTCACCGGGAGTCAGCATATCCATCATCATTCCACCCTTACCCCCAAATTCTATCATATTGATTATCAATAATATTGTTGACCGGAAATATTATAAACAGTTTTAATCCCATGGATCAACAGCAAAGTTCCTGAATTTTTATCATTTTATACTGATTCTTTGACTTTTTTTGCACGAATCAATCTATCTATAATATGGACAGGATGGTAATTAACCAGCCAAACAGGACAAAATAACAAACTGACCATCAAAAGAAAGGAAGGTTTTCATGACAAACACGAATGCCATTCAGAACACTGACGGTGTGCAATACCGCAAAGCCAAGCTTTGGCAGATTATCCTGATCGCTTTCAATGCCTTTAACGGCATGGCGGTTTATTTCCTGATCGGTCTGGCAAGTTACTCTGCTTCCATCGGTTATGGCATTGCCACGCTGATTGTGGGCGGACTGCTGACTTTCACCCGCATTTTCGATGCGGTGACCGATCCGCTCCTGGCCTTCCTGTACGACCGGGTGAATACCCGCTGGGGAAAGGTTCGTCCCCTGATGCTGCTGGGCTGGGCCATCCAGACCGCCGGCCTGCTGTGCATGTTCAACTTCTTCTCCAGCAAGGGGCACGGCGTGCCGGTGTTCCTGCTGTTCTACATGGTGTACGTCATCGGCTATACCATCATCAACATGACCGCCCAGACCCTGCCTGCCCTGATCACCAACGATCCCAAGCAGCGCCCCACGGTAGGTGTGTGGCAGACGGTGCTGAACTATCTGACCCCCATGGCGCTGAACATTATCGTATACACCAAGCTGATGCCTGCCATGGGCGGCAGCTTTAACCAGGAATTTTTGAACGTGGTCACCTGGCTGTGTGTCGGCATTTCCTTTGTCGGCGTGCTGCTGACGTGCATCGGCGTGTCCCAGTATGACAAGCCTGAAAACTTCAAGGGCATCAAGAACGAACGCCTGAAGCTGCGGGATATGTTGGATGTGCTGAAGCACAACAAGCCCCTGCAGAGCTACATTGCTTCCGCTGCGTCCGATAAGATCGCCCAGCAGGCATCCTCCGCGTCCATTGTCAGCACCATGCTCAACGGTATCCTGATCGGTAACATGGGTCTGGCGACGACGCTCAGCATGATCGGTATGCTGCCATCCATTCTTTTTGCCGCCTACGGCGCGCGCTATGCTGGTAAACACGGCCATAAGGAAAGCATCGTCACCTGGACCCGGAACTGCATATTGGCCAATCTGGTTCTCATTGCTTTCTTCATCATCACCCGCCAGACGGTGGGCACAGAAACCATTGCCAACATGGGCGTGACAATGATCCTCTTTGTAGCCCTGACCTTCATCACCAACGGCTTTGCCATGTGCGTAACAACGGCAAATACCGGCTTCATGGCGGATATCATCGACTATGAGCTGGACCGCAGCGGCAAGTATATCCCGGCAGTCGTCACAGGCACCTACAGCCTGGTGGACAAGATCGTTTCCTCCTTCTCCGCAGCCATCGCCACCGGCTGCGTGGCCCTGATCGGCTATACCGCCACCATGCCTCAGCCCGGCGACCCCGCTACCTCCGGCGTGTTCTGGATGACCATGTTCCTGCGCTACGGTCTGGCTATCCTGGGCTGGATCGTTACCCTGATCGCCATGCGGTACTGCAAGCTGGATAAGAATGAAATGGTCAACGTTCAGAAGCGGATCGAGGAAAAGAAAGCTTCGGCGCAGAATGAACTGTTTGAAAAAGAACTGCACAAAGGAGATCCTGCCAATGCGTGAAATCACAGTATTAAAGGAAGGCTGGCGTTTCGGCAAAAGCCGGGACGCCGCCCTGGAGGCGGTTTCGCTGCCC
Source organism: Clostridiales bacterium (assembly GCA_017569285.1). NCBI lineage: Bacteria > Bacillati > Bacillota > Clostridia > Eubacteriales > Clostridiales bacterium. Next base: position 2,775,768 of record CP069419.1, read on the forward strand.
CACACCTGGAATGCCGTCGACGGCCAGGATGGAGGCAACGACTATTACCGCGGCACCTGCTGGTACGCGCGGGAGCTGTCCGCGCGGGAAGCCTCCGGAGATACTGTGTTCCTCGAGCTGAATGGCGCTGCCCACACCTGTGAAGTGTATCTGAACGGGGAAAAGCTGTGCCATCATGAGGGCGGATATTCTGCCTTCCGGGTGGAACTGACCGGAAAGCTGCGGGACAGGAACCTGCTGGAGATCTCTGTAAGCAATGAAGACAGCGATCACGTATATCCACAGAAGGCGGACTTCACCTTCTACGGAGGACTATACCGTGAAGTACGGTTGATTTCCGTCCCCAAGGAACATTTTGAACTGGTGAAGGACGGAACACCCGGTATTAAGGTGACACCCATCGTAAACCTGAAAAAAAAGACTGCTTCTGTTACCGTGGAAACCTGGCAGAATGCGGACACCGTTACTGTTACTGTGAACGGTGAAAAGAAAACGGTTCCATCTGAAAACGGCCGCGCGAAAGCAGAGTTCGTGATCGAAAACGTTCATCTGTGGGACGGCGTTGACGACCCGTATCTGTATACCGCAACAGCCACGCTGGACAGCGGGGATGAAATCCATGCCCGCTTCGGATGCAGGAAATTTCACTGTGATCCGGAAAAGGGTTTCTTCCTGAACGGACGCTCATATCCCCTGCGGGGTGTATCCCGCCATCAGGACCTGAAGGGCAGGGGAAACGCACTGACATATGAGGATCACGCTGCCGATATGAAAATCATCCGGGAAATCGGTGCGAACACGGTGCGCCTGGCGCATTATCAGCATGCCCGGGAATTCTATGATCTGTGTGATGAAAACGGGATCGTGGTATGGGCGGAAATCCCTTACATCACTATGCACATGAAGAATGGCCGGGAAAACACGCTGAATCAGATGCGGGAACTGATCACCCAATGCTATAACCACCCCTGCATTGCGGTGTGGGGCCTGAGCAATGAAATCACAGCTGCCAGCGCGGTTGACGAGGATCTGCTGGAGAACCATCGGCTGCTGAACAACCTTTGCCACCGGATGGATAAGACGCGCCTGACCACCATGGCCGACGTGTTCATGCTGGAGATCGACAGCCCCATCCTGGAGATCCCCGACATCAACAGCTACAATCTGTACTTTGGCTGGTATCTGGGCGAGCTGGAGCAGACGGATGAATTCTTTGACGAGTACCATGCCAAGTATCACAACCGGGTGATTGGCTTTTCCGAATACGGAGCCGACGCCAACCCGGCCTTCCATTCCTCCCATCCCGAAAAGGGCGACTACACCGAGGAATATCAGGCGCTTTACCACGAGCATATGCTGCGCATGATTGAAGCACGGCCGTACCTCTGGGCTACCCATGTGTGGAACCTGTTTGACTTCGCCGCCGATGGGCGCGATGAAGGCGGCAAGCATGGCGAAAACCAGAAGGGCCTTGTCACCTTTGACCGGATGCTCCGCAAGGACGCCTTCTATCTCTATAAGGCCGCCTGGAATAAAACAGAGCCCTTCGTGCATCTGTGCGGCAAGCGGTATATCAACCGCTGCGAGGAAGAAACCGAAATCAAGGTGTATTCCAATCAGCCCCATGTGAAGCTGTATGTGGATGGAGCCTTCGTGGGCGAGCAGGATGGGAAAACCTTGTTCCGCTTCCGCATCCCGCTGATGGGTGAGCATCTGGTGGAAGCTTTTGCGGGTGACGTCCACGACAGCATGTGTGTCTGCCGGGTTTCCGAACCGGACGAAAGCTATATTTTCAACAAAGCTGCCGCTTCCGTCACCAACTGGTTTGACAGCGGGGATATTGACCCGACCTGTTTCTCCATCATGGACACCCTGGGCGAAATCCGTCAGCATCCCCAGGCCGGGACCATTGTGAACCAGATGATGGCCAAAGGAGCATCCGAGCGGGGCGATGTCGCCGACGCGGTGAAGGATAATCCTGCGCTCCAGCGCATGATGGGCCGCATGACCATGCTGAGCCTGCTCAAGCAGGGCGGCGCGGATGAACAGAGCATCAAGCAGCTGAACCGCATTTTGCAGGGGATCAAAAAATGAGGAAAGCAGTACAGCAAATCATGCTGGGGACCGTGACGGGCAGCGAAGCCGCTGCCCGTACGACCCTGCAGCGCATCAAGGCCGCCGGCTATGACGGCCTTGAACTCAACCGCTTCATGATTCATCCCTCTTCCCTGATGATCCGCATGATGACCCGGGCGGCGGGCATGCCCACCGGCAAGGGCGGGAATCTGGACTGGAAGAAGCTCATGCGGGAATCGGACCTGTCCGTCATCAGCCTGCATACCGATCTGGGAAGCCTGGAGAGAGAAGTGGAAGCCGCAGCCATGGAAGCCCGGGAATTGGGTACGGACAAGCTGGTGATCACCGGCATGTACCGCTTTGATTATGGGGACGAAAAGGCTGTGCGGGATCTGGCATCCCGGCTCAACAAGGTGGGCGAAGTGCTGAAAATGATGGGGCTTTCCCTTTTGTACCATAATCACAATGTGGAACTGCTGCAGGTAAAACCCGGTTTGCGCGCCTATGACCTGCTGCTCTCTGAAACCGATCCTGACTGTGTTGGCTTTGAGTTTGACAGCTATTGGTTCACGGATGGCGGCGCGAATGCCAGGGACTGGATGCGCCGCCTCGGAAGCCGCATGAAGCTGTGGCATATCACCGACCGGGGTTCCCATCAGAGCGGCCCGGCTATGACTCCCATTCTCAAGCAGGACAGCATGGAGCTTGGCACCGGCAATATGGATCTGGAAGGGCTGAAAGACATTGCCCTGCAGAACGGCACAGAGGCTGTCGTGCTGGAAAGCCATAAAAACTGGATTGACAAGGATCCCGTCAAAAGTTTGGAACTCAGTGCAAAATGGCTGAAAGAGAGGTGCTGAAATGCTGATCAGGAATGCGGTCCTTCCAGCCTGGCAGGCCCAATGGATCGACCCCGAGATGGCCCATGATGCGGGAGTCAAACAGCCTGCATCCTGCCTGTGCCGCCGGTTCACCGTAGAAATGCCCGGCAGCGCACGCCTGTATATCACCTGCCATGGCCTGTACGCCGCTTTCCTGAACGGGAAGCGGGTGGGTGATTTTGTGCTGGCGCCCGGCACCGGGGATTACCGCAAGCGCCTGACAGTGCAGTGCTATGATGTAACGGAACTGCTGAAAACCGGTGAAAACGAGCTGGCCGTCACCTTGGGCGACGGTTGGTATCGGGGCGGCGTGGGTATCGACGGCCTGCGGAATTTTTACGGGGATGACCTGGCCCTGCTCTGCCAGCTGGAATTGAACGGATCCGTCATTTTGTGCAGTGATGAAACCTGGGAGGCCAGTCAATCCGGCCCCATTCGGGAGAATGATCTGGAAATCGGTGAAATCTATGACGCCCGGATGGAGAAGATTACCGACTGGCACGGCGTGACTGTGCGGGACTTCAGCTTTGACAATCTGGCAGAGACCCAGAGCGTGCCCATCCTGGAGCAGGAACGCTTTCCGGGCAGGATCATCAAAACACCCAACGGTGAAACGGTTGTTGACTTTGGCCAAAACCTGGCAGGCTATACGGAACTGCGCGTTACCGCCAATGCTGGCCAGAAAATCATCCTGTGGCATGGGGAAACCCTGGATGAGAATGGAAACTTCACCCAGAAAAACTTTGAGCCAGGGGATCGCAACAAAAACGGCGGCATTCCCCAGAAAACCGAATATACATGCAAAGACGGCCTGAACGTGTACAAACCCAGTTTTGCCATTCACGGTTTCCGCTATGCCAAAGTGGAAACGGACATTGATCTGACGGACGCCCAATTCACCGCCATCGCAGTGTATTCCCGGATGCCTCAGACGGGTTTCTTCACCTGCGGAAACGCGGATGTGAACCGCCTGTTCCAAAACAGCCTGTGGAGCATGCGTTCCAATTTCTGCGATATCCCTACCGACTGCCCGACCAGAGAGCGGGCGGGCTGGACGGGTGACGCGGGTGTATTCGCCCCCACCGCTGCTTATCTCATGGACTGCTATCCTGTACTGCGCAAATGGCTGGGCGAATGCCGATCAGCCCAGGAAGAAAATGGCCTGGTACAGAATATCGCGCCTGTTAACGATCAACGGAATCAGATTACCATGATGCTTCAGGGCAGCGCCGGGTGGGGAGATGCCTGTATTCTGGTGCCCTGGGCGCTGTATCAGGCTTATGGGGAGCCAGCCATCCTGGAAGAAAACTACGATATGATGACCCGCTGGCTGGCCTTCTGTGAAAACAGGGCAAGGGAAAACACAAGGCCTCAGAACGAGAACAATCCCTGGAAAGAATACCTGGCAGACCAGGGCTTCCACTTCGGCGAATGGTGCGAACCGGATGTGAATAATATGCTCGCCATGCGGAAAAACGCCACGGAAGGTGCGCCGGAAGTGGCTACCGCATATTATTATCGTTCCGCTTCTTTACTGGCGCAAATCGCCGAAGTCCTGAGAAAACCTGAGGATGCTTCGCGTTACGCTGAAATTGCGGAAAAAGCAAAAAAAGCCTATCGCTTCTGCTGCCTGAAGGATGGCCAAATTATCTCTGACCGGCAGTGCGAATACGTGCGGCCCATTGCCTTTGGCCTTCTGGATGGGGAAGAAAACCAACAAGCGGCAGACGCTTTGAACGCGCTGGTGATCAAAAACGGATATCATTTGAATACCGGCTTCCTGTCCACTCCCGATCTGTGCCGGGTGCTGGCGGAAAACGGCCACACAGATACCGCCTATAAGCTGCTTTTGCAGAAGGACTGTCCCGGCTGGCTGTATGAAGTGAAGCAGGGCGCGACTACGATCTGGGAAACCTGGGACGGCGTGCGGCCTGACGGCACAGTGCACGATTCCCTGAATCACTATTCCTATGGGGCTGTTTGCGGGTGGCTGTTCAGCGGCGTGTGCGGCATTCAACCGGAAGCAGGCAAACTGACGATCCGTCCTTACCCGCATCCCTCCCTGGGCCACGCGGAGGCAAAATGGCTTTCTCCCGTGGGTGAGATCCGCAGCGAATGGCAATATGAAAACGATCAGATTCTGATGAATATCGCGGTCCCCGTTTCGGCTGAAATCATACTGCCGGATGGCAGGAAATACCAGGTGAAGGCAGGTGCGTACAGCTATGAAGTATCTCTGTAATCCCGTCAACATTAACTACCGTTATCAGTTTAATGCCGATCCCAGGCTGCACGGAAAAATCCAGATCTGCCGGGAAGCTGCTGACCCTTCCATGATCTTTTTCCATGGCCGGTATTATATCTTTGCTTCCATGACGCTGGGCGTGTGGGTATCCGATGATCTGTCCAACTGGGAGAACCATCGGCTTCCCAGGGAACTGCCTTTGTATGATTACGCCCCCGACGTACGGGTGATGGGCGACTGGGTATATTACTGCGCCTCCCGGCGGGAAGAGAACTGTGACCGGTACCGTACAAAGGATATCCTGAACGGGCCCTACGAAAAGATTGAAGGCAGCTTTCCTTTCTGGGATCCCAACCTGTTCATTGACGATGACGGGCGGGTGTATTTCTACTGGGGATGCTCCAATATCACGCCCATCTGGGGCGTGGAACTCGATCCCCAAACCATGCAGCCCATCGGTGAAAAGCGTGTGCTGGTGGAAGGCCATCCCTTTGAAATCGGCTATGAGCGAGTGGGAGAGGATAACAGTCAGCTGCCTGCCTCTGAAGCTGAAATAGACGCGGCTTACGAAGCGTTCCACAAGCGGCAGGGCATTTCTGAGGATCAGGTGCCGGAACAGGTGAAGCCGCTAATCCGGGGCATGTTCTCCAGAAAACCTTATATCGAAGGGGCCTGGATGGACAAACAGAATGGCAGGTATTATCTGCAATACGCCTGCCCGGGCACCCAGTACAATACCTACTCCGACGGCGTGTATGTGAGTTCCGGCCCGCTGGGGCCCTTCACGCTGGCAGACAATAATCCATATTCCTATAAGCCCGGCGGCTTCCTGCCCGGCGCGGGGCATGGCAGCACCATGCGGGATGAACAGGGTAACTGGTGGCACACATCCACCATGCGGATCAGCATGAATCATGATTTTGAACGCCGGGTGGGGATCTGGCCCGCAGGCTTCGATGCGGACGGTGAGCTTTTCTGCAACCAGCGCTACGGAGACTGGCCCATGACCCTGGAGGGTGATCCCTGGCGCAATCCCGCCTGGATGCTGCTGAGTGCGGGCAAAAAGGCCATAGCTTCTTCATTCACGGATGGCCATGAGCCGGAAAAAGCCACGGAGGAAAACGTGCAAAACTGGTGGCAGGCCGCATCCGCGGACCGGCACGAATGGCTGCAGATCGATCTGGGCCGGGAATTTGATGTGCATGCCATCCAGATTAATTTTGCCGATGATCAAATCGACATTCCCTGTCCCGGGCAGGTGTCGGGCGGCAGCCAGGCCCGGTATATTGAAGAACGGGATCTGACCACTCAATGGAAACTGACGGGAAGCACCGACGGGAAGGCGTGGTTTGTTATTACGGATAAGTCCGACGCGCAGACAGATCTGTCCCACGACCTGATTCTCCGGGAAGAAGGCTTCCGGGTACGTTTTCTGCGCCTTTCCGATATATCGGTGCCCTATGGCCGACAGCCCTGTATCTCCGGCCTGCGGGTGTTCGGCCTGGAGCATGGCGAGAAGCCGGCTGTGCCTGTGTTCACAGCCCGGCGGGACAGCGATCTGGATATGACGGTTTCCATTCAACCGCAGGATCATACGCTGGGTTATAACATTCTGTTCGGAAACAGCCCGGAAAAACTGTATCACAGCTATATGGTTTTCCAGACGGGAGAGAAGCGCGTCGGCGCGCTGATCAAAGGCAGAGATTACTTTGTGCGTGTAGACGCTTTTAACGAAAGCGGCATTACTGAGGGTACCTGTATTCAACTGTAAGGAGGGATTTCGCTATGTCGTTCCCCAAAGGCTTTTTGATCGGGGCGTCCACCGCCGCCCATCAGGTGGAAGGCAATAATATTAACAGCGATTACTGGGCGCAGGAGCAGATGCCCCATTCCAGCTTTACGGAGCCCAGCGGCATCGCCTGTGATCACTATAACCGATATGAAGAAGATATCCGTCTTTTAGCGCAGGCCGGATTGAACGCTTATCGTTTCTCCATCGAGTGGGCGAGAATTGAGCCGGAAGAAGGACGCTTTGATGAGAATGAGATCCGGCATTACCGGAAGGTAATTCACTGCTGCCGGGAAAACGGCGTGGAACCCATAGTGACGCTGATGCATTTCACCAGCCCGGTATGGCTGATCAAAAAGGGTGGCTGGGAGGCCGAAAACACCATCGGATATTTCCGCCGCTATGCTGCCTATGTGGCCGAAAAGCTGGGCGATGAAATCAGATATATCTGCACCATCAATGAAGCCAACATGGGCCTGCAGCTGGCGGCTATCTCCAAACGCTTTGAGCTGATGGCCCGGCAGGCCCGGAAGAACGCGCAGAAGGCAGAAGGCACAGTGCAGGTGGGTATGAATTTCCAGAAGATGATGGAAAACATAAAGTATGCCGCTATGGAGAACGCGGAAATCTTCGGCACCCCACAACCGCAGATTTTTGTTTCTTCCCGTACCCCGGAAGGCGACATCCTGGTATTCCGCGCTCATCAGGCAGCCAAGGAAGCCATCAAAGCCATTCATCCTGAAATCCAGGTTGGCATCACTCTGTCGCTCCACGATCTGCAGGCGCTTCCCGGCGGACAAGCCTTTGCAGAGAAAGCCTGGGATGAGGAATTCCGCCACTATCTTCCCTACATTCAGGGAGATGATTTCCTGGGTGTACAGAATTATACCCGCACCCAATATGGACCGGAAGGCCAGCTTCCATGTCCTGAGGGGGCTGAACTGACGCAGATGGATTATGAGTTCTATCCGGAGGCCCTGGAGCATGTGATCCGCAAGGTACATGAGGTGTTCAAAGGGGATTTGATTGTCACCGAGAACGGCATTGCTACGGCTGACGACACCCGTCGGGTGGAATTCATCCGCAGGGCTTTGCAGGGCGTTGAGGACTGCCTGAATGACGGGATCCCTGTGAAAGGTTATTGCCACTGGAGCCTGATGGATAATTTTGAGTGGCAGAAAGGCTTTGGCATGACCTTTGGCCTTATCGCAGTTGACCGGCAGACGCTGAAGCGTGTTCCTAAAGAGAGCCTGTTTTATCTGGGGAAATACCATCATGGGAATGCTCAGATATAGAATGAGGGGGAGAGAAACCACATGCTGAAGAACGTACTGAATACGGATCTGACCGGGAAAGTTGCCGCAGTAACCGGCGCGGGCGGTGTGCTGTGCTCGTGTTTCGCGAAGGCGCTGGCCCGGGCGGGAGCGAAGGTTGCCCTGCTGGACCTGAACTTTGACAATGCGGATCGGTTTGCGCAGGAGATCCGGGACGAAGGCGGCATCGCGAAAGCTTACGCTTGCAACGTGCTGGACAAGGAAATCTGTTACCAGGTGGCGGATGAAGTGCTGGCAGACCTGGGTCCCTGCGACATCCTGATTAACGGCGCGGGCGGTAACAATCCGAAAGCGACCACTGATAAAGAATACTTTGAGCCGGGTGATATTGAGAGCGAAACGAAATCGTTTTTTGACCTGGACAAATCCGGTGTGGAATTCGTCTTCAACCTGAACTTCATCGGCACCCTGCTGCCTACCCAGGCCTTTGCGCGCCAGATGGTTGGAAGGGAAGGCTGCAATATCCTGAATATCAGCTCCATGAACGCCTACTGTCCGCTGACCAAGATTCCGGCTTATTCCGGCGCGAAGGCGGCAGTGACCAACTTTACCCAGTGGCTGGCGGTGCATTTCAGCAAAGCTGGTATCCGGGTCAATGCCATTGCCCCTGGCTTCTTCGCCACGAAACAAAACGCCGCGCTGCTTTTCAATCCAGACGGAACGCCCACGGAACGAACCGGCAAGATCCTGGCCGCTACCCCGATGGGCCGTTTCGGCGACAGTGAAACGGAGCTGTCCGGCGCCGTACTCTTCTTACTGAACAACGATGCTGCTGGCTTCATCACCGGTGTGACCATTCCGATCGACGGCGGGTTTTCTGTGTATTCCGGAGTGTAAATACCAGATTGACGATTAGCTCTGCTGAGAACTGAAGCCATACTGTTCGGCGTTCCAAATCCCACGAAAATCTCATTATATTTTCACGAAAATGGAATCCGGTAAGGAAAAATGAGGATTGATCAGGAACAATACACAACATCTTCAAGTCCTGTTTCCCGCACCAAAGAGCTTCTGAGAAATCAGAAGCTCTTTTTCGTTGGCTGCATCGGAGAATGAAAGTTTGACAGGGAGATTGGATTCTATGTATAGTGGCGGTGAAAAAGGGAATGGAATCCCGTTCTAATCACTTCCATTTCGAGAAACAAAACACATCTGCTGCAGCACGGCCTGCCTGAATGGATCCGGAGAAAGGGGAAGGGCAATGAACGAAAGACTGCGGAAAATAACAGGGAAAATGGAACGGGGGGAAACGGTCATCGGCGTGTTCGTTCTCCTGGCGGACGCTTCGGTCAGCGAGATCGTCGGCTATTCCGGCTGCGATTTTGTGTGGATTGATTCCGAACACGGGATGATGGACCGCCGTGAAATCTATCATCACGTATTGGCTGCGCAGTCAGCGGGCGCCTGCGCCTTTGTGCGTGTTCCGGGGGTGGAGTATTATCAGATCAAGAACACCCTGGACATGGGGCCGGACGGCGTTATCTTTCCTTTTGTAAATACCCCGGAGATTGCGCGGAAAGCCGTGGAGGCCTGCACCTATCCCGCTGACGGCGGCAAGCGGGGGATCGGGCCGCTGCGCGCCATCCGATACGGGCTCGACAATGAAGCGGAATACCTGAAGGCTGCCCGGGATGAGGTATGGAAGATTCTCCAGATTGAAAGTATGGAAGCGGTCGATCACCTGGAGGAGATTGCGAAAGTACCCGGGTATCATTCCCTGTTTGTGGGGCCGGCCGATCTGGGAATGTCCATGACCGGCATCGATCCTGAAGACAAGCCGGCCCTGATTGCGGATATCCAGCGGCGGACAGCCCGGGCAGCCGCGGCAAACGGGAAGTACTGCGGCTCCTGCGCTGGGCCTTCCAAAGAATCCTGCAGGGAATTGCAGGACCGGGGCGTTCAATGGATGACAATCGCCCAGGATGCGAGAATCCTCAGCGCTTACCTGGCGGATGCCGTCCGAAAGATCAGGACATAAAACGTGAAGGGAGATACTGCGAGAAAGAGCTGGAACAGCGTGAGCGGAAACTGGGGGCTTTTTCCCAGGCCGTCCAGAACAGGAAGGAATCCTGGTATGACCGGATCCATGTGAGCGTGAAAACCATGGACTGGGTGATCGGGATTGTATCCGGCCTGCTGGTCATCGTCATCATCCTAATCATCCTGGAAGCAACCGGAGTGTTCAAACTGTAACTGTTTCCGGGTACGGCCGGGGAGAACTGAAAGACGGGCATCCTTTCCCGAGAAAGACGGAAGATGGCCGGTGGAGAAAAAAGCAAAGCGGAGATTGCCTCAGAATGAGACAGCCCCGCTTTTTTCAACGGATATTGTCAGGTGGATGATGAATGCGGCAGGCTTGCCATCGGGCGGGAGGAACATTATAATCTGATCAGAGGATAACCGGACAACTGGTAACGGAGTGAATGAAATGCATTACGATCCGATGGAAAAGCACCTGGAACTGATGCGGCATGCCCCGCGTGCGATGAAGTATGACGGCAGCGTGCCGTTTGAACAATGGCAGGAGACTGCCCGTCAAAAGCTGGCGGAGCTGCTCGGCCTGCCGCTGGAGATGCCGGAAAGCGACGGATTCGCCATCGAATACGATGAAATGCGGGAGGACTTCCGGGAGATCCGCTTTACCTATGCCAGCGAGCCGCTGGCGGACGTGTGCTGCTACCTGCTGCTGCCGAAGGAATATGAAGGCCGGCTGCCGATGGTGATCTGCCTGCAGGGGCATACCAAAGGCTGCCACATTTCCCTGGGCCGGGTGAAATATGAGGGGGACGAGCTGAAGATCGGGGACGGCGACCGGGATTTCGGCCTCCAGATCGTGCGCCGGGGCCAGGCAGCCCTGGTAATGGAGCAGCGCGCGTTCGGAGAACGCGGAGGAACTTCTGCGGGCTCCCAATGCGGCCTGCCCGCCATGTCGGCGCTCCTGCTGGGGCGCACGCTGGTGGGGGAACGGGTATGGGACGTGATGCGGGGAATCGACTGTGTGACCGCGCACTTTGACATGATCGACGCCGGGAAGATCGCGCTGATGGGCCAGTCGGGCGGCGGCACCGTCGCCTGCTATGCCGGCGCGCTGGAACAGCGCATCGCCGCGGTGATGCCCGCCTCATCCTTCTGCGGATATATGGAATCCATCGGGGTCCGGCAGCACTGCGCCTGCAACTATGTTCCGGGGATCATGAAGTATTTTGATATGGGGGATCTCGCGGGCATGACGGCGCCCCGGCCGATGGTGGTCGTGGGCGGCACGGAGGATCCGCTGTTCCCGCTGGAATCAGCCAGCCGGGAATTTGCCGTGGCCCGGGAATACTACCACACTGCCGGGACGCCGGGAAATGTGCGTCATGTGATCGGCAATGGCGGACACCGCTTCTACGCCGCGGACGCCTGGCCGGTTTTTGATGAAGTGACCGGATGGAGATAAGGGCACAGGCGATCTTTGCAATAGGTTTTTTCTCATCTATACTTGATTCAATCAAATCTTTTCCAAAGTGCAGGATTGAACTGTGCGATGTAATTTACCTTGTCTTTCAAGAACACTGCTGATATAATAGAGAGAAGACCAATCAGAACAGATAAAAACCGGGAGCAACTGTTTTCATGAAAACTGAGAGTGTGCCTGGAATGATGCAAACAACGAAGCAGAAAAGCAGATTTCTGCGGGGACTCCTTCGTATTCTGATTGCTTTTATCGTCCTGATGATAATCATCGGCGTGGCTGTGTATATATACAGCCTGTATACGCAGACCCATTACAGGATTACCTTCTATCAGGAAACGTCCGGCAAAGTCAGCGGCAATATCCGAATAGCAGTCATCTCCGACATCCATAACCGGGAATACGGGGAAAACAACAGGACACTGATTTCCGATATCCGTGCCCTGGATCCTGATCTGATTCTTTTCCCGGGCGACATGGTGATCCTGGATGAGGAAGATTACCAGCCTATGCTGAATCTTGTATCTGAATTATCCGGGATCGCCCCCTGCTACGGAGTTCTCGGCAACCATGAGAGCGAACGGATCTATTACCGGGACGACAGGGAACTGCCCGAAAAATTCAAAAACGCGGGACTGAAACTGCTGCGCAACGCGACAGAAGAAATCCGGATCAGGAATGACGTGATCCAGCTGATCGGGGTGGAAGGCAGCCCTTACGGATTTGAAGCATACGGAGGGCGGGAATTCATGGATAAGACCGTGATCAATCCGTATGCGTACAGCATCCTGATGGACCATGTCCCGATTATCTTCGAACCGCAGCTGTCCATATACGATTTCGACCTGGGAATTGCTGGGCATGTGCATGGCGGAATTGTGAGGCTTCCTTTTATTGGCGGCCTGTATACCCAGGAAGAAGGATTCTTCCCGCGCTTCACCGCGGGGGAATATAAGCTGGAAAAACAACAGATATTGATCATCAGCGCGGGACTCGGCGATTCAAAGCCGTTTCCGCCGAGGATCAACAACCTCCCTGAATTGGTTGTGATCGACATTAACCGGTATTGAGCGCTCTGCAGCACAGCCGCCGAACGAAAGGAAAACCGGAAAGTGAAGCGGCACACTGGCGGAACGGTTTCAGAAACAGGAAGGAGAAACAATGAACAAGAAAAACAGATTCAAAGCGGCCGGGGATGCGGGTTCATCCGGCATTTCCGGCAGAGTGTGGAACGGCATCCGGAATGCTGCCGAGGTGTTCCGGAAGCGGTGGTACGTCTTCCTGGCTGTTTTCCTGGTCATTTTTGTGGCTTTTTGCGGTTTTCACTATGCCAAAAGCGATCGCACGGCAAGCACGGTGCTTTCGCTGGATTATGAGGAGGCTTCCAAAGGCCTGACGCCCAGTCAGACACGGTTCAACATCTTCGAGATCCAGAGCGGCAAGGTGATGGAACGGCTGATTGAATATGCCGGACTGGAAGGGAAAATCACGCCGGAAGAACTGAGCAAATGCATCAGCGTCCAGGCAACGCATGACAAAAGCGTCAGCGGAAATGTAAACTATATCAGCACATCATTTGTCGTCCGGTTTACAGTCAACGATGCGATGGCCGGAAGGACAGCAGACGATATGCTTTCGCTCCTCTGCAAAGCATACCGTGAATACTTCGTGGAGCACTACGGATACAACCATTCCATCCTGGCTTTTGATACCGATGACCTGAAATTCAATGATGAGTATCTGCTGGCTGTGGATCTGCTGGAGCTCAAGTGCAGCCAGCTGGAGAAATATGTGCAGCTTCGCCAGCGGGAGAGCAAAAACTACCAGGACCCGGATACCGGGAATTCCTTCTCCGCCCTGGAACAACGGGTGAACAGCTTTTATACCTATGACCTTGCCAGGCTTCGTTCCTATATCATTGAAAACGGGATTGCGAACGATCAAGCCGGGCTGGTCAGTATGCTGGATTACAAAAACCGCATGGACCGCCTGATGTACGACAAACTGATGGCTGCATACGATGAGGACAACAATGGAATCCGGCTGTATGATGCGGCGATGAGCGCGGTCGTCATGATTCCCACCCAGGACCAGACACTGCAGTATTACATGTCCAGGACCAAAACCGGGATGGACAATATGGCCCTTCATGCAGACGCACAGCTGGAAGGCGCCGCAGAACGGATGGAACAGATTAAATACAGCACCTATCTGATAGAAAAGCTGGGGGCAGCCGTATCCGACCGGAAAAAGGCGGAGAAGGCGGATGCCATGATCCATGAGATGGAGGCAACGCTGGATAAGCTTGCCGCGGATATCGAAGCGGTGGACAGCACATATACGAGCGCAAGGGCCCGCAACTATATCAGCTTCAGTGACGACAGCACAGGTTTTAAGGATCAGATCGGCCTGGTTCGTTCCATTCTTTATGCCGTACTGATCATGATTGCAGTATTGGCCTGCGTGCTGCTGTGGAACATTTTTTCAGACAAGGAGAATGAAGTATGAGACAATTCAGCATTCTGCGCTATCTGAAGAAATTCAGCCTGCTGATCTTTCTTTTGTCCGCTATCGGCTCCCTGCTGATCTATTTCTACGCAAAATCCCAACAGCGGTATGTTGCATCTACGGTGATCCAGTATACAAACTCTGCGGCCAAGGAAGGGTATACGCCGGACGGGAGTCCGCTGAATGTGGAGGAAATCTATTCTTCGACGGTGATTGACGCGGCCATGACGGATCTGGGATACCATTCCAATATTGATTCCGTCCGTTCCAACTGCTATGTGGAAGAAGTGATTCCGGAAACCCGGCAGAAGCTGAATGAGGCACTGGTGGAAAAGGGAGAGGATCCCTCCTATGTAACAGATACCTACCGGGTATATTTCGTCGGCGACAATGATACCGGTGAGGATTATGCCTGGAATATGCTGGATGCCATAATCAAGAATTACTACGAGTTCTATGCGGGCAAGTATGTGGAGGAACAGCTGCAGGGCAACGGCGTTTCCGTGCTGGCGGAGGGAAACTACGACTATATGGAAAGCACGCAGGTGCTGGAGGATTCCATTTCGGAAATGCTGGATTACCTACTGAGCAAAAGAGAGGACTATCCGTATTTCCGGTCGGTGGAAACGGGATATACATACAATGACCTGTACCGGATCTACCGCCTGCTGTACAATTATGAGATTCCGGGCCTCTATGCAGCGATCCTGTCCGATGCAGAGACGGATGATATCGACCTGCTGGTGAGCCGGCTGACAAAAGACTGTGAGGATCTGCAGCTGAATATCGGGAACCGCCAGGAACGGGCTGATTTCCTGAAGAAACTGATTGACAATTACAGTGCCCGCAACAAGGAAATGATGGATTATCATTACCAGAGTGCGGAGAACGGAACGGAGTCCATCCTGAAGGACGTGGAGTACAACCACGAACACAGCAGCAAGGAAACCACCTATGACGAGCTGATCCAGGAATACGTGAACCTGAACATCGATGTCCAGCAGAAAACAATCGAAAAGGCGCACAAGGAATACCTGCTGTCTGTATTCGAAACCGTACACCGCACATCGGGACAGAAAACATTCAGCCCCGAAGAAATTCGTGAAAAGATCGCTCACTGTGCGGAACTGGCGACTAAATACTATCAGTATGTGGAAAACACAGGACGCGAACTGAACCGCCAGCTGAGCGCAAATTACCTGGCGATGATCAGCAGCATCAACGTCCAGCCAACGGTGAACATCAAGTTGTACCTTGCGCTGGCCATCGTACTGTTTGTGCTGGTGGGCGGCATCGGAGCTGTACTGCTGGGAAGAGCACTGGACTTTATCGACTATTTCCGGTATGTGGACAAGACGGTTCAGATTCCGAACCGGGCCAGGTGCGACGCATATATCGGCGAACTGTCAGACAAGCTCCTGGATGAGAATTTTTCCTGTGTGGCCATGAAGATGGATTCCCTGAGCAGCCTGTCCAATGAATACGGACGGGCAGCCGGCGATGAAGCCCTGAAGGACTTTGCGGCGATCCTGAAGAGCTACGGCGACCTGTACGGATTTGTAGGGCATAACGGCAGCGGCGTTTTCTATGCTTTCTTCCCGAAGTGCCCGCCGGATAAGCTGGATGTGATCCTGAAAGCAATCGGACGCCAGGTTGAGAAGTATAACAACATGAAACCGGGACATACGGTTCACTATATTTGCGGCAAAGCCGTTTCAAGCGCGGACCATATCTTTGAAATCCGGGATCTGCTCCGGCTTGCCCTGCAAAGGATGCATTCCGGGCAGAATGGCTCTGATTCAGAGACCGCTTCCGGGAAGAACGTGCCGGAGGACGCACAAAGTTGCAGCAAAGACAGGAAAAACGGGGAGAAATCATGACGAGCGATAAACTCCTGCTGAACGGTGACGGCAGCAGGATGCAGCAGACAGCGAGCGGGAAATGTCCTGTATTTGTGGCATTTCTCGCTGTTGCCTGCACCGTTCTTGCCGGCCTCGGAGACTGGAAAACCCTTAATGATACATACGGGGCGCTTCCGAAAGTCATCGTGCTCGGAACGATTGTATGCGCTTTTCTGTATTTTCTTGTGACCGCTGATTTCGCGAAGCTCAGGAAGGCACTGGGGTATTTCCCGATATTCCTGCTGATGATCGCTGTTTATACCCTGGTCAGCCTGTACATATGGATCACGGATCTGTCCCAGGCGGCATCCATCAGCCGGGCAGGGCAGAAGATCCTGTTCCAGACGATTATCATCATCTACTGTGTTTTCATGTGTTACCTGTTTGAAGACAGGGCAGTCAATTACATGTTCTTCGGCATGTGCGCCGCAAACACGGCCATCATCCTGCTGGAAATGCCCAAGTACGGTTTCGCGGAGAGCATTTCATCCGTAGTGACATGCCTTGTCACCTTCGGGGAAGCGGAAGGGTTTGTCCGCGCACTGGAAATCCATGATATCACTTTCCTGTTCGGGCAGTTTTTCATTTACTATATGATGTTTGCACCGAAAAGCTCGAAACCGGAGAGACGCATCCGGCGCTGGGGTGTGATCCTTTCCGTCTTCTTCATGCTGGTGGGACTGAAACGCAGCGTCCTGCCGGCGGTGATTCTTGTATGCGTGTTTGTAAAGCTGGTCCGAAAAGCCAGAAGACCGGGAAAGTGTGTGATGGCAACGGGAATCAGCCTGTTCCTGTTTTTCTATCTCTACCTCTATCTGACGCGGAACGGCATCCTGGTATCTTTTCTCGAATCGCTCGGTGTTGACATGATGGGCCGCGACGTCCTGTGGAAGCTGCCCAATGACTACTATGAGCTTTCCCTGTTCTGGAAGGGACTGGGCTTTGAGGGCGTGACCGACCTGGTGAATATATGGTACAGCAACGGACTGATCAATCATCCGTTTCCGCTTCACAATGATATCCTGAGGATCTTTATTGAACTCGGCGCGCTGGGATTCACCCTGTGGGCGGGTATCAATTACATCCTGTATCCTTCTTACTGGATGAAGCAGCATGATACGGAAACGGGATTGCTGTATATCGCGATCCTGGCCTATATGTCCGTAACGTACCTGACGGATAATACCGCCTTCTATTTCTGGAGCTGTATCGGTCTGAAACTGATTCCAATGAGTTACAGCTACCAGATCCGCGAACCCCTGAAACAGGTGCAGTGGAAAGCGCCAACGCCGAATGAAGCGATGAATGAAATCCGGCTGATTGAGATGGGAGAATAATGGGAAATGCTGCACATACTGAAGCGGCTGCCGGCTTATCTGAAGGGCGTGCTTCTCCTGACGCTGCTGCGGCCCGTCGCCGCGGTACTGAGGAAAACGAACAAAGCGTACCGCCAACTCTGGCTGGTAATGGAACGTGGGTATGACGCCCGGGATAACGGATACTGGTTCTTCCGCTACCTGCGGGAACAACAGCCGCAGGTCAACGCGTGCTTTGTCATCGATCCGGAAAGTCCGGATTACGGGAAGGTATCACAGCTCGGTCGGACTGTCCGGTGGAGATCGCTGAAGCACTACCTGATGTACCTGGCTGCTGATATGCTGATCGGTACTCATGTGCAGCCGGCTTCTCCGGACCTGGTTACGTTTTATCACCTGCGCCAGATCGGGATTCGGCCGCGGGGGAAACAAGCTTTCCTGCAGCACGGAATCATCGGAAACAAAATGAAGATGATGACATATCCCGGCCTGAAGGTTGACTTTTTCGCCAGTGGGGGCAGGATGGAATATGATTACCTCGTATCCGAATACGGTTTTCCGGAAGGCGTGATTCAATACACGGGATTATGCCGCTATGACAACCTCATTCGGGGTAACAAGCCTTCCAATGAAATCCTGGTTATGCCAACCTGGCGAGGGTCAGACTATCCCAGGGGAGAGCAGTTTTACGGAACGGAATTTTACCGGCATTTTCAGTCCCTGCTGAGAAATTCCCGCCTGATCCGTCTCCTGGAGGAGCGGGATCTCAGGCTGATTTTCTATCCCCACATTGAGCTTCAGAATGAACTGGACAAGTTCAAACCTGCGTCGGAACGGATCATTCTGGCCAGCTGGCGGGATTATGACGTCCAGACACTGCTGATGCGCTGCAGCCTGCTGATTACGGATTATTCCAGCGTGTTTTTCGATGCGGGATATATGGAAAAACCGGTGATTTATTACCAGTTTGATCCGGAGGATTTCCGAAAATACCATTATCAGGAAGGTTACTTTTCCGCGGAAAAGCACGGCTTCGGTCCTGTTTCCGGAACAGAGGAGGCACTGGTGGACGCCGTATATGAATGTGCCGGGAACGGTTTCCGGATGGAGGAAGAATACCGGAAACGCTTGGGAGCATTTTTCCCGGTCCGGGATGAGAAAAACTGCGAGCGGACGTACCGGATCCTCTGCCGTATGAGCGGGGAAAAATGACAGGAAATGGGCGCCGCGCCCCAAACAGCGGCAGGAGGAATCGGAAAGATGCTTCGTGTGCTGCATTCCGTCAGCAATATGGCACGTGCAGGAATCGAAACCATGCTGATGAACTATTACCGGGAGATCGATCGGAGCCGTATCCAGTTTGACTTCCTGGCCAATAAACCGGTGCCGGGAGAATATGATGAAGAGATCCGCAGCATGGGTGGACGGGTGTTTGTCAGCCCCGGCCTGAACCCGGTGCATTATCCCCGGTACAGGCGTTACGTGGCAGAGCTCCTGCATGAAAATCCCGATATCCGGATTGTTCATGCGCACAATGAAGCCATGGGGTATTACGCGCTCCAAAGCGCAAAAGACGCCGGGATCCGGGTCCGGATTGCGCATGCGCACAACACGCAGATTATCCGCGATTACAAGTATCCGCTGAAGATGGTCTGCAAGCAGCTGCTTCCCGGTGCGGCAACGGATTACTGGAGCTGCGGCAGGGACGCGGGGATATATTATTACGGGGAAAAACGGTGGAATGAATCCGGTGTGATCCTGCATAACGCGATCGACGTGGAAAGGTTCGGGTTTCGGCCGGACGTCCGTGAACGGCAGCGGCAGAAGTATGGACTGCAGGACTGTTTTGTGATTGGGCATGTGGGAAGGTTCAACGTCCAGAAGAACCACAGCCGGCTGCTGGATATTTTTGCGGCCGTGGCCAGGGACGTTCCGGAAGCCCGTCTCGTGCTGATCGGCACCGGCGAGCTGGAACAGGCCATGAAGGAAAAGGCGAACAGCCTTGGAATCATGGACAAAACGATCTTTGCGGGACAGATGGCGGATGTCAGCGAATGGTATCAGGCAATGGACTGCTTCATACTTCCTTCGCTGTTTGAAGGACTTCCGGTGGTCGGCATCGAGGCGCAGGCAGCCGGGCTTCCGTGCGTGTTCTCGGACCGGGTGACCGACGAGGTCCTGCTCTCCCCGGAAGCGTGCAGGATTTCCCTCGGCACGGATGACGCGGAATGGGCTGGGCGGATTGCCGCGGCAAGGCACCCGGAAACGAACCGGGCGCAGGGAATGGAAACTGTCCGCCGGGCAGGGTACGATATCCATACGGAAGCGCGGAAGCTTCAGGAGACCTACCTGGAGATGGAAGCTCGCGCGTATTCCGCAGCACAGCCGGAAGCCTGACGGACCGGCCGCCCGTCTGCTGTGAAAGGACGGAGTGATCAGAATGCAAAAGACAGCCAAACGGATCGCGATTATCGGGCACAAATTCATCCCTTCCCGGGACGGCGGGGTGGAGGTTGTCGTGAGCAACCTTGCGCCGCATCTCGCAGAGATCGGATATGACGTGACCTGCTATAACAGAACCGACCGGCAGCACAGGGAGCTCCGGAAACAAGGGGCGCTGCCGCGGGAATACCGGGGGGTGCGCCTGATCTGGACGCCGACGGTGGACCGCCGCGGGCTGGCTGCCGTCACTTCCTCGGCCCTTGCGACGGTAAGGGCGGCATTCGGCCGGTATGACCTGGTGCATTTCCATGCGGAAGGGCCGTGCGTTTTCTGCGGACTACCGAGGCTGACGGGCAGGAAGGTTGTGGTGACGGTCCACGGGCTGGACCATATGCGCGAGAAATGGGGAAAGTTCGCTTCCGCGTATATCCTGCTGGGAGAGAAAGCGGCGGTCCGCCATGCGCACCGCATCATCGTGCTGAACAGCAGCATGCAGGAATACTTCCTCCGGGAATACGGACGGGAAACGGTGCTGATTCCCAATGGCGTTGAACCGGCGGAGATCCGGCCGGCCTGCGAAATCACCGGGCAGTACGGGCTGGCCTCCCGGGAATATATCCTTTACCTGGGCCGACTGGATCCGGGGAAGGGAATCCACTACCTCATTGAAGCATACCGGAAGCTCCGGACGGACAAAAAGCTGGTGATCGTCGGCGGTTCGTCGGATACGGATGATTATGTGCGGCAGCTGCATGAAATGGCCGGGGACACATCCTCCATCATCTTCACCGGTTTCCTGCAGGGAACCGTCCTGGAGGAACTGTACAGCAACGCCTACCTGTATGTGCTGCCCAGCGACCACGAGGGCATGCCGCTTGGCCTGCTGGAGGCCATGAATTACGGATGCTGCTGTGTGACCTCCGATATCCGGGAGTGTACGGCCATTATGGACGGAAGCGGCTTCACCTTTCCCCGCGGGAACGCGGAAGCCCTGCGGGAAACGCTGCAGGACCTGTGCGATGATCCCGTCAAGGCGGAGGCACAGCGCAGCGAAGCACGGAAAGTGATTGCATCGAAATACACGTGGGAAGATATCACGAAGCAGACAGACAAACTCTACAGGGAACTCCTGGACGGCTGAGGCCGGGCACACGGCAGGAGAGCTCCTGCCCGGAAATCCCCTGAAATCCAACGGAAAGGACCGCGGCAACCGGCATGAAGCTTGAACGCACCCGAAACGCGACAAGGAATGTGGTGTTTGACGGAACGCTGGAAATGGCGAACCTGCTGTTTCCGTTCATCATCCGCTCTGTCATGCTGCACTGCCTGGGGACTGAATACCTGGGGCTGAACGGCCTGTTCAAGTCGCTCCTGACCTTCCTGAACCTGGCGGAGCTGGGTGTGGGCAGCGCAATGGTGTACAGCATGTACAAGCCCATTGCCGAAGACGATACCGGGGCCATCTGCGCCCTGCTGCGGCTGTACCGCACCCTCTACCGGATCATCGGCCTGGTGATTGGGGCAGCGGGGCTGCTCCTGATCCCCATCCTGCCGAATCTCATCAAGGGCGACGTGCCTGCCGGCATGAACCTGTACGTCCTGTACCTGATGAACCTGGGGAATACGGTGGTGACGTACTGGCTGTTCGCTTACAAAAGCAGCCTCCTCCAGGCGCACCAGCGCCGGGATGTGATCAGCAAGGTCAGCCTGGCAGTGCGGATTACGGAATATACCCTGAAGATCCTGATCCTTGTTTTCGCACGGAACTATTATCTCTATCTTGCGGTCCAGCTGCTGTGCCAGATCGCCGTGAACGTGCTGACCGCAGTATACGCATCCAGGATGTATCCCCGGTATGTGCCCGAAGGGAACCTGCCGAAGGAAAAACGACTGGATATCTTCCGCAGGGTGCGGGACCTTTTCACTTCCAAGCTTTCTGCCACGGTTTTTGATTCCGCGGATACCCTGGTGATTTCCGCCTTTATGGGGCTGACTGTCCTGGCGGTTTACCAGAATTACTATTTTGTAATTACCGCACTGCGGATTATGCTGGTTGTACTCCTCAACGCCTGTATGGCCGGGGTGGGCAACAAGATGGTCATGGAGAGCCGGGAAGCGAATTACCGGGACCTGGAAAAGATCAGCCTCCTGTTCAGCTGGGTACTGGGTGTAAGCAGCTCCGTGCTGCTGTGCGTTTTCCAGCCGTTTATGAATATCTGGATGGGCGAAGAGAATATGCTCCCCATCGGGCAGGTGCTCTGTTTCGTCGTATATTACTACTCCATGGGCGCCAACAAGCTGGTCAATATGTTCAAGGACGCGGCGGGCATCTGGCGGATCGACCGCTGGAGACCCCTGACGGCGGCACTGGTGAACCTGGGCCTGAACCTTGCCACGGTCCGGTGGCTGGGACTGTACGGCGTACTGCTTTCCTCAGTCGTCTCCATCGTGGTAATCCAGATTCCCTGGCTGTTCCGCAACCTGTTCCGGGAAGTGTTCCCCCGGGAACGGATGGGCCGGTATATCCGGCTCTTCTGCGGGATGACGGCGGTGGCCCTGGTATCCTGCATGGCATCATGGTTTGCCTGCCGGCTGTTTACGCTGGACGTATGGCCGGCTTTGATCCTGAATGCAGCAGTGAGCTTCCTGGTGCCGAACCTGTTCTACTTTGCCGTTTACGGGCGGAATCCCGTGTTCCGGGAGAGCCTTTCGCAGCTGAAACGAAGCTTCCTGCCGGGGAACCGGAAGGCACAGGACACGGATGCTCCGGCGCGGGAAGGGGGAACGGAAGAATGATCAGTGTCATCGTTCCGGTGTATAATGTGGAAAAATACCTGAGGAAATGCGTGGACAGCATCCTGAACCAGACCTATCCCGATTTTGAACTGCTGCTGGTGGATGACGGTTCGCCGGACGGGTGTCCGCAGATCTGTGACGATTATGCGGCCCGGGATCCGCGCGTTCGGGTAATCCATAAGCCCAACGGCGGCCTGATTTCCGCCCGGAACGAGGGAATCCGAGCTGCCCGGGGAAGCTACGTCTGCATCCTGGACGGGGATGACTGGGCCCTTGAAAACATGCTGCAGTTTATTCACGATACCGTGTCCCGGCTGCCCGAGTCCCCCGATATGGTTCTTTTTGCCGCGCATAACGTATATGCGGATCACATGGACGATACACTGAACAATGTTCCGGAAGGATACTACAACCGGGAACGCCTGGAAAAAGAAATCTTCCCGTATCTGATTATGGATACGCGGACCGGTCTTCATCCGGGGAAGATCCAGGCCCACACCTGGGACAAGGCATTCCGGCGGGAACTGCTGGCCGGGCATTATACGCGTGATGAGAGAATCCGCGTTTTTACTGACGTGCCCATGACGTATGAGTGCCTCCTGCACTGCCGGAACGTCTACATATGCAACGAACCTTTGTATATGTACAACAGGGCCAATGAAGACTCCATCCGCGCCAGGAGCCGGGAAAACCTCCTCACAAAGAGCTTCGGCTACCTGGCTGCGTATATGCGGGAACATATGGGCGGCCTGGCGCCGTCCATTGACCGCCAGCTCAACGAATATGCGGCAATGCTGATCATCCGTACCGGGAAGTGGCGCGCCGCGACGGAACCTTCCCTGCGGGAAGCGGCGAAGCGCCTGAAGGAAGGACTCCGCGAATCGGGTATGCTGTCCTTCGTATCTGCCGGACAGCTGCCGCGAAAAGCGGGAATCGTAATCCTGCTGCTGAAAATGCACCTGGTGATGCCGGCCGTGCTGCTGTGCGCCGCCCGGGTCAGGCAGGAGAAAAAACAAGACGGATAATTATCACGGAAAGCAAGGTGGAAGCATGTACAAACGAAGGGTACGCGGATGGTCTCAGCATATCGATTTTATGCTTCTGGACATCCTCTGCGCTTTTGCCAGTCTCCTGGCCGCATTCCTGATTGTTGAAAAAGGCGGAGTGCTGAACTCCCTCTTCTTCTGGTGGCTGGCCTTGGAAACCGCGCTGGTGAATACGGTTGTGATGATCGTCATGGACACTTATCACAGTGTGCTGCATCATTCACCGTGGGATGAGATGGTCCGCCTCCTGGGCCAGACGGGGAATGTGGTTTTCATCCTGGTGGTCCTCCGGCTGCTGGATCAGTCCGCGGAAGCCGACCTGCCAAAGATTGCGCTGCATGCCGTACCGCTGTACCTGGTGTCCTGCTATATCATGCGCCAGGTATACAAGAGCTTCCTGAAGAAAAAACACCATATCCATAACCGGCATTCCATGCTGATCGCACTGGAAGTATCCCAGATTCCGACGGTTATCCCGCGGATCCTCCGTTCGAATTACGGGATCTACCGGTTCTCCGGTATCGCAATCATGGGAACCAATACTTCCGAAGAGCAGGTGCGGCACGCACTGAACCAGGTACGGGAGGAGTATCCGGAGGTGGACACGATTCCGGTTGTGGCCACAGCGGATACCCTGGAGCAGTACCTGACCAACAACTGGGTGGATGAAGTGTACCTGGACGTGCCTCCCAAAACCGACATGCCCGTGGAACTGATCAACAGCCTGATGCGTATGGGCATCACTATCCATACCGCCCTGACATCCCTGGATGATATTGAATCCCGGCACAAGAACGTGGAATGGATATGCGGGCACCTGACCATTACCACATCCCTGGGATACATCACCGGCCGAGACCTGTTCCTGAAACGGCTCATGGATATTGCGGGCGGACTGATCGGTTCCCTGATCACCGTGCTCCTGATTCCGCCGGTGGGGCTGGCGATCCTGCTGTCGGATCCGGGACCGATCTTTTTCACCCAGACCCGGATCGGGGAGAACGGGAAGAAGTTCCAGATGTATAAGTTCCGCAGTATGTATATGGACGCGGAAGAACGGAAGAAGCAGGTGGCGCAGGAGAATGGCCAGGAAGACTACCTCATGTTCAAGATGGAACATGATCCGCGAATTATCGGAAAGAGACAAGGCCCTGATGGAAAATGGAAGAAGGGTGTCGGCGGATGGATCCGCGACCTGTCCCTGGATGAGTTTCCCCAGTTTTTCAATGTCCTGAAGGGGGATATGTCCCTGGTCGGCACCCGCCCGCCCACGGTGGATGAATGGCATCGGTACGAGCCCTATCACCGGTCCAGGATGTCCACGCGGCCGGGAATCACAGGGCTCTGGCAGGTCAGCGGCCGCAGCAATATCCGTGACTTTGATACCGTGGTCCGGATGGACCGGGAATACATCGAGAACTGGTCCCTCAAACAGGACATCCATATCCTGTTCAAAACCGTATGGGTTGTGTTCAGGCGGAATGGGACGATGTAATCTTCCAGCAAATGAGTCAGGCGGACTGTATATCCGGAATCCTGCAGGCGGCTTGTTTTCCGGATGTAAAGAAACCCTGCAGCTTCAATGGCTGCAGGGTTTCTTTCTTGACAATGAATTACTGAATCATTCTGGCTGTTATATCCTGTAAGTGCGATTCATTCCCGGCTGCTTGTTTTCACGGTTTCTGACGGAATGGTATAGATGCATTTACGGATTGGCAGACAACAATGTGAACGGGACATTACGATTTGCAGGAATACTACTGTCGGCACGCCGGAAAACGTATGCCATGTTATCTGCGAAGGCGGACACCGCTTCTACGCCGCGGACGCCTGGCCGGTTTTTGATGAAGTGACCGGATGGAGATAAGATAATAAAGACAACAGATCAGTTCTTGCCGAACCGCGCCCGCATCATGGGCTTGATTCCGCCTGCTTCCAGGATTTTCATGGCCTGGTCTCCCAGCTGCTCACAGGGAAGCACTTCGCCGGTTTCATGGACGGTGACCGTACCGGCCTCCAGGTCCAGCGTGAGGGTCTGCCCGTCCTGCACATGCCGGCTGATGCCTTTGCAGATGACGGGAAGCAGCCCCAGGTTGACAGCATTGCGGAAGAAAATGCGGGCAAAGGAGTCCGCCAGCACGGCGGAGGCTCCCATATTCAGGAGGGCAATCGGTGCATGCTCCCGGCTGGAGCCGCAGCCGAAATTGCGCCCGGCCACCACGATTCCGCCCCGGGGAAAATTGGGGGCGATCTCTTCGCTGACCCCGCACAGGCAATGACTGCCGATTTCCTTTGGATCGGTAATGGCAAGGAAACGGCCGGGATAGATCTGATCGGTGTCGATGTTGTCGCCCACCACGATGATTTTGCCGGTGATCCTGGTATTCATATTCGCTTCCTCCTTCTGTCAGTCAAGGTAAGGCCGGGGATCCGTGATGACGCCGTTCAGCAGGCTGGCCGCCACAGTGGCCGGGCTGGCCAGGTACATGAGCGCTTCGGTGGATCCCATGCGCCCGGGGAAATTGCGGTTGGTGCTGGTGATGCATACTTCACCGGGGGCCAGGATTCCTTCATGGGCGCCCAGGCATGCCCCGCAGCCGGGCGTTGTGATGGTGGCGCCCGCATCCATCAGGTCCTGGATATACCCCTTTGCCAGGCATTCCTGCATCACATCCCGGGAAGCGGGAACGATGATGAGCCGGGTATAGGCCGGAATATGCTTTCCCTTCAGGATTTTCGCGGCAACGGCGATATCCTCGGTGCGGCCGCCGGTGCAGGAACCGATATAGCCCTGGTCCAGCTTTACAGGACCGTTTGCCGTCACTTCGGAGAGGGGATGCACATTTTCCACGCTGCTGGGGCAGGCCAGCTCCGGCTCCAGGGCGGACACATCAAAGACATATGTTTCAGCATATTGGTATCCCGGATCGGTGTACTGGACCTCATAGGGCCGTACCGCCCGCCTGGAAACATAGTCCAGCACATCCTGGTTGGGCTGCATATAAGCCGTCTTGGCGCCCATTTCCACTGCCATATTGCAGATGGTCATGCGGCCGGCGACGTTGAGGCCTTCCACATAGCTGCCGGTAAAGTCAATTGCCTTGTATACCGCGCCGTCCGCCCGGATCCGGCCCAGTACCGCCAGGACCACGTCCTTGGGGTACACGCCCCGAGGCGCTTCTCCTTCCAGGCGCACTTCGATGATTTCCGGGACCCGGAACCACAGCTCACCCGTCATCAGGATGGTTGCCATGTCCGTGGCGCCGCAGCCCGTGCCCATGGCGCCGAAAGCACCGTGGGTGGTGGTGTGGCTGTCCGTGGCGACCACGATCATACCCGGATAGATGACCCCCGCTTCCGGCATCACCTGGTGGCAGACGCCGCAGTTGGTATCAAAGTGGTATTTCAGGTTGTTCTTCCGGGCAAACTCCCGCATTTCCCTGTGATTGGATGCGCTCTTAATGTCCGGGCAGGGAGCGTAATGGTCAAAGACGAAGGCGCAGCGGGTATTGTCCCACACTTTTTCGCCGCCCATCTCGTAGAAAGAGTACACCGTCTGCAGGTACAGGTCATTGATTTCGGCAAAGTCCACCCGGGCGGTTACGATCTCCCCGGTACGCACTTCGGTGCGCCCGCTGTTCCGGGCCAGGATCTTTTCGATGGCGTGCATAATAAGCCTTCCTCCTTGCTGTGTCGTTCAGAAAACGTATATTGAATATCGTATACGATATTCAATCTGAAACCAAAATACCATAACATCCGGAAAGATGCAAGCCTTTTTTGGAAATGAGGTTTTTTTCGTGCCCGGCCTTCCGGATTGTTTTTTCATTTTCAATCCGATATAATATGATGTATACGATATACAAAAAGCGGGTGATCATTTGGAAACACTGGAACTGCTGCCGATCCGGGTCCGGATTACTTCCATATTACGTAAAGCAATTTATGCCGGTGAATACAGGAGCGGGGATGAACTGAGCCTCACGGACGTTGCCGCACAATTGGGGGTCAGCCGCACGCCGGTCCGGGAAGCCTTTCAGGAGCTGGAGAGTGAAGGGCTCATTACCCTGCGGATGAACAAGGGAGCGATTGTCAACACCATCAACCGGAAGTTTGTCCGGGACATTTTTGAGATGCGCATTCTCCTGGAATCGGAAGCGGCCCGGAAGGCTGCCGAAAACGGAATGGAGGATGAAAAGACCGGCGGGCTGCTGGACAGGCTCCATTCCCTGCAGGACCATTTTGAGGGACTGGACGTTTCCGAATATGTGTCGCTCAACCAGGCCATTCATCAATCCATCTGGCAGGCGGCAGACAATCATCAGCTGACGAATTACCTGCTGGAGCTGTGGAACGGTCCCAGTGTGGGGAACGGGAAGAACGCGGCGGAACACCATTACAGGCAGTCAACGGTTGAACATATCGAAATCCTGCAGGCCATCCGGGACGGCCGGCAGGAGGAAGCCCGAAGGGCCATGGTCCGGCATATTTCCAGAAGCATGGAGAATATGCTGGAGCATTACGCGGAGGAATAAGCGGAAAGGACTGCGTGCCGGATGCCTTCCTGTACCATGGGGTTACAGGAGACTGAAGGGAGAAGAAAATGGACAGACAGGTGACAGCGGGCGGAAAGACATATCAGATTATCCGGCTGCTTGGACATGGAAAAGGCGGATACTCCTGGCTGGCGGAATGTGAAGGACAGCAGGCGGTAGTGAAACAGATCCACCATGAGCCGTGTGACTACTACACCTTCGGCAACAAGATCGAAGCGGAGCAGCGGGATTATGAACGCCTGCGGACGGCCGGTATCCGGATTCCGGGAATGCTGGCTGTCGACCCGGAGGCCGAACGAATTGTGAAGGAGTATATCGAAGGCCCGACTGTTTTTGACCTGGTAAAGGACGGCGCGCCTGCAGAGCCATATCTTGCGCAGGTGCGTGAAATGGCGGCGCAGGCAAAGAATGCCGGCCTGAACATCGACTATTTTCCCACCAATTTTGTGGTGCGGGACGGGCTGATCTGGTATGTGGATTATGAATGCAATGAATATATGGACGAATGGAACTTTGAGAACTGGGGGATCCGCTACTGGAGCCGGACACCGGAATTTGAGGCATATCTGAAAGAACACAAACCTGCGGTCATGATCCGGGAGGAACGGGTTACGGCGGAGGAATATATCGATTTCCTCCGGCGGACCGACCTGGGTTCCCAGTACCCGAAGGAACGGTTTGAAGAGCGCATCGCACGGCTGGTACAGACCGTATCCATCAGCCTGACCGCCCGGAATGAGCAGGGCCTGCTGGTGGGCGTGCTGTTCGGGCTGACGGATTTTGCCTACTGGCTGTATATCACCGACCTGGGAGTGGACCGGGAGTATACCCACCGGGGAATCGGCCGGCGCCTGATGAAGACCGCCCATGAGCTGGCCGGCGGGGAAAAGGACATCGCGGTGTACCTGATCGCCAATGAGGACGCTGTGCCTTTCTATGAAAAATGCGGCCTGAAAAGGGCCGATGACGTCATGAAGTACAACCATATTGAATGGACGGAATTTACGGTGACCTGAAGCGGCACCATGATGATTTCCCGGAGACCGGCAGAGGACCGGCCTCCGTTTTTTCTGCCGGCGCAGTCCGGTACTGTCCGGATATCCGTCCGGAAACAGGAAAAGGCGCCCTCTGTGTCAAAAACAGTTACAGGCAAACGCGGTATATCTTCCCGGTCCGGGACGGTATATGATTCTTTGCGGAAGGAGGGCGAAACCATGGGTTACCGAAACGCACAGGAGATTTTTCCGGAAAACCTCCTGAAACAGATCCAGCGGTATGTATCGGGCGAAACGATCTATATTCCGGCCCGGGACGAACGAAAGGCCTGGGGCGAAACATCCGGATACCAGCGCTATATCCGGGAGCGGAATGAAGAGATCCGCGCCTCATTCGCTGTCGGGGACACCATTGAGGCCCTGATGGACCGGTATTCGCTCTCCTATGATTCCATCAAACGAATCGTATACAACAGGAGGGAAACCGCAATGCTGAAATACAACGCAACACTTTCGTCCGCGAAGGCGTATGCTGAAGCGGGCAAGCTGGACGCCTGGATTCACCTGTACCTGAATTCGGACGGGCACAATATTCCGTTTTCGGACGGCCTGAAGAAATTCGACCGGCACTATATCAGCCCGGCCCTGTTCCCGGTGAGCCTGTTCACCCGGTGCACCGGCCCGGAGGAGGGAATGAAATACCGGCACGACCCGGAATGGTGGGAATACCGGGTGAAGGAAACGGAAAAGCGCGTGCAGGCGGACGATGACATGCCGCCGCTCATCGTGCACTACGCGGACGGGGAATTCGAACTGAACGACGGAAACCACCGCCACAAGGCGTACGAGAACCTGGGCATCGATAAGGCCTGGGCGGTCATCTGGATTACGGAAGACGCCGAGCTGGAAGACTTTATGGCGAAATACGGCGAATATGTGAAGAACTGCCGGATCATCCGCCGGTAGGAAGGGAAGGAAAAGAAAATGAGACTGTTTATCATCACCGGGACCAGCGGCGCCGGCAAATCCACGATGAAGGATATGCTGGAAAAGATCCTGGACCCGGAAAAGTATGCCTGCATCGATTCGGATGAGACCGGACTGAACTGGTGGGATTACGCGGGGACCGACCATCCGGAGAAGTACGCGGAGGACGGGCTGAACGTGGCGGTGAAGCGCGCGGCGGGAAAGGACCTGGTGTTCATCTCCTGCATGGCGCCCCATGATTACTGGACGAAGGTCAACGTATCCGCGGAGGTGAAAACCACGTATTTCATCGGCATGTGGGCACCGGACGAAACGATCCGGGCGAGGCTGCGCGCACGGCCGGAGGAGCGGGGATTCACTTCCGACGAGGTGATCCGCCCCCACATCGAATACAACCAGTGGATCGGAAAGAACCGCGGCAAGTACCAGCTGTTTATCGACAATGACAGCCAGACGGAGGAAGAGACCGCGGAAATCATCAAAGGATTCATCACCGGGCTGCCGGAGCAGGAATAAACCGAACGGCAAAAACGAAGGCGGGAAGCTGAGCGCTTCCCGCCGTTGTCATTTGGAGGGTTATACGTTCCGGGTGCTTTCCCGCCAGACCGGGGTGGAGCGGACCCGGGACCAGGTGAAGGGAATGGATGGATCCGCGATCCGGAACAGGAGTACATCGGCCGCGATGCGGCCGATTTCCTCGCTGCGGATCTGTACCGTGGTCAGCGGCGGATCGGAAAAGGTGGACTGGTCCGCACCGTCAAAGCCGGTGACCATGACCTCTTCCGGAACCGCGATTTTCCGCTTCTTCAGGGCCCGCAGGAGATGGAACGCCAGGTAATCATTGGCGCAGACGAAGGCATCCGGCAGGGAAGGCATCCGGTCGATGCGGGAGAGCAGCCAGTCGGGATCATCATAGGGGGAGGAATCGGGATCCCGGATGCAGATCTCCTCATCAAAACGGAGTCCGTATTTCCGCAGGGAATCCCGGAAACCGAGATAGCGCTCCCGGAAGGAGACGCAATGGCGGTAATCCCCGACAAACCCGATCTTCCGGGCCCCCGCGTCGATCAGGCGTTTGATGACGATCATGATCGCGGCCAGGTTTTCCATGGTGACATAGTCGCATTCCATCAGGGTGATTCCGGCATCCTCGGGACCGTCCGCCATGACCACCGGAATGCCCAGGTGGCAGATCATGTTGATATAATCCTTGTCAAAAAGCTCGATGCCGACAATTCCGGCGATCTGATCCGGGACAAAATGGGGCGGAAGCCGCCGGGCTTTCAGCTCTTCCGGGGATATTTCGTACATTTTCAGCGTATAGCCGGCCCGGCTGATCTGGTCGGTAAAGGCGGACTTGAAGGCGGAACCGAAATGGAGGCTGCTGGGCATGGACTGCGTCAGGAGCGCAATGTTCCCGGCAGGGACCGGCAGTTCCTGCACCTCATCCACAGGAGTCCCGTAGCCCAGCTCCCGGGCTTTCTGCAGGACCAGGTCCCGGGTGTTCCGCGGAACCGATCCGCGGCCGTTGAACACCTTGGAAACCGTATTCCGGGAAAGCCCGCAGGCATCCGCGATATCCTGCATGGTGATCCGTCTGGACGGCATGGGGATCAACCTCTCTTTTTACATTATGCACAAAATTCTCCTTCCATACTGTAACATGTCTTTTCCAAAAAGACAAGTTTACAAAATGTAAACTTTTAAAGCGTGAGATGTCGAAAAACAGGCAAAAGTATACCGAAAACCGGGTGGTGAAGTAAATAATTTGTATGGGTTGCACAAAATATTGGACATTATGTTGACAAAGTGTAAAAACGCGTGTAAGATAAAGCCAGATCCCGGAAACGGGAATAACGTTTCTTACAACTGAATCCGACGAGCACTGTCAACAGGCGAGGAGGGGAAAAATGCAAGGCGTCAAGTCAATGCCTGCCGTTGCAAAACGGCAGAAAAAGCCGACCGTGGAGTACAGGCTTCGGAATTTCCGGGAGAATTTTCCGTACCTGACCATGATTCTCCCGGCGGTCCTGGTGGTCTTCCTGTTCAACTATCTCCCGATTTACGGCGTGCTGATCGCGTTCCAGGACTTCATGCCCGGGGACAAGATCCTGTCCGACACCACGATCTGGGTCGGCTTTGAGAACTTCACGCGGTTCTTCAGTGATCCGCAGTTTTGGCCGCTGATGAAGAACACCTTCATCCTTTGTATTGTAGGCTTCATCATCGGTTTCCCGCTGCCCATCCTGGTATCCCTGGCGCTGAACGCCCTGAAGCGGAAAAAGGCCGGCAAGGTATTTCAGACCATCTATACCGCCCCCCACTTCATCTCCCTGGTCGTGCTGGTCGGTATGCTGCAGCTGTTCTTCGGACGCTACGGCCTGGTCAACAACATTGCGGCCCACCTGGGCGGGGAACGGGTCTCCTACTTCCTGGAGAGCTCCGCGTTCCGCCCGATGTACATCCTGTCGAGCAACTGGCAGGACTTCGGCTGGAGCGCTGTGATCTACATCGCCGCGCTGAGCAACGTCGACCCGGTGCAGCATGAAGCGGCCATGATCGACGGCGCGAGCCGGTTCCAGCGGGTCCTGCACGTGGACATCCCCGCAATCATGCCGATGATCAGCGTGATGCTGATCATGTCCATCGGCGGACTGATGGGTGTCGGCTATGAAAAGGCCCTGCTGATGCAGACAGACGGCAACCTGGAGGTCAGCGAACTGATCGCAACCTATGTGTATAAGCGCGGTCTGACCGGTGTTCCGGACCAGGCGTACGCGACGGCCATCGGCCTGTTCAACTCCATCATCAACGTCGTCCTGCTGATCATCGCCAACACGACGTCCAAACGGTTCTCCGAGAACTCGCTGTGGTAAGGAGGGGAACGAAGATGACACAGAAAGCACCTGCAATCAAAGTGAAGAATATGGCGCTCAAGGACACCAAGGGCGATAAAGTATTCTTCGCGATCAACGCGTTTTTCCTCGGACTCCTCGCGCTGATCATCCTGTATCCCCTCTACTTTATCGTGATTGCCTCCATCTCGGACCCGGACGCGGTGCTGGGCGGCCAGGTGGTGCTGGCCCCGGTGAACATCACCTTCGAAGGATTTGAGAAGGTGTTCCAGCGGGCCGATATCTGGAGGGGCTACCTCAATACGATCATCTATACGGTGGTCACGGTGATCCTCTCCCTGGTGGTAACCATTCCCGCCGGCTGGGGACTGAGCCGGAAGACCACGCCGGGCAAGAAGTTCTGGATGATCTACTTCATCATCCCGATGTTCTTCGGCGGCGGCCTGATCCCGTTCTACAACGTGATGAGCAGCCTGAAGCTTATCAACTCCGCCTGGTCTGTGATCCTGCCCGCGATCCTGAGCGTGTGGAACCTCTTCATGAGCAAGACGTTCTTCGAATCCTCCATCCCGGAGGGCATGCTGGAAGCGGCCCGGATCGACGGCGCCGGCAAGTACCGGACGTTCTTCTCGATCGTGCTTCCGCTTTCCAAGGCGATCATCGCCGTTATGGCGCTGTATTACGCCGTCGGCCAGTGGAACAGCTACTTCAACGCCATGATCTTCCTGCAGGATGCTGAGAAGTATCCGCTGCAGCTGGTGCTGAAGGAAATCCTGATCGCGAGCGAGAGCACGGTGGGCGGCAGCGGCGAGACGATCCTGCAGCAGTACCGGCTGGCCAACCAGCTGAAGTACGTCTCCGTGATCGTCAGCAGCCTGCCGGTGCTGTGCCTGTACCCGTTCGTCCAGAAGTATTTCGCACAGGGCGTCATGATCGGCTCCCTGAAGGGATAATGACTGCAACCTGCTAATTTGAAGGAGGTAAACAATCCATGAAGCAAATGAAGAAATGGCTGCTGATCCTGCTGGCAATCGCCGCGGCGGTTACGCTGACGGCCTGCAGCGGCGGCGGAAACAACAACACGGCGACTGCCCCCGCGGCGGAAAAGAAGGATACCGCGGCTGCGCCTGCGGCCAGCGGAAATGCGCTGACCGACACCTATGGCTTCCAGTGGAAAGACCCGGCCGCCCCGATCCTGAACGCTGAGGGCGCGAAGAATATCTCCTTCCGGGTATATTCCTCCAAGAACGCCAGCGCGCTGGACTACAACGACATGAAGATCATGAGCGACCTGTTCGCCCAGACCAACGTTCAGGTGAACTGGGAGAACGTTTCCGAATCCGTGTACTCCCAGCAGAAGAACCTGATCTTCGGCAACGCGGACAACCGGCCCGACGCGATCTACCACGCGGGCATGGGCGCCGGCGAAATCATCAAGTACGCCAAGCGCAAGGTGCTGGTTCCGATCAGCGATTACCTCGACTATATGCCGAACTTCTCCAAGCTGCTGAGCGAGCGGCCGGACATCAAGAACCAGCTGCTGAACGTGGAAGACGGCAAAATCTACTCCCTGCCCCGCATCGAGGAAATGGGCCTGCTGCAGAGCCCGAACCTGCTGTTCCTGAACGTCGCGTGGACCAAGGCCGCCATCGAAGCCGGCGCGGTGAGCGACCTGACGGCGGACCAGCTGGTGGACGGCCTTGCGCTGAAGAGCACCCAGCTGGAAGAACTCCTGAAGTACTTCCACGACAATGACATGAACGGCAACGGCAAGACGGATGACGAACGGCCGCTGAGCTTCGTTTACAACAACTGGCAGGGCAACCAGTGCGACCTGTACGGGATGTTCGGCCTGAACGACAACCTGGAGCACCGGGTGATCATCGACGGCAAAGTGACCTACACCATCCAGGACGAGCGCTTCAAGGAAGCGACCAATTTCCTGGCCAAATGGATAGATGCCGGTCTGATCGACAAGGTCAGCTTCGAGCAGAGTCAGGACAACTTCCTGGCCAACGGCAAGGGCATGGAGCTCTACGGCGCCTTCTACTGGTGGGAGAGCGAGACCGTGGTTTCCAACCCGGATAACTACATCGTGTGCAGCCCGCTGATCGGACCGAACGGCGACCAGACCATCTGCGTCTCCAACAACCCCGAAGTCAGCACCGGCGAACTGATCCTGTTCTCCACCTGCAAGTATCCGGAAGTGCTGCTGGCCTACTTTGACCGGTACTACGATCCCATGGTCTCCGCGCAGATCAACTACGGCCCCATCGGCATCGTGTATGAGGAAACGCTGGATGAGAAGGGCATGCTGGTGCAGAAGCCCCTGCCGGAAGGCGTGACCACGGACGAACTGCGGCTGCAGAACGCACCGCTGGGCATCATCTACCTGGGCGAATATGCCTGGAACAACGTGGTGCATATGGAACCCCGCGCCCAGCTGCGCCTGGAACGCCTGCAGAAGTGCGCGAAGCCCTTCGTGCCCGCGAACGTGATCCCGTTCCCGAACCTGCAGTTCACCCTGGAAGAGCTGAACACCCTGAGCAACTATGAAACCAACCTGAACGACTACGTCCGGACCAACCTGATCAAGTGGCTGCTGAAGGGCGGCGTGAGCGATGACGCCTGGACCGCCTTCCAGAACGACCTGAACGGCAAGGTGAACCTGGCCGGCATCCAGAAGGTTTACCAGGATGCCTATGACCGTTACGCAAATGCCAACAAGTAAGACAGGACGGAGGACAAGATTATGAAGAAAAGGATCGGACTGATCATTCTTTCCATGCTGCTGGTATTTGCCCTGGCATCCTGCAGCAACGCTCCCGCTCCGGCTCCCGCGCCCACCGAGGCTCCCGCCCCGGCGGAAAACGCGGCGCCCGTGATCAGTGGCGCGCAGGACCTGACCGTTGCGGCGGGGGATGAAATCGACCTGCTGGCCGGCCTCACCGCCACCGACGCGGAAGACGGCGACCTGACCGGCATGATTGCCATCGATTCCACTCCGGCCCTGGCCATCAAGAACGGCAAAGCCACCCCGGAAAACGCCGGTGATTATGAGCTGGTGTTCTCGGTAACCGACAAGGGCGAAAAGACGGCGGAAGCCTACGCCACCCTGACGGTGACCAAGAAGACAAGCGAGGAAAAGGTTTACAAGGAATTTGACTTCAGCACCGCGGCCGTGACCGACAACCGCGGATGGGAAGCCAAGATCGGCGAAGCGGCCGACGCGACGGCGGAGCTGAAGGAAGGCTCCTACGTCATTACCATCAAGAACCCCGGCAACGGCGACGGCGACGTGCAGCTGGCCAAGGCGGGCTACGCCCTGAAGGCCGCGGATTACAAAATCCTGATCTGGGCCAAGTCCACCAAGAACACCTATGCCCACATCCTCGCCAGGAATGAACAGGCGGAGGGATGGGAAACCTTCGGCGGCGCCTTCAACGTGGTCATCGGACCCGAAGTCGCGCCCCTGGAACTGAACTTTGCCTCTCCCGGCGAGGGAAGCGCGGAGCTGCTGTTCAACCTCGGCAAGATTACGCCGAATCCGGACAACGCGGCGGACACCACGCCGGAAGACTTCGTGGTGACCATCGACAAGATCGAGCTGTTTGAGATCTCCGGTGAAGAGCACGAGGTTCCGACCTACACCGCGGACTTCACGGCCAATGCGGGCGTGAAGGCGGATGCCGGAGACGGCGCGGCGGCCAGCGCGTCCTTCGCGGACGGCAAGGCGGTCGTGACCATCGACAATTATCCCACCGAGGGCGGCGTATGGAGCATCAAGGCCGACATCCTCCTGGGCGACACGAAGATCGAAAAGGGCAAGAAGTACTACTACAGCTTCAAGCTGAAGGCCGCCAACGGCCAGGGCGGTGAAGCCCTGGTGGAAAGCGACGGACGCGGCTGGGAATGCCGCGCGAACTTCAACGGCTTCAGCGCCGGCGCCGGCGAAGAAGCTGTGATCTCCTCCACGTTCACCGCGGAAGCGGACGTGGATGATCCCGTGATCCGCCTGCAGATCGGCAACCCGCCGGAAGGCGCGGCCAACAACACCATCGAGATCAGCGACGTGGTGTTCGGCAATGTGGAAGGCGACAAGGAAACCCAGAAGACCACCGATTCCTTCATGCCCTTCGGCGGAAATACCGCCAACGCGGAAAACCCCGCCACCCCGTGGGCGACCTTCAACGGAACGGATGAAGGCAACGAGCGCGGCGTCGGCGTCATCTGGGCGCAGGACGGCAGCTTCTTCTACCGCATTGACAACGGCGGCACCGTGGACTGGCACAACAAGCTGATCTGCGGTATCGGCGGCAACCCGCTGACCCTGGCCTCCGACAGCTACTACACGGTGGAAATCACCGCAAGGGCAACCCAGCCCGTATCCTGCGGCGTGTTCCTGAACCCGATGGGCGGATGGGATCCCCGGTTCTCCGAGGGCATGGACCTGACCACTGAGTTCCAGACCTTCCGCTTCTCCACCACCGATACCTTCATCACCGATATGGATTTCGAACTGCTGTTCCAGTTTGGTTCGGAAGCCCTGTCCAAGATGGGTGAAGTGACCGTGGAATTCCAGAACTTGACGATCTACCAGATGACCGTCCAGTAACAGGTAACGAACATCGGGGAGGATGGGTTGTCTCATCCTCCCTGCTTTTCGTCAGGAGGTAAACATGAACAAGAAATGGACCGCGCTGCTGTTTGCGCTTGTCCTGGCCTGCGCCGTGCTGGCCGGATGCCAGGGAAACCAGACCGCACAGCCTGCGGCTCCCGCAGCTGCCCCGGAAGCGGCTCCCGCCGCCCCGGCGGACAACGGGGAACCGTTTGCCGTGGTAGACAATGACAAGGATTTTTCAGCCCTGCGGACCCCGGGAAGCCAGGAGGCGGCATATGAGTACGGAATCTTTTTCAGGCCGGCGGTAGACGGAATCAACCAGCCGTATGTCGGCGACACGATGCCCTACTATGAGGACGGGACGTATTACGTCTATTACCTGAAGGAGGGCGGGGATTCCTACAACCACTCCATTTACCTGGCAACCACGAAGGACTTTGTGACCTATACGGAATATGACGATCCCATCCTGGAAAGCAACCGCAGCGGCGGGCAGGACGGATGGATCGGCACCGGATCGGTGGTCAAGGTCCAGGATACCTACTACCTGTTCTACACCGGACACGCCTCTTCCGACGCCTATGAGTACATGGAAAAGGTCATGGTGGCGAAGGGAACCAGCCCGGACAAGTTCGAGAAGGTCGAAGGCTGGGAGATCACCCCGCCGTCTGAGATCGGCCAGAAGCGCGACTTCCGCGACCCGCAGGCCTATTACGACGCGGAAAGCAATACCATCGTGATGACGATCACCGCCTCCCAGGGCGGCATCGCCCGGATCCTGAAGTATACCGTGAGCGCGGACCTGAAGAACGCTGCTTATGACGGAATCATCTTCACGAACAAGGTGGACAACTTCTGGAACCTGGAATGCAGCGACACCTTCAAGCTGGGTGACAAATACTATTTGACTTATTCCGCCCAGGATGATACGCTCTGGTACGCTGTTTCCGACACGCCCTACGGCCCGTACGGGGATGCGAAGCGCCTGGATGCCAAGCTGTTCTATGCCGCGAAGCATGCCGAAGGACCGGAAGGCTCCTTCATGATCGGCTGGGCCCGCCGCAGTGAATCCCCGTCGTCCACGTCGGATGTGTCCGGCTGGGCCGGGAACCTGGCCGTGCAGCAGCTGAAGCAGAAAGAGAACGGCGACCTGGCGCTGGTGCCGGTTTCCTCCATCGAGGCGCAGTTCACCAAGCGCCGCGAGCTGCGGATTCCGGAGGACAAAATCAAGATCCAGGCCGGCGCGCGCTATAACTACACGGATGTTTTCACCGCGTATGAAAGCTTCATGCTGAAGGGCAAATTCTCCTACAGCGGCAAGGGAACCTTCGGGCTCGCGTTTGACTTCAACGGCCAGGACGACAAGCAGA
Source organism: Clostridiales bacterium (assembly GCA_017569285.1). Lineage (NCBI taxonomy): Bacteria > Bacillati > Bacillota > Clostridia > Eubacteriales > Clostridiales bacterium. The sequence goes on from CP069419.1 coordinate 2,814,940, forward strand.
AGACCATCTGCCTGGAGCCGGCCACCCAGACGCTGCAGCTGCTGTTCAACGAGGGCAGCACGAAGATCACCGAGACCGCCGCGGTCCTTGAGGCCGGACGGGAATACAGCTTCACCTACATCCAGGAAGGCTCCGTCGGAATCTTCTGGCTGGAGGACGAAGCCGCCCTGACGGTCCGCGTTTACGGCGCCAGCGGGAAGCCCATCCGCCTGTTTGCGGAAAACAATACCATCGAGTTCACTGAACTGAGGGAATACACGAGGTAAACGATGAAAAAGACAGTTGAGCACAGCCTGTTGTTTGCAAGGGTATATGAACAGGTCGCCGGGGGAGATATTCCGAGGGAAAGCCGCCCGGTGTTCCACCTGACCCCGCTGACCGGATGGATGAACGATCCGAACGGTTTCTCCTATTATCACGGGCAGTATCATCTGTTCTACCAGTATAACCCGTATGACACCGAATGGGACGCCATGCACTGGGGCCACGCGGTGAGCCATGACCTGCTTCACTGGACGTACCTGCCGGCCGCGCTGGCCCCGGACGCGCCCTATGATTCCTTCGGCTGTTTCTCCGGCAGCGCGATGGAACTGCCCAACGGGAAACAGCTGCTGATGTACACCGGCGTGCGCCAGGAAGGCGGCGACAAGGGATACGAATACCAGACGCAGTGCCTGGCTGTGGGCGACGGAAAGGACTACACCAAGTATGAGAAGAACCCGGTGCTGGATACCGGCGACATTCCGGAAGGGCTGAGCCCGTACGATTTCCGGGACCCCAAAATGTGGCGGAAGCCGGAAGGCGGATTCCGCTGCGTGGTGGGCGCCCGCCGGAAGGACAAGCGCGGCGTGCTGCTGCTGTTTGACAGCGAAACCGGATTCGACTGGAAGTATGCCGGCATCCTCGCGGAAAACGACGGCCGCTTCGGCCTGATGTGGGAATGCCCGGATTTCTTCCCGCTGGACGGAAAGGACCTGATCTTTGTCAGCCCGCAGGATATGCTTCCGGAAGGGTTTGAATACCACAACGGAAACGGAACGGTCTGCCTGGTCGGGAAATTCGACGGAAAGCAGTTCACCGAGGAACACAACCAGGCGATCGACTACGGAATCGACTTCTACGCCCCGCAGACCATCCAGACCCCGGATGGACGGCGCGTGATGATCGGCTGGATGCAGAACTGGGATACCTGTAAAACCACCGGCTATGAGGAGCGCCCCTGGATCGGCCAGATGAGCATTCCGAGGGAGCTGTTCCTGAAAAACGGCCGGCTGTACCAGCAGCCGATCCGGGAACTGGCGCAGTACCGGGGCCGGAAGATCGAGTATAAGGACGTTTTGCTGGACGGGAAGAAGGAACTGAAGGGGATCGAGGGCCGCGTGGTGGAAATGGATATCACACTCCGCCCCGCGGACACGGAGAATCCCTTCCGGAAATTCACGATGCGCTTTGCGCAGAACGAGAAGTATCATTCCGACCTCAGCTTCTGGCCGTATGAATCCTGGCTGCAGATTGACCGCAAGTTCTCCGGCTCCCGCCGGGCCTACATCCACCAGCGCCGCTGCCTGGTTTCCGACCGGCAGGGCGAGATCCACCTGCATGTGGTGATGGACCGCTTCAGCGTGGAGGTGTTCATCAACGACGGGGAACAGGTGATGACGGCCACCATCCTGACCGATTCGGACGCCCGGGGAATCTCCTTCGAGACTGACGGAAAGGTCCTCATGGATATCACAAAATACACACTGTTTGATGAGGAATGAAACGGATGAAGCATTATGACGTAGCGGCTCTCGGGGAGCTGCTGATTGACTTTGCCCCGCATTCCACCAACCCCGCGGGTTATCCGGTCCTGTCCGCCAATCCCGGCGGCGCGCCGGGCAACTTCCTGGCCGCGCTGACGAAGTACGGCTGCCGGACGGCCATGGTCGGCAAGGTGGGGGATGATACCTTCGGGCGGATGCTGGTGAATACCCTGCAGGAAGCGGGAATCGACACCCGGGGGATCCGGATCGATCCGGATGTGTTTACCACGCTGGCTTTTGTTTCCCTGGATGAAAGCGGAAACCGGGACTTCAGCTTCGCGCGGAAGCCGGGGGCGGATACCTGCCTGAAACCGGAGGAAGTGGATGAGGAACTGATTGCGGACGCGAAGGTGTTCCACTTCGGAACGCTTTCCCTGACGGATGAGCCCGCGGCCTCAGCCACCCGCCGGGCCATTGAACTGGCCAAAGCCCACGGGCTGCTGATCAGCCTGGACCCGAACCTGCGCAAGCCGCTGTGGAAACGGGAAGAGGACGCAAAGGCCGCCATCGAGTGGAGCCTGAAGCAAGCGGACATCATCAAGATCAGCGATGAGGAAATCGCGTGGCTGTGGGGAATCTCCCCCGAGGAAGGCGCCGAAAAGCTGCTGAAGGAATACGGCGCTTCGCTGGTATATGCCACGCTGGGACCGAAGGGCTGCTATGCCGCGACCGCGAAGCACCGCGTAACGGTGCAGAGCCCCTCCGGCATCCGGGTGGTGGATACCACCGGCGCCGGGGATATCTTCGGCGGCAGCGCGATGAGCCAGTTCATCCGCCTGGGGAAGGCCCCCGCGGACCTGACGGAAGACGAGCTGCGGCAGATTGTCCGCTTTGCCTGCACGGCGGCGAGCCTTTCCACGCAGGTGCACGGCGGCATCACCAGCGTCCCGGACCCTGCGGCCGTGAAAGGAAAAATGAACGAATAATCGCCCGAAAGGGTAATAAGGAAGGGCACCTGAAGCCAGGTGCCCTTTCTGCAGCCTATGAACAAAGATTATTTCCACTGAACCGCTGCAACCAGTTCATCGGTGGCTTCCTCCAGGGATTTCCGGGAGAAAGCGGACAGGGAGAAGATGTAGGTTCCGCAGCTGCCGGTGATCCGGATGCTGCGCTGGAAGACGGTGATGCTGGAATTGGTGAGGCCCACCAGCATTTCCGCATCGCAGACGAGCACGGGAACGCCCCAGAGCTCCGTTTCAGCGGCTTCCGAGACCTCATAGCTTTTCATGGTGTTTCCCTTGGCCGCCTGCTGGGAACTCATAGCCGCCTCGGCATTCCGGAGCATGGTCGTGAATTCTTCCGCCGCAACCGGTTCCGTCGACGGAAGCCAGATCGCGCTGACGGCGGAGGTGGAAACTTCGCCGGTGACGGTCCGGTAGTAGACAAACAGCGGCTGCCCGACCACCTTGAAGCTGGAGTAGTCCAGCGGGACCGTCGTCTGCAGGGTGAAGTCCTCAAACTCCGAGGTAACCACGCGGTCCGCCGCGGCCGCGGCGCAGCCGAGGAGCATCACAGCGGACAGGAAAAGGGCGAGCAGGCGCTTCATGGCGTTCCCTCCTTCCGGTCAGGCAGATGAAAAGCATATCTTTGAACCAATCCATTCTTTGATGTATTGATTCGCCTCCGGGCCCCAAATTCCTTTTTGCCTGACAGGGATCCAAATCAATTAGATAATTATCAAATTGGTATTGCAAATCCGATTTGAATATGATATTATGACGACGATCGAAGGAAATGCCATGGAATTCGAAACAGATTGGACTGATGGAGGACAGAACCGGATGGAACAGAAAATGGAAAAGCTGAACCGGTATTTTGAGGAGAAGATTGCCGGATGCGGACAGCGGGACAGGGAACTGAGCGCGGATGGCCGCGGGGATGAAGCGGTGTTTGAGAAAGTGCGCGGGAACATCTATGACGCGATGCGCACGTGGCTGGCTGTGGCGGCCCGGATCAATCCGGGAAACGCGGACGGAGCAAAGGACTTCTTCATCCAGCGGGTGGAACAGATTCCGGCCTCCTGGGCAGCTGCCTATGACAAGGCAAAGGAGCATGGGGACACGGTGCGGATGCAGACGGAACAGGTGAAGCTGGACGTGGTCCGGGAGGTCCGCGCGAAATTCGATGAGATCTGGGAGGGAGTGGAATGACAGAGACGGAAGCAATCAGCCTGTTCAAATGCCTGGCGGACAAATCCCGGCTGCAGATCCTGAAATCCCTGGCGATGGAGGACATGTATGTGGAGCGCCTGGCTGAACGGCTGGGCATCTCCGCGCCGACGGTATCCTTCCACCTGAAGAAGCTGGCGGACGCCGGGGCAGTGACCTCCTACAAAAGCCAGTACTATATGATGTACTCGCTGAACAAGGACATTTTTGAGACCAGCATGCTGGAAATCATCCGGGAAAAATCCGATGAGGCGGAGATCCAGGCCCAGCGGGACGCGGAATACCGGAAAAAGGTGATTGACGCTTTCTTCGAATACGGAAAGCTGAAATCCATTCCGTCCCAGCGGAAAAAGGAGCGCATTGTCCTGGAGGTCATCGCGGACGCCTTCGAGTATGACCGGGTCTATACGGAGCGGGAAGTCAATGTCATTATTGCAGACTTTTTTGATGATTTCTGCACAATCCGCCGGGATATGGTCGCGGAAAACCTCCTGGACCGGGATGCCGGCAGATACTGGCGCGTTCGGACGTAAAAAACTGCATATTGAAAATCAGGCGTTCCTGAGGAATCGGGAACGCTTTTTGCTTGCAATATCGGGACGGAAACCGATTCCCCCCAAAGACAGGGAGAACGCGCATTGAGACTCAGACATGTGTTTTTTGGTACAAACAACCAAAAGTGATCAATAACAACAAAATAAGTACTTGTTTTCCTTTACAAATAAAAGTATTTTTTATACAATGTGATTATCCGGAACATGGATGAAGGAGCGTGGCAATGGAAGGACCGGTAAAGGGAGTTGAATTCCTGGCTCAGTTGCGGGAACAGGGTGGCAGGAAAAAACCCAATTTCCGGGATCTTGCCGGGCTGCTTGACCAGAAGGCCAGGCAGAAAGGGATTCCCATCAGCGGCCAGTTTGAACTGACACCGTTGTGCAACCTGGATTGCAAAATGTGCTATGTCCACCTGAATCCGGACCAGCTCCGGGGACACTCCGTACTTTCAGTTGCAGAATGGAAAGACATCATGCACCAGGCCTTTGAGGCGGGAATGTTCCAGGCCTCCCTGACCGGCGGCGAATGCCTGGCATATTCCGGATTTGACGAGCTCTATCTTTATCTGCATGGTCTTGGATGCGAGGTTAATATCCTTAGCAACGGTGTGTTGCTCGACGAGAAGCGGATTCAGTTCTTCCGGGATCACAGGCCGGCTGATATCCAGATTACGCTGTATGGCTGGAACGATGATGTGTATGAGCGGGTAACTGGGAAGCGCACTTTCGAAACAGTTGTGCGGAATATCCAGATGGCGCAGAAAGCAAAATTATCTATTACGCTCTCTGTAACACCAAGTATCTACTTAGGGGAAGATGCACTGGAAACAGTTCGGGTTGCAAAGTCTCTATGTAGGGATGTAATTATTAATCCGATGATTTTTACTCCCCGAGAGGAAACTGGACGCTCAGGACAGATGGATGATCCCAGCTTGGATCTATATGTGCGGCTTTATCGGCTCGTAAATGAGATAAATGGGCAGGAATCTCGAGAAATATCTCCGGAACTGCTTCCAGCTCCTGGCGGGCCGTGCCACACCTGTACGGACTGCGGAATTAGGTGCGGTGGTGGCCGATCATCATTCACAGTGGATTGGAAGGGAATTTTAAGAGGTTGCAGTCGTTTGGACGGAGAACAGGGGTATCTGTTGGAGGAGAGCTTCAGTACAGTCTGGGCACGGATCAATGAGTGGTCGAACAGAATACCAAGGGTTCCTGAGTGCAAAGGCTGTCCTTATGAAGAAGTCTGTAACAACTGCGCGGCGAATGTGGCAATATTTGCTGAGCTTGGAAAGCAACCAATCGAGTTATGCAAACGGACGATGTATCTGGTTCAGAATGGTGTAATGCAGATTCCTGAATGCGACTGATCCATCTCGGAATAGTTGGAATAACAAAGACACTCACCGGCATTTTCCGGTTTGTGAATAGAAATCGAAAGAAAGGAGCAAAAAAATGAAGAAGGCATATGAAAGCCCGGTAGTTGAAAAGGTTGATTTTGATTATGAAGACAATGTGGTTGCTTCTGGTTCAATAGTTGAGACCAAAGATGGAGTAAAAAATTGTTGGTGCTGCAATGTAAACCCTAATCCCAAGCCCACTGTTTACACTTGGTGGCCTTTTATTTTCTTCTGCTGCCGCCGGTATTAATTTCTGAAACAAAACGAGATAATGGTTGTATAACCTGAATGGCCCCCCCTAGAAGAGAACCTCAAAGGGTTCGAATTCGGGGGGCTTTTTTGCAATTTTTCAGACGAACCAGCAGCCAGCTTTAGTATTGGTACCAGAACCATGGTATAATGACCGCAGAAGGACAACTGAAAACAGGGACAGGACCTGCGGCAGAACAAGCCCTGTGATTGCAGAAGAAAAGGAGATGCGGAAGAATGAAGAAACGGGTATGGATTTCACTGATCCTGGCGGTGGCGATGGCCCTGGCCTGTACTGCAGCGCTGGCTGAGGACGGCCTGTATGCCGGCAACCAGCCGGAAACGGATTCCCCGGAATGGGTGGTGAACCTGCCGCCGGCGCAGGACGCGGAGCAGCTGCTGATTGTGGCCGGGATGGGCATGGACAAAACCGCCGCGACGATCTCCATGCACCGGAAGGACGCAGACGGAAACTGGAAGCAGATCCTGTCAACGCCCGGGTTTGTCGGAAAGAACGGCCTGTGCGCGGACGCAGATCACAAGGAAGGCTGCGCGCAGACGCCTGTCGGGATTTACCGCTTCAACAAAGCCTTCGGAATCGCTCCGGATCCCGGCTGCGCAATCCCGTATATCCAGGTGGATGAGAATACCTACTGGAGCGGGGACCCGGACCGGCAGTACAACCAGATGGTGGATATCCGCGACGTGCCGGAGCTGGTGATGGATGACAGCGAGCACATTGTGGACTATGACTATCAGTACCAGTACTGCCTGAACATCAGCTTCAACGAAGACGGAACGCCCGGACGGGGATCCGCGATCTTCCTCCACTGCTTCGGCCCCTGGAAGCCCTGGACCGGCGGATGCGTATCCGTTCCGGAAAACATCATGAAGAAGATCATGCAGAACGTCCGAGAGGACTGTGTGGTTGTGATTGATACCTTTGAGAGCCTGGGCGTGGAATAAGAACAGACGAATCATACCGGCATCCGGACAGGAAACCCGCTGCGGGTTTCCCGTTTTTCTGCCCGGAAAGAAAAATAACGGGCTGTATATTTCCGCAGCGGTCCTGTATTCCGCCCTCTTCCGGTGGTATCCTGTAATCACGGTGAGAGGATCACCGGAAACGATGAAAAGGAGGGCACGAAAAATGTTTGCCATGATCGTTGGAATTATCGCTGTTGTGTATGTGGGAGCTGCGCTGCTGAGCGTGCTCGGCCTGATTTTCGGCACGCTGTTCTCCGTCACGATTTCCGTGGCCGGCTGGGTATTCTCCGGCAAGGGAATTCTCCTCGGCATCATTATCGGATTCCTCGCGGTGAAGGCGCTCCGCGGACGGAACACCATCAACGAGGGATAACGGACAAACTGAAGCCGCAGTAACAGACGCGGCCCAACCCCCGGCGGCGGAGCAATCCGCCGCCGGTTTTCTTCTGCCCTGAAAATTCCGGTTGAACTGCTTCTATGTTCTATGATATAGTATCGGAAAATTATCCGGCGGGGACAGGAGGCGGCGGCAGATGGCCTGTATTATCCGGAGGCGGGAGAGGAAGGACTGCGGGGAGATTGCCCGGGTGGTCACGGAATCCTGGCAGGACGCGTACCGGGGAATCATCGCGGACGACGTGCTGGACCGCCTGTCCGCCAGCGAGGAGGAACGGGCCCGGAAGGCGCTGGAGTGCTTTGACGACAACGACAACCACCAGTTTGTGCTGGAGGCAGACGGAGAAACTGCCGGGTTTGTCAGTGTCGGGATGACAGATGATCCGGAATTCCCGGGGCAGGGCGAGGTGTTTGCCCTGTACCTGCGGAAGGAAGTCCAGGGAAACGGATACGGCCGGAAGCTGATGGAGGCCGGGATGGAGGAACTGCAGCGGATGGGCTGCGGCCGGATCTTTGTCGGCTGCCTGGACGGGAACCCGTCCAACGGGTTTTACATCCACCTGGGCGGCCGGAAGGTAAAGACCCGCCTGTACCACGGGGAACTGCCGGAGAATGTGTACGAGATGGAAGGAAAGAAGGGAACGGGAATGACCGAGCTGAGGAAGTTGTCCGCGGAGGACGGACGCGATGTCTATGAGATGCTGCAGGCGATGCCGAAGGATGAGAACGGACTCATCAACAACGTGTATGGCATGACCTTTGACGAATACAAAGGATGGCTTACCAAAAAGGTGGCGGAATCCGAACAGGAGGGCCTCGTGGACGGATGGAAGGTTCCCTCCACCACATACTGGCTGTATGTGGACGGAACCCCGGTGGGCTTCGGCAATGTGCGGAGCTTCCTGACCGAAGCGCTGAAAAAGCAGGGCGGGAATATCGGCTACGGCATCGCGCCGGCATACCGGCGCAAGGGATACGGCAAGGAGCTCCTTCGGCTGCTGCTGCGGAAAGCGAACGAGACGGGAATCGGCAAAGCCCTGCTGACCATCCACGCGGACAACATTCCGTCCCGGAAGGTGGCGCTGGCCAACGGCGGCGTGATCACCGAGCAGACGGAAGAACGGATCTGGGTGTGGATCGATACGAAGGAACAGCTGGACAACCAGGCGCTGGTGGATTTCTGGAGCGGGGCGCTGGACCTGTCCGAGGAGGACCGGGAAGAGCTTGGCAAATGCAGCGCGGAGGACTGGAAGGAACTGGCTGTTTCGGAAAAGCTGTTTGCCGCGGCGGCATCCCTGGGAAACCGGAAGAAGGTGCTGGACTATGGCTGCGGCAACGGCTGGGCCAGCATTATCGCCGCGAAGAGCGGCTGCCCGGACGTGACCGCGGCGGATATGGCGCCCGGCGCGGTCCGGACGGCGGCGGCCTATGCGGAAGCCTTCGGCACAGGCGGGCAGGTGCATGCGCAGTGCATCGGCGCGGACTGGCTGCAGGGAGTTCCGGACGGCGCATATGACGGGGTATTCTGCTCCAACGTGCTGGACGTGGTGCCGCCGGAAACCGCGGAAGGTATCCTGAAGGAACTGGCGCGGACCGCGGCGGGGGACGCTTCGGTCATCATCGGGCTGAACTTCCGGCTGGATCCGGAGAAGGCAAAGGCCCGGGGGCAGGAGCTGGTGAACGGAAACATGCTGTATGTGGACGGCGTGCTGCGGCTGGTGACCCGGACGGATGAAGAGTGGGAGAGCATCTTCGCCCCGTACTTCACGGTGGAAAAGCTGGAGCACTTCGCGTGGCCCGGTGAGCCGGCGGAAACCCGGCGGCTGTTCTTCCTGCGGAAAAAAGCCTGATCATATGACGGGACCTGTCCCCGGAAACGGGGACAGGCCTTTTTGTTTTTTGGCTGGTGTTCCATATAACGGGGTGATATAATACGGGAAAAGACACAACCATATCCGGAAAGGAACGATCCATGATGAGACAGCCGGAGGCCTACCTGTTCGGCCAGGTACTGGGCACCCATTCCTTTTTGCTGAAGGACGGATTCCTGCAGCCGGATGAATACGCGGAGATCGGGGAACAGTATTTCCTGCCCGGCGGGGAAACCGGGACAGCCGCCACCGTGCTGGATTCGCTGGGCGTTTCCGTGCGGATGGACGGCACGTGGATCGGCACCGAGGTCGCGCCGATGCTGGTTTCCTTTTACCGGGACAAGCAGGTGGACCTTTCGCCCCTGCGCCTGATGGAGGACGATCCCGGGGTGATGGACTATGTGGTGATCGCCGGGCTGGTGCGTTCGCCCATGGGCCGCTTCCAGAAGCTGTTTTCCACCGGGAAGCGGTGGTGGAGCATTCCGCGGGAGGAGGATATCATTGGCTGCAGAGCGGCGGCCATCGATCCCTTCTTCCGGGAGGAAAGCCTGCTGGCCGCAGAGATCTGCCGGCGGCACGGGATTCCGTATGTGACGATCGATTCCCCGCACGATTCGGAACTGCACCGGCACGCGGCTGTGAACGTGGTGTCGAAGGAATGCACGGGCGAGCATTACAAAGGCATGGCGCCTGAGAGCATCATGGAAAAGCTGACGGCGGAGGCGGAAGGGCTGACGATCCTGACACAGGGCGGCGGCGAAATGCTGTACGGCCGGAAGGGCGGACCGCTGAAACGGATGAAGCCCTTTGACGTGGAGGTAAAGAGCACGCTGGGCGCAGGGGATACCTTCAAGGCAGGATGTGTATACGGCCTGCTGCATGGAATGAACGACGATGAGCTGGTGCGCTTTGCCAGCGCATGCTCGGCCATCGCGATTTCCCGGTTCCCGCTGCCGAAGCATCCGCCGCGGATTACGGAAGTACAGGAACTGATCGACCGGCAGGGGAGGACGAAAGCATGAAGCAGATGATCGGATACTGCGGACTGGACTGTGAAAAGTGCGACGCAAAACTGGCTACGGTCCACAATGACCAGGCGCTGCGGGAGAAAACCGCGAAACTGTGGTCGGAGCTGAACGGCGTGGAGATCACGCCGGAGATGATCTGCTGCGACGGCTGCCGCGTGGACGGGCGAAAGACGCCCTTCTGCGAAACGTTCTGCCAGGTGCGGCAGTGCGCCCTGGGAAAGGGCGTGGAAACCTGCGGGGACTGTGCGGAAATGGATAACTGCGAAAAGGTGGGCATGATCCACCGGAACAGCCCGGAGGCGCGGGCCAACCTGAAAGCCTGATCAGACAACAGAATCGGAGACGCGGCTGTGAGCTTTTCACAGCCGCTTTTTTATGGGCATAGAAAAAATTCGCATTCTTCCGGAAATTTCTGTATAATTTTCTGTAACGTTTGGATATGCCCGTGCGTCTTAATGGTGAGGAGGTGAGAAAGATGAACTTTGAGGAGATATACAACCGGTATTTCCGCAAGGTTTATGCTTTTGCCTACTCGCTTTCCCAGGACGCCCACCTGGCGGAGGAGATCACCCAGGATACTTTCTTCCGGGCGCTGCAGCACCCGGACCAGTTCGAGGGCCGGTCCTCCGTGGATTCCTACCTGTGCTCCATCGCGCACAACCGGTACATCTCCATCCTGCGGTCGCGGAAGAAGAACGCACCGGAGGAAGAACTGGAAACCGTTCCGTCCGGCGAGGACATCGAGGCGGACTACGAGCGGAAGGATGTGACGAAGCGGCTGCACGTGCGGCTGCACAGCCTGGAGGAACCTTACAAGGAAGTATTCACCCTGCGGGTGTTCGGGGAACTGCCCTTTGCGGAAATCGGTTCTTTGTTCGGCAAAGGGGAAGGCTGGGCCCGGGTAACCTATTTCCGGGCCAAGCAGAAGCTACAGGAAAAGACGAAGGAGGAATTCACCCATGAGTGAAAAGATATCCTGCGGAATCGCCCGGGACCTGATGCCCCTGGTGATCGATGACGCCTGCGGCGAGGAGAGCCGCCTGGCGGTGGAAGGCCATATTGCCGGATGCGAGGAATGCGCGAAGGTTTATGAGGCCATGAAGACGGAAATCCCGAGGCCCGCGGCGGATGAAAAGGAAAACGCCCACTTTGCGCAGTCCATGAAGAAAACCCGCCGGAAGAGCCGGTGGATCAAGATTGCCTGCGGTATTCTGGCGGCGATCCTGCTGCTGGTGACCGGCTGGAATGTGACCCATCCCGGATCGCTGTTTGCGGAAAAAACAACGGTGCCGGTTTCCTGGATTCATGACGCGCAACTGGTCCGGACGTCGGACGGATATATCCTGCTGCAGTTCACGCCGGATGAGAAATACCGGATGTACATGGGCGCCTTTCCATCACGCACTGAGCTTGTGGACGGGATACAGCTGAACGTTTCATTCCAATACTCCGACATGGCCAGGAAGCTGAACGTCCGTCCGCCGGTTACGGAAGAGAATGAGGTATGGAACCAGTTTGACGCGGAGATTCGCCACAACGGGAACATGATTATTCCGATCCGGTTCTTCTATGAGGACTGGCGGTACGAGAACGGCGAGGTCCGCCAGGCTGACTGGCGGGAAGCGACGGAAACAGAACTGGCCAGCATGAACCTGCCGGAAAGACGGGACGGGAAATCATACTATGTTTATGACTATCTGCCGGCAGAAGAAACCGGCGACCGGCTGGAGCTGGTGATCAGCGGCGGGGAGGAAATCCTCCCGGTATATGCCTCCGGTGATGTGATCCCGCTGATCGATCCGGAACTGGAGAAGGCGGTTCGCAGGATCCTCAACTATCCGGACATCGGCGAAGTGAGCAACGGCATGGGTCCGTAACCCGCCTCGGCATCCAATGAAAACAACCCCGCGCAGACTGCGCGGGGTTGTTTTTGTGCTCATCGGATGCTCCGGAAGGCCGGATCTGTGGTATAATCATTTTTAATGAAAGCGGACGGGAAGTCCGCAGGGGTCTGAAAAAAGGAGAACGTCCTATGATTCGCAAGCTGGTGCGGCAGATGCTGGCAGCGCAGGTTTTTTCCGCGCTGACGGTTTCCCTCTGCCTGCTGATTGACAATGTGATGATCAGCCGTTTCCTGGGGGAAACCGGCATGGCGGCCTACAGCCTGGCAAACCCGGTGCTGCTGGCCATCGGTGCGGTCGGAAGCCTGCTGGCCGCGGGCGTCCAGGTGGCGTGCAGCAAATCCCTGGGGCGCGGATCCCAGGAGGAAACGAACGCGGGGTTCTCCTCGGCGGTGGCCCTGGGCGGGGTTATTTCGATCCTGTTTGCGGTCGCGGTCGTTGTATTTCGCGCTCCGCTGGCCTCGGCGATGGGCGCCGGGCAGCAGGGGGAACTGTTTGAGCAGACCCGGGATTACCTGGCCGGCTTCTGCATCGGCGCGCCGGGCTCCATGGGGGCGCTGGTGCTGGTGCCGTTTATGCAGATGGCGGGGCAGAGCACCCTGCTGATCCTGGCGGTGCTGGGCATGACGGTGACGGACGTGGCGCTGGACCTGCTGAACGTGCTGGTGTTCCACGGCGGGATGTTCGGGATGGGCCTGGCGTCCTCCATCAGTTATTACGTCGCGATGGCCGTTGCGGCGGTGTATTTCCTTTCCCGGCGGAGCGTGTTCCGGTTCAGCCGGAAGCTGGTGACGGGAAGGAAGATGTCGGAGCTTTTCCGCGGCGGCGTGCCCGCCGGGTTCAATATGGCGTCCTCGGTGATCCTTGTGTACGCGATGAACCGGATCCTGCAGGGAACCGGCGGGGAGACGGCCGTGGCGGCATATGCCGTGATCACGGGCATCGGGAACGCGGCCAACTGCATTACCACGGGAATCGGCGGCGTGTCGCTGACGCTGAGCGGGATCCTGTTCAACGAGGAGGACCGGAACGGCCTGAAGGAGCTGACCGGCCGCCTGTGCCGGTACGGCGTGGTGCTGGGCCTGGGAATGGGCGTCCTGCTGGTGGTGTTCGCCCCGGCGTTCATCTCCCTGTTTATCCCGGAAGCCGGTATCATGAAGGAAATGGCGATTATTGGCCTGCGGCTGTTCGCAGCCGGCCTGGTGCCGTGCTGCATCAACAACGCGCTGAAATATATGTACCAGGGTACCGGGAAGATCGCCCTGACGGAGATCATCTCCGTGGCGGAGGGCGCGGTTTTCCCGGCGCTGGCGGCGCTGATCCTGAGCCGCCTGTTCGGCACCACCGGGGCCTGGCTGTTCTTTGCGGTGGGTGAAGTGATTACCCTGCTGGGCATCGGCCTGCTGATCCGCCGGAAGACCGGGAAGCAGCCCTGGAAGGATGGGGCGTTCCTGCTGGAGGAGAAGAATGCTGGAGCGCCGGGACACCTGCTGGAAACGGAAATCCGCACCCTGGAGCAGACCCAGGCGTTTGTACAGGCGGCGGAGCAGTTCTGCCGGATGCTGGGAGAGGACGCCGCCACGGCCAACCATATTGCGCTGTGTATTGAAGAGATTGCCGTGAACGTCGTGCAGCACGGGTTTACGGCGGATGAAAAGCCGCACCACCTGGCGGTGCGCCTGCTGGGCAAGGAGGACGCGTGGATCCTGCGCTTCCGGGACGACTGCACCGCCTTTGACCCGGTGCACTATGTGCCGGCCGGGGACGGGGAAGCCATCGGGCTCCGCCTGGTGCTGGCGATTGCCGAAAAGGCGTTCTATACCTATTCGCTGAACATGAACAACCTGACGCTCCGGCTGCGGAAGGGAAGCGCCGGGGAAGGATAAATCTGCCAAAAAAGGAAACGGAATGCCGGTACGCAGCGGCATTCCGCCCCTTTGGAGGTAACAAGGTGGTATATCATCCGGGTGGCTTACTCCCGGTTGATATCCGGGCAAGAGTTAGCAGTAACTAACCATATGCATCATACCAGAAGATGATCCATCCGTCAACCGGGGCGGATTGTTTTCTCTCTGTTTTTCGGCAAAATGGAGTTGTCCGTACCGGAAAGCAGGATTTGCATCCTGTCCGGTTTATGATATACTTAACAAAAATGACAATCCAACAGGAGGAATATCCAATGGCCATGATGGAACGTCCGCTGGTGCGGGAAACCGCTGGCGGCAGGTGCTGGGAGCATGAATTTGAACAGTTTTTCCTGAAGGTGTTTGTACCGGACAACGAAATCGACGGACAGGTGAACAACTACGGGTTCCGGGCGCCGTGCCTGCTGGTGTTCGAGGAAGAGAAGCAGGAGATGGACCAGGCGGTTTTCTTCGCGAAGGAAAGCGGCCTGGCGGAGATCGCCGCGAACGTGGACTCCAGCGTGCTGTTTGTATACCCGAAGGCGGAGGGCGGCTGGGCCGGTGCGGATGAAAGCCTGTACGCGGCCGTGATCGCCGAGATCAAGATGATCCAGGTGTACAAAGACGGCATCGTGGAGAACTACGACTTCTTCGCCCGGGTATTCAAGGGCTATTTCGTCCGCGGCGCGATCTTCCGCGCGGACATCTACAGCTTCGGAAAGTCCGCGGACTACGCGGCAAAGCACCTGCTGAAGACGCTGCAGGGAGAGTACCTGTGGGGCCCCGGAGAGATCACCCCGGCCATGGTTTCCATGCAGGGGCTGAGCGTAACCCCGGACGTGCAGCGGAAGGATATTGCGGTGCTCAGCGTGGGCAACAGCGCGGAAATCAATAAGGCGTTTGACGGCTGTGAGAACCTGCTGGTGAAAGAGAAGGCAGACTATATCGCGGATTTCAAGGGGTTTGTGAAGAAGTTCAAGATGTGGTGCGGCAAGATTGAGCTGGAGCCGGATTTCGCGGAGCTCGGCATGACCGAGGACGCGGGCTGCGTCGAAGTGAAGACCTCCCCGGACAACTGGCAGATCAAGGACCAGGCAGCTCATAAGGTTGGCTATTTCGCCTATTACAACAACGGCCTGTTCGACAACGGCCCGGTGCCGCTGGTGCTCGGCTTCCACGGCGGCGGCGACTCCTCCATGTACCTGACGTATGTGGCGGGCTGGTGGGAAATCTGCCACCGGTACGGCTTCCTGTACGTCGCGGTGGAAAACCACCAGTTTGTGACAGCCACCGAGGCGGTGGAGATTGTGGAAGCGCTGAAGAAGCGCTACCCGATTGATGAAAAGCGCATCTACGCCACCGGCTTCTCCATGGGCAGCGGCAAGACCTGGGACTGCTTCCAGGAATACCCGGATGTATTCGCCGGCCTGATGCCCTGCAGCGCGCTCTTCCCGGTGTACAAGACCTTCTACGGCGCGCCGGTGACGGACAGGCTGAACAAGACCGTTCCCGTGCCGGTGTTCTACTCCGGCGGCGAGGAATCCCACCTGCCTGAGCTGGCCTGCCAGGCGGATTCCGCGCTGGAGCGGATCCAGTACCTGGCCGAGGTGAACAAACTGGCGAAGAAGGATGAGTTTGACAAGCTCGCCTTTGACAAGAAGGATGAATGGGCCAGCCCGATCTGGGGTGTGGAGGGCGACCGCGTGGAGAGGATCCCGGATCCGTCCCGCGGCAGCGTGCTGACGGTCCACTACTACAACAGCACGGACGGCGTGTGCCGCACGGCGCTGGCCAGTGTCAGCGGCCAGATTCATGAGTGCCGGCACCACAGCATTGAGAACGCCTGGAAGTTCATCTCGCAGTTCAGCCGGTAAAAAACAGAATATGAAACAGGGCCGCCGGGGAAATCCGGCGGCCCTTCCTGGTTATCCGTTGGAATCATCCGGTGAGGCAGCCTCCAGGAGGGAGTTCGACTGGATGAATGCCAGGATCGCCTGATAGACGTCCTGTGAAATGACACCTTTTTCCAGCAGCAGATCCAGTGTTACGGTGAGGCTGCCCGCAGATACGGAGGCTTTGCCTTTCTTCGCCGTACGGGCAGTGTTCCCGCTGCTTTTTTTCACCTGCTTACCGGAAGAGGCGGAAGGAGCGCTCTCTGAACTATCGGGCGCGTTGCTTTCGGCCGGCTGTTCAGGCGCGGCAGGAAGTTCGGGTTCGGCCGGCAGTTCAGGAGCTGCAGGCGGTTCTGCCTGCGGGGCTGCGGTATCGGAAGGAGTTCTGTTCCGGCCATGCTGTCCGGAAGGCATCTGCCGGCCGGGTGCTGCGTTCCTGCCGTTCCGGCCGCCCTTCATTACGCTGGCGGAAGTGACCGCATCCGTACCGCCGGCGGGTTCTTCCGCCATGGCCGGGATGACTGCTGCACTGAGCAGCAGGCTCAGCGCCAGGGCCAGGGAAATCCATTTCTTCATTGCTTTTATACCTCCTTAGTGATCATCTGTCAGGATACATAGAATGTTTTTTGCCATCGGCGCCTTTTGATGACAGGATGATCATAGCGGAGAAGCCTAAAACAAAGCTAAAAAAGAAAGCCGGGGAAATATTCCCGGCGGAAGGTGAAGAGTTGGGGGAAGACAGAAGAACTGTTCCTCTGTCTTCCTCTGTCTTGCTGTCTTGCTGGTTTCACTTGCGGTAGGTGAGAGTAGACTCGGTTTCTCCGTCGCGGAGACGGCGGGCAGCGACGACCAGGCGGTAGTCGTCATCCTCCACGCAGGTGACGAGGAGGAGGATCTGGTCCTCCGGCTGCACATCGACGGCATTTCCGCTGATGGCCCGGGATTCCAGTTTGCGGATGGCAGCCTCCCGACCGGCGCGGGTGTGGTCGTCCAGGGACCAGATGTCGAAGTATCCGGAGGTGCCGGGCACGACGTTGATCTCCGCCGCAGCGAAGACGGCGTAGCGGCCGTCCTCATACATCGTGTCGAAGGTGATGAACCGGTTTTTGCGGAGGTAATCCCCGTCCCGGTATTTGCGGAGGCGGCCGAACATGCTGCCGGATTTCATGTTGTGCCCGTACAGGATGACAGTGTAGGGACGGGTTTCCAGGCGGGTGCCGGCATCCATGAAGATGGCGCCGTTGACGTTCTTTTTGCCGGTGGCGTCCCGGGTGAGGAAATAGCTGTTGTCCTTCAGGACCACGGGTTCGTCCACGCTGTCCATGCGGAGCCAGCCGGTGATATATTTGCCCTTCCTCCGCAGGTCCGTGAAACGGTCTGAAATGCGGAGGGAAGAATTGTACGGATAGGGAACGGCCGGCAGGAGGCCGTAATCCGCAGGAACTTCGGTGGCCGGAACCGCCGTGGGCGGCACAGGAACGGCAGTCAGATCTGCAGCCGGCGCTTCGGTGACCGGGACCGGCTGGTCATAGATGCTCCGGAGCTCCGCCGCGGTCTGCCGGGAAGCGGAAAGATCCGAGAAGTAGCGGATGAGCCCCGCGGCACCCCAGACGACCAGGGCGCAGGCAAGGACAGCCAGGAACAGGCACAGGAGCTTTTTCCGCTGCTGTGCCGGACGGGGATTCTGCTGCGCCGGAACCAGGTCCGGCCGTCTTTCCGGGTAATAAGGCATGATATTGTTCCTCCGTCAGATCAGGACACCGGTATTGTATCCTGTTCCGGCACGGCGGGCAATATGCAAAAACTAAGCGCATCCCGAAGGATGCGCCGGAGAAATCAGAATTTCAGGACGATGCCGACCACAGCGGAAAGGGCGATGAAAATCACCGGGTGCCATTTCAGCTTTTTCTGGGCGATGAAGATGACCGCGCCGAGGATGATTGCCTTCCAGATGAAGAACTCCCCGAGACCGGCGCCGGAGGTAAGCGCATCCAGGCGGACCAGGGCGACTTTCGCGACGTTGAGGAAGGCCACGGAGATCATGGCGATGGACGCCGGGCGGAGGCCATAGAACGCGCCCTCTACGATTTTGCTCTGGCGGAACTTCGCCAGGAACCGGGCGATGATCAGCGTGATGATGATGCTCGGAAGCGCCAGGGCGAGGCTGGCCAGGATGCCGCCGGGGATGCCCGCCACGCTGTATCCGGCGTAGGTGGACATGTTGATGCCGATGGGTCCGGGAGTGGACTCCGAGATCGCGATCATGTCGGCGATGTCGCTGTGGGTGAACCAGTCGGGGTGGTTGGTGCTCATCTCATAGAGGAAGGGGAGCGTGGCCAGGCCGCCGCCGATAGAGAACAGGCCGGTTTTGAAGAACTCGAACATCAGCGTGAGGATCGTCATTTCGCGTCACCCTCCTTCCGGGCGGCCCGGTTTCTCCGGTCCGAGATGATGACGCCGGCGACACCGGCCAGGATGACCAGCACGGCCGCCGGGATTTTCACCGGCAGGACGCCGGAGAAGGCGTGCAGCGCGAACACGATGATGTAGATCACGAGAGCAACCGGATCCACCACGGAGGATTTCCACAGGCGGAGCACCGCCTGCAGGATCAGGACGCAGACGCAGACACGGATGCCGGCGAATGCGTGCTGGACCACCTCCAGGTGGGCGAAGTTGCTGATGAACATGGCGATGAGCAGGATGAGGATGACCGGCCCGGTGAGGAAACCGACCGAGGCGACGAGTGCTCCTTTGACGCCGTTTCTCTTTTCACCGATAAAGGTGGATACGTTCATGGCGATGATGCCGGGAGTGCACTGCCCGATGGAGAAATAATCGCGCAGCTCGTCCATGGTGGTCCAGTGCCGTTTGTCCACAAGCTCCCGCTCCAGGATCGGCAGCATGGCATAGCCGCCGCCGAAGGTGACCAGGCCGATGCGGACGAAGGTCCAGTACAGTTCCAGCAGTTCCTTCATGGGATGCCTCCGTTCTGTGTTATTCATGATCCGGGGCGGGCGGGAGATCGTCCAGCAGGCTCAGCTGCTGCCCGCCGCCGCATCCGCGGCAGTAATGGATATACCAGCATTCATACGGCTCGGTGCACTGGGGCCCGGGCTCCATGGCCACCTCTTCCGCCTGTTTGCCGATGCGATTGAGGTTCCAGATATGGTCGTTGACCCAGGAATACAGGGCCTTGGCCTTTTCGGTGATCTCCACCGGCAGGAAGGGGTTTTCCTCGTCCGGCCCGTGGGTGACGATGAAGATCCGGTTGATCTTCAGGCCGCTGCGGGTGATGATGTAGTACTGGAAGCCGGCGTCGCGGATGAACTGCTCGTGGACCTCCGGCGCGTTCTTGACCTCATAGAAGTCGTATCCTGTTTCCGTTTTGCGGAGGATGTCCACCGCGCAGTAGTTGTTGTAGTGGCTGAAGGCCGCCTCGCAGATGACGGGCGTGCCCAGGGCCAGGTGCTCCTTCGTGCGCTCCAGCATGGCTTTCTTGTCCGGAATGAGGGTGCCGGGACGGTACACCGTCATTTCCTCATAGGGACCGAACATCGCCATGGCGCGGTCGCCGAAGTCGTTGCCGGCGTCGAGGCGGGCCTGCGTTTCCGGCGGAATGACGCGGAGATTGGGCTTGTGCCGGTCCAGCCAGAGCATTTTCGGGCACTGCATTCCGCGCATAAAATCGGTTTTGGTGATGGCCATTGAAGCTTCCTCCCGGGGACAGGGTATCCCCTGGGAAATTTTATCACGGAAAACGACATGTTTTCAATGATTTCTTTTGACATTGAACCATGCATATGATACTATATTTTGTGGCAATACACATTGAAACAACCGGATATGGAAAGGAACGGGGAGACATGTACTATCATATCGGCAAGAAGGTCCGTTATTTTGCGGTTGCGCTCTGCATTATCGGCGTGCTGGCTTCCATCGGGACAGGCGTATACCTGTATGCTGAAGAGAAACTGGACGTGGTGCCGGCCCTGGCCATCTGCATCGGCGGATCCATCCTGTTCTGGCTGCTCTCCTGGGTGACCTACTGCATCGGCGATACGAACGTGCGGATTGAACGCCTGGAGGACAAGCTGATTCCGAAGCCGGTTTACACCCAGTATCTTGCGGGCAACAATCCGCTGCGCGGGCAGTGCGAAATCTGTGGCAAGACGACGGACCTGGTGAACGCGAAGATCGAGGACAAGCTCGGCACGCGTTACCGGAAGCTCTGCCGGGAATGCTACATGACCAACAACTGCAAGCCGGCTGACTGACCCGGGAGAGGAATTTTATTCCCATGACGATTCAACAACTGAAATACGCAATCACCATCTCGGAGGTCGGTTCCCTGAACCGGGCCTCCGAGGTGCTCTATGTTTCCCAGCCGTCGCTGAGCAGCGCGGTGCGGAGCCTGGAGGAGGACCTGGGCATCACGATCTTCTCCCGCGGGGGGAAGGGCGTCGCGCTGACGAACGACGGCGCGGAGTTCATCCGCTATGCCCGCCAGGTGGTGGCCCAGTACGAGCGGCTGCTGGACAAGTATGGCCAGGGCGGCACGCTGAAGAAGAAATTCGGCATCTCCACGCAGCACTATTCCTTCGCGGTAAAGAGCTTTGTGGAAATGGTGAAGCAGTTTGACACGCAGGAATACGAGTTCGCGATCCGGGAAACGACGACCCGGGACGTGATTGAGGACGTGAGCACCGCCAAGAGCGAGATCGGCATCCTGTACCTAAGCGATTTCAACCGCAAGGCGATTGAGCGCATCCTGCGCGGGAACCAGCTGGAGTTCCACCCGCTGATCCAGTGCGACACTTACGCCTACCTGTGGAAGGGACACCCGCTGGCCGGGGAGAAATCCATCCGCCCGGAACAGCTGGCGGAATACCCCTGCCTGACCTTTGAACAGGGCGGAAGCGAGTCCTTCTACTTCAATGAGGAAACCCTGGCCAACGCGGAAAACCTGCGGATCATCAAGGCAACGGACCGGGCGTCCATGCTGAACCTGATGGTGGGCCTGAACGGGTACACCGTGTGCTCCGGCATCATCTGCGAGGAGCTGAACGGATCCGACTATGTGGCGGTGCCTTTCCGCGGCGGGGAGGAGACGGCCGGCAGCCGGATGGAGATCGGCTACATCATCAAGCAGAACATGATTATGAGCAACATGGCGCAGCTGTATATCGAGGAGCTGAAACGGTACCTGGGGACCATTCCGGCGAACATCGGAAGCACCGTAAAAACCGAAAAACAAGGTTGACTTTTCCGAGGGCGCAAGGGTATAATTATCAAGGTTTTTGAGCCGGATTCTTATCCGGCTGGACATGTGAAAAATAAGGAGGGAATGTCATGGACGCTGGGAGTAGCAGCGGCACAGCCGTTGGGCGAAGACGGCAGAGCGCGGGCGCCATGGCGTTCCCGCTCTGATATCTGAAATCGTCCGCCTGCGGGCGTCGTATGCTTACTGCTGGCTTCATCATCCTGTTAATGGGAGGGAGCAGGCATGGCGGAGCATTCTGTCACGGTAGAAAACACTTTACAGACACTTCTGGCTGACAAAAAGTACGCAACCATCCGGGACATCCTCGTAACCATGAACCCGGCGGATATTGCCGCGGTCTTTTCCGGTGTGGAGCAGGAAAAGCTGCCGCTGCTTTTTCGTCTGCTGCCGAAGGAACTGGCAGCGGAGAGCTTCGTGGAAATGGAGAGCGAGGAGCAGGAAGCCCTGATCAAGGGTATCAGCGACAGCGAGCTGCGCGAGGTCATGGACGAGCTGTACGTCGACGACGCGGCGGACATCGTGGAAGAGATGCCCGCGAATGTCGTGCAGCGGATCCTGGCGCAGTCCGATCCGCAGATGCGCAAGGAGATCAACGAAATCCTGCAGTATCCGGAGAACTCGGCCGGTTCCGTGATGACCACGGAATACGTGAAGCTGAGCCCCGGCATGACGGTGGGGGACGCGATCCTGCGGATCCGCCGCACCGGCGTGGACAAGGAAACCATTTACACCTGCTATGTGCTGGACAACCGGATCCTGGTGGGCACCGTATCGGTGAAGAGCCTGCTGCTCGCGCCGAACGACCTGCAGACGATTGACAGCGTCATGGATGAAAACGTCATCACGGTGACCACCCATACCGACCAGGAAGAAGTGGCCCGGATGATGAGCAAGTACAACCTGCTTGCGATCCCGGTTGTCGACCGGGACAACCGGATGGTCGGTATCGTCACATTCGACGACGCCATGGACGTTATGGAAGACGAGGCCACCGAGGACATCGAGATCATGGCCGGTATGACGCCGAGCGACAAGACCTACCTGCGGTCTTCGCCGTTCGACCTGTTCAAGCACCGGATTCCCTGGCTGAGCCTCCTGATGATTTCCGCCACGTTCACGGGCCTGATCATTTCCGGGTTCGAGGACCGGCTGGCCGCGCTGGTCTGCCTGACCGCGTTTATCCCGATGCTGATGGACACCGGCGGTAACTCCGGTTCCCAGTCGTCGGTTACGGTGATCCGTGCGCTGTCCCTGGGCGAACTGGAGTTCGCGGACCTGCCGAAGGTCATCTGGAAGGAATTCCGCACAGCCCTGATCTGCGGCGGCGTGCTGGCGCTGCTCTGTTTCGGCAAGGTGATGCTGATTGACCACCTGATGCTGAAGACCGATGGTGTGGATTTCATGGTGGCCCTGGTGATCGCCATGACGATGGCGGTGACCGTGGTGTGCGCGAAGATGGTCGGCTGTACGCTGCCGATGCTGGCGAAGAAGCTGGGCTTTGACCCGGCGGTAATGGCCAGCCCGTTCATCACCACAATTGTGGACGCGCTGAGCCTGCTGGTTTACTTCGGAATCGCCAGCGCCCTGCTGCCTGCCCTGCGTGAAGCCGCGGCCGTACCGGCGGATGCCACCTCCATTGTGAAGCAGATCACAGACCACCTGGCGCTGGCCGCCCGGTCAATGCACTGAGCCGGATAATAAAACCGAAAAACAGGAGTGAAGGACGGAATGAGTACCCGTAAGAACGCGGCCTACAACATCGCGTACCGGGTGTTCTCCGTCCTTCTTCCGCTTGTGACGATGCCGTACCTCACCCGTGTATGCGGGCAGGACGGCGTCGGTTTATATTCCTACGCGTGGACGATCAGCGAATTCTTCTGCCTGGCGGCCATGCTGGGCCTGAACGATTACGGCGTGCGGGCGGTCGCCCAGGTGCGGGACGACCGGGCAAAACTGGACCGCACTTTCTCCGCCATCTGGCAGATGCAGCTGCTGACGGCGGGCTCGGCGCTGCTGGCCTGGTTCGGCTATGTGTTCCTGTTCGCCGGCGATGAAAAGTACATCGCCCTGCACCTGACGATGATGAGCGTGAGCTGCCTGTGCAGCTTTGACTGGGCCCTGATGGGCCTGGACCAGTTCAAACCCGTGGCCCTGCGGAACACCTTTGTGAAGCTGGCCGCCGCGGCATGCGTGTTTATCTTTGTAAAAAGCAAGGCGGACCTGTGGGTGTACGCGCTGGTATGGAGCCTGGCCACGCTGCTGGGCAACCTGAGCTGCGTGACGGCCATGCGGGGCCGCGTGAAGTATACCCCGGTGCCGATGCGGGAAAGCCTGAAGCACCTGGGCCCCTGCGCGGTGCTGTTCATCTCCGTGCTGGCGGTGAGCATTTACCGGAAGATGGACAAGGTGATGGTAACGCTGATTTCCGGCGAGGCCCAGAACGGGCTGTACGAGGCCGCTGAAAAGGTGATTTACTGCCTGAGCGGGTTCATCTCCGCCATCGGCACGGTGATGCTGCCGAAGGTGACGCATATGCGGGAAAAGGGCGAAACGGAAAAGATCGCCCGGCATATCGACCGGAGCATGGACCTGGTGATCTGCATGGTGAGTGCCATGGCCTTCGGCATCGCCGCAGTGGCGGACCGGCTGGCGCCGCTGTACTTCGGGGAAGATTTCCGCGCTTCCGGAATCCTGATGGCGCTGCTGGGCTTTACGCTGATCATGATCGGCTTTGCCAACGTCATCCGCACCCAGGTGGTGCTTCCGTCGAAGCGGGACCATATCTTCGTGCGCAGCGTATGCTGCGGCGCGGCGGTGAACCTCACCGCCAACCTGTGCCTGATTCCGCGGATGGGCGCCATGGGCGCCGTCATCGGCACCCTGCTGGCGGAGATGACCGTGCCGGTGGTGCAGTTCATCCTCCTGCGGAAGGAGCTTCCGTACGGAAAGTATATGCGCCATGTACTGGCCTACGCGGTCATCGGCGGGATCATGCTGCTGTGCGTGCGGGGCATCGGAATGCTGCTGCCGACGGAAACCTGGGTGAACCTGGGAATCCAGATGGTGTCCGGCGCGGCGGTTTACGGGATCCTGTGCCTCATTTACTGGAAGCTGGCAAAGAAAGGCCTTTTCTGGAAAGACTGAAGATTTTACACCGCTGTTACACATCTTCTATGAAAATATGATAGAATTCTGACGAAGCCTTGGAGAGGGTGAGTTTTTTTGTATACGGTTTTTATGGTGGAGGATGACCCGAATATCCGGATGCTGACGGGAATGCACCTGCAGCTGGCCGGGTACGCCGTGCGGGAACTGGAGGACGCGGCCGCCGCGCGGGCGGCGCTGGCGGAGGAGAAACCGGCGCTGGTGCTGCTGGATATCATGATGCCCGGGGAGGACGGCTTCTCCCTCGGGGAATCCCTGATCCGGGAAGGGATTCCCGTGATTTTCCTGACGGCGAAGACGGCGGTGACCGACCGGGTGCGTGGGCTGCGGCTGGGCGCGCAGGACTATATCCTGAAGCCCTTTGAGCCGGCGGAGCTGCTGGCCCGGGTGGAGAATACCCTGAAGCGCACCCAGGCAAAGACCGACGTCTATGAGCGGGGAGACCTGAAGGTGAACTTCGAAACGCGTGAGGTGTGGCGCGGCGGGAAGCCTGTGACGCTGACGACGCTGGAATTCAACCTGCTGAAGACGCTGATTGAGTCCGGCCGGACGGCCATGAGCCGGGATGAGCTGCTGAACGCCGTGTGGGGATACAACTACATCGGCGAGACCCGCACGGTGGACGTGCATATCCAGCGGCTGCGCGGGAAAATCGGCGCGGAACGGATTGAGACGATCATCCGGTACGGATACCGGTTCCGGGAGGACGTATGAAAAAACGGGTATTTATCGGAATGCTGGCGCTGGTGCTGCTGATCCTGCCGGTATCGCTGTACCTGCAGATTAACCAGGCCTTCCGGCAGAGCCTGGAAAGCGCCCGGAACAGCGCACTCCGGGAGGAAAGCGCCATCGCGCGGGCCCTTTCAATGGAACTGCAGCGGGAGGATGACCGGGCAGGATCCGATACCACCCTCCGGCGCATCGCGTATGACGCCCAGCGGAGGTACGGATCGGCGAACGTGCAGGTGCTCCTGTACAGCGGCCGGAACCAGCTGAACGGGCAGCTGCCGGTCACGGCCCCGGAAATCCTGCTGGAGGCGGAGGAACGGTCCACTTACCTGTCCTCCGCGGATCACAATATGTATATTGTCCATCCGCTGGATGCGGAAATCACGCTGATCACGGTGACGGACTTTTCACCTTTCTATGAGGCGCGGGCGGAACAGACCCGGTTTGCCCTGTGGATCTGCCTGGGCGGAACTGTGCTGGCCGCAGTGCTGGCACTGCTGATTTCCGGCGGACTGACCCGGTCGCTGCGGCGGCTGGCTCAGTCCGCGGACGCTGTGCGCAGCGGCGCGGGTCTGGAACTGAAGCCCAGCGGAAAGAAGGATGACATCGGGAAGCTGACGGACGCGTTTGCGGCGATGAACGACGCGGTGAAGAAGCGCGAGGAATCGCTGAGGGAACAGGCGGAACAGCGGCAGCGCCTGATTGACGCGCTGGCCCACGAGATGCGCACACCGCTGACCTCCGTGGTAAGCGCGGCCCGCCTGATCCAGAACGGAAACGCGGACGCGGAAACGCGGGAACGGATGTGCGACCTGATCGTAAGGGAATCCCGGCGCCTGGCGGAAATGGACGAAAACCTGATGAAGCTGACGCGCATGAACGGTGCGGAACCGGAACCGGAGACATTTTCCCTGAAGGAAATGGCCGAAGAAGCCCTGGCCGCGGTACCGGAAACGGAACTGGCCGGGGAGGACAGCACCGTGACAGCGGACCGCGCCCTGGTGATCCAGCTGCTGCGGAACCTGGTGAACAATGCCGCGAAGAGCGGAACGGAAACTCCGGTACGCGTGACGCTGCATGAAGGCGGATTTACCGTATCGGACGAGGGACGGGGCATGACGGAGGAGGAAGTGCGCCGGTGCACGGAGCCCTTCTGGAAAGCGGATCCGGCCCGGACAAGGGCGTCCGGCGGCGCCGGCCTGGGCCTCACGATCTGCCGCGAGATCGCCGAACTGCACGGGGCAAAGCTGGAAATCCGCAGCGAACCCGGCAGGGGAACCAACGTGGAATTTACACTGCCGTTACATCCCGGTGAAGACTCTGAAACAACGGATCCGGTATCCTGTGACTGAAAGGAGTGATCATGAATGATGAATCACAAAAACAGGAAGTCATGGAGAACAGTAATCATAATGCTGCTGGTGCTGGCGGTGCTGCCGCTGAACGCCCTGGCGCTGACGGAGGATACGCTGGAGCCTGCGCCGGAGAACGCGGAAACCGTAAAGGCGGCATCAGCCGGGCAGTACCTGCCGACAGCCAGGAAGCCCTGGAACCGGAAAGAAGTATCGGCAGATGAGACGGTGGATACCCAGTTTTCCGAAACATCCGGGTTTGACAGGCCGTGGCTGACCGACCTGGAGCTGGCGCGGACACGGCGGCTGATGGAGCAGATGGCCGCGGGGGAAGCAGTCTATACCGGTCCGTCCGTGGTGAGCGCATCCGGGAATGCGTTCCGCGGCATCGGCGTCTATCCGCTGAATCCGGAGGATTATGACGGGGAAACATTTTATGTGCGGCTGCCGCAGTACCAGCCGCTGACCGATGAGCAGATCCGGTCCCTGATTTCTGCCTTCAACGAACTGGGAATTCCATTTGATCCGGATTCACTGGGGAGCCGGAACTGCAGCCGGCGGGATGAAGATTATGTGCAGGATTATGAATCCAGACCGATCAGCGAGGAAGAAGAACAGCGCCTGGAAATCATCCGGACACTGATCCGGCAGGGTGTGCTGACAAAAGACAGTATCCCGGCAGGAACAAAGGATTATTATATTCCGATCGGGTCAGGTACTCTCCGGCTCTATCCCTACCGGAGCATGACGGATGATGAGCTGGCCCTGCTGGCCCTGCATACGGACAGCCGGTGGGAGGATGACCCGCTGGAGATTGAACAGATGGCGAAGGACGCTGTCCGCAGCTTCTATCCGGAGGTCGACAGCCTGGAGAATGAGGATATTTACATGTATATCCCGGAATCCTATATTGACAGCGGAAGGTATTATATCCGCTATCATGTGGGGATGAGTATGAGTATCGAATCCTGGGAAAACGATGATATCCAGTATATCGACGTTGAGCTGATGAAGGAATACGGCGGGAAGCCGGAAATCAGCGACGTAGGAATTTTCCTGAGCTTTGACATGATGGCAGACCATGGGACCGGAACCCGGGAGGCGTGGATCGCGGCGGCCAGGGAATGGGCGGAATCCAGCCTGAAGGCACCGGACGGAAAGGTGCCGCAGAACTGGTTCCTTGAGAATGAACCGCAAACCTATTTTGAACCGTCCTATTATGTAAGGGGAGCATTTGTATCCGGTGAAACGCCGGAGTGGGAAGTGAATGTGCAGGTAGAACCGGACACCATGAAAGTAACAACCGTCTCGATGACCAGCAAGAAATGGCGGCATGTATATGAGGGAACAAAAATGCCGGAAGAAGCGGCATACATGCCTTCGAACGCCCGGCCGGCAAACCGGGACGCGGTTTCGGCTGATGGGAAGACAGACCCGCAGATGGTAATCCGGCATGATGATTACCATGCGGAAGAGGACGGATTTTACCTGCCCTGGCTGACGGACCTGGAGCTGGCCCGGACCCGGAAACTGATGGAACAGGCGGCTGCAGGAGAAGTGACCTATACCGGCCCTTCCGCGGTCAACGCTTCCGGGAACATGGACGGCCGGGTCGGTGTTTATCCGCTGAACCCGGCGGATTTTGACGGTGAGGAGTTCTATGTGCTGCTGCCGCAGTACGACAGCCTGACAGATGAACAGATCCTTTCCCTGATCGCGGCCTTTGACGAGCTGGGTATTCCGTTTGATCCCGACTCGCTGTGCGGCCGGAACTGCGGACGGAACATGTGGTTCCGGCAGACCCGCTGCCTGACGGACGCGGAAGAGGAACGCCTGGAGAAAGCCAAGGATCTCGTACGGCGAGGAAAGGTGACCGCGGAGGATATCCCAGGAGGAACGCCGGACGGCTATATGGAAATGGAGTGGTACGGTGATGATGCCTGCTTCCACTTCTATCCGTACCGGGAAATGACGGATGATGAAATCAACCGGCTGGCCCTGCATTACGAGGAAAAATGGGAAGACGAGCCGGAAAAGGTGGAACAGTTCGCGATGGATACCCTCCACGGCCTTTTCCGGAAACCGCAGCAGCTTGAGCTGGAAAATGAGGAAATCTTTTACGCACCGCTGGACAGGGAAGGCGTGATCTCCTACGTCCTGTATGTGGATGACACGGAAAACCGGTGGAAGGACTGGGATTACCTGGTGATCGAAAAGAAGGATCCCGGCAGTGAGCCGGAAATCGCCCGGATTTTCATTGATTATGAGCGCTATGTCCCCGAAGAACGATATGTTCCGGAAGCAGATGAGGAGGCCTGGATCGGAAGCGCGAAGGCCTGGGCTGCGGAAAATCTGCAGTACCCGGACGGGCAGGAGCCGGAGGAATGGACGGTTTCCTATGTGAATACCCAATCACCGGCCGGCTACAGCACGGCTACGATTCAGGGAAAAACACAGAGCTGGATTTACAGTATTACCGTTAACCAGATCAACCTGGAAGTCTGGCAGTTCATGGCAGACAACCGCAGCTGGTACCCGGAAGAATAAACCGGAGCAAAGCAAAACCGGCAGGCATCGGAATGATGCCTGCCGGTTCTTCATATCCGGGATTAGTTCGCCGGGATGTATTCGCCGTAGATGAAATCGTGCAGCGATTCGGTGGTCTTCTGCTTGTTCGTCATCACGGTGACGCTGGAGCCGTTGATCGTCTGGTAGCTGTAGGTCTTGTCCTCCGGAATGCGGAACTCCTGGATGACGCTGTCGACGGACTCCAGGAAGTCCAGGCTGAAGCTGCCCAGGACGCCCATGGCGACCTTCGCCATCTCATCCAGCGGCATGTTGGTGATCAGGTACTGGGTCCAGTCCACCACCAGGTTGAAGAAGTCCAGCTTTCCGCTCTTGATTTTCGCCATGGTGGGGCGGAGCAGGCTGTCCAGCAGGTGCCGGGTGCGCGCGGTGCGGACGAAGTCGTTGTCGATCTCGCGGAGGCGGGCATACATCAGGGCCTGCAGGCCGTCCAGGTGCTGGACGCCGGCCTTCTCAGCCAGCTTCTGCCGGCCTTCGGAATGGTTGTCGTAGGTGGCGGCAATTTCCGCGCCGTGGTACTTCCGCTCGCGCTTTCCGTCCGAGCCAATCTTATAGCTGCCGTCCGGATTCTTCAGGTAGACCACCCGCATATCCAGGTATTTGTTGATCGCCTTGGCTTCTTCCTTCGTCAGGTCGATATCGGCGCCGCCCAGGGACTCGATGATCTCCTCCACGCCGAAGAAGTTGATCGCGACGTAGTGGCGGATGTTCAGCTGGAAGTTCTTGTTGACGGTGGCGATGCAGGTTTCGGGGGAGTCCACCCAGGAGTGGTACTTGCCGTTTTTGTAGATCGCGCGGCCGAAGGAGTTGGCGATGATGGCCTTGTTCTTGCGGCCGGGGATTTCCACGTAGGTGTTGCGGGCGATGGAGGTCAGCTTGATCGTGCCTTCCTCCGTGTTGATGGACAGGATCATCAGCACGTCGGACCGCTTGGCGACGGAGTTGTCCGTCGGGTCTTCCTCCTTGTAGCGCATCTGCTCGCTGAGCTTCTGGATCTCCTTGGTTCCGCGGACGTCCACGCCGATCAGCAGGATGTTGATGACGTTGTCCGGCAGGTTCGGGTTGATGTACAGGTCGGCCGGATCGATGGAATCATCGATCTCCAGCTCCGCCGTCAGGTCCATCAGCTGGCTGATCTGCTCGGCGGTGAGGTGGTCCTCGCCGAGTATGATGTTGCCGTTTTCATCGACTTCGTATTCATCTTCGGTGATTTCGACAATTTCGAATTCCTCGTCTTCACCCTCCGGTTCGCCTTCGGCAAAAGCCAGCACGGGCAGCAGCAGGGCCAGGACCAGGAAAATGGAAAGCAAACGTTTCATTCGGTTATCCTCCAAAAAACAGCAAAGTTCAGGCGCCGGAAAGGTCAGAGCGGATGGTTCAGCTCATCAAGTGTCATCTCAAAGGCCGGCAGGAAATCCCGCAGGAAGTCCTGCACCTCGGGCAGGGCGATCGCGTCGATGGCGGCTTTTACGTTCTCCGCGGCGTAATCGAACTCCCGGTTGCCGGCCCGTTTCTCCTCCAGGCACTTGATGTAAGCGGAAATCTTGTCCGCGGCCTTGACCACATCGTGGTCATACCCCTTTTCCTGCTTGAGGTAGGGGGTGAAGGCGGGGCGCATATCCTCCGGCAGGAGGGACAGCAGCCGGTCGGCTGAAACGTCCTCCAGGCGGCGGTAGGCGCCGCGCAGCTCCTCGTTATGGTACTTGACAGGCGTGGGCAGGTCCCCGGTCATGACTTCAGTCGCGTCGTGGTACACCGCCAGGGAGAGCACATGCTCCGGATCGACGGTGCGGCCGTAGCGGTCCCGCCCGATGACGGCGATCGCGTGCGCGATCATGGCGACCTGCAGGGAATGCTCCGCGTCGTTTTCCGGCTGGGTGTTGCGCATCAGGCTCCAGCGGGAGATGAGCTTCAGCCGGGAAAGACAGGCAAAAAATGCGTGCGTCATAAAGGCTCCTTTCCAACAAGGGCATTATACAATACGAAAACAGGATGTTTCAAGGGCAAAAACCGGCTGAAAAGATTGAGAAAACAGGCGAAAGCGTGTATAATGCATGCCAGAAACGTACAGGAGGATACAGACATGCGGCTGAATGTGGGAATCGACGGACCGGTAAGCGCCGGCAAATCTTCTGTTGCGGACGCGGTGGCGGCCCGCCTGGGAATCCTGCACCTGGACACCGGCGCGATGTACCGCGCCCTGGGGCTGACCGCGATCCGCCGGGGCATCGACGTACAGGATGAGGAAGCCATCGTCCGGCTGTGCCGGGAGCTGAAGGTTTCCGTGAGCCACGAGGCGGACGGGCAGCATACATTTGTGGAAGGCGAGGACGTGACCGGCCTGATCCGGACGCCCGAGGTGAGCATGGCGGCATCCACCGTGAGCCGGTATGCCGACGTGCGGCGGAACATGGTGAAAATCCAGCAGCAGCTGGCCGCGGAAACGGACATGGTGCTGGACGGCCGGGATATCTGCACGACGGTGCTGCCGAACGCGACGGCCAAGATTTTCCTGACCGCGTCCCAGGAGGAGCGCGCGCGGCGCCGGTTCCTGGAGATGCAGGCCAAGGGCATGAACGACACCTTCGAGCAGGTGCTCGAGGACCTGAAGAAACGTGACGACCAGGACATGAACCGCCCGGTGGAGCCCCTGCGGCAGGCGCCGGACGCCGTGCTGGTGGATACGACGAACCTGACCTTTGACGAGGCCGTGGACGCCATCCTGAAGATTGTAGAGGCAAACCGCCATGGCTAAGACACCCCTGGATCCCGTAACCGAAAAACGCAGTATCCTGTATGAAATCGCCCGCGTGCTGGCCGCGGTGGTGTTCAACACGTTCCTGCCGGCCCGGTGCATCCACCGGGAGAAGCTGGACGCGGAGGCTCCGTATGTGGTGATCGCGAACCACCGGCACGCGCTGGACCCGGTGGCGATGGCCTATTTCATCCGGAAGCGCCAGATCGTCTTCCTCGGCAAGAAAGAGCTGGGGAAGGGGAAACTTGCGACAAATATCCTGACGCGCATGCACTGCATTCTGGTGGACCGGCACAACACGGACATGAACGCCATGCGCAGCTGCATGAAGGCTGTGAAAATGAAGAAGATCCTGCTGATCTTCCCGGAGGGCACCCGCCATCACGAGGGACAGATGGAGCAGATTGAAAGCGGCACCGCGATGATCGCCCTGCGCAGCAAGTGCCCGATCATTCCGATCTATTTCGACCGGAAGCTGAGCCTGTTCCACCGCACGAACCTGATCGTCGGCGACCCGATTCCCACGGAGGACCTGCTGGCGGAAGGCATCAATACCGAGACCTGCGAAAAGATGAACGAGCGGCTCCGGGAGACCTTCCGGGGAATGGTACGGGAATACGGAGACAAAAAAAGTTAAAAATATTTTCAGTTTTTATGCAGGAATTCTTGCAATAGAAGCGAAAAAATATTAGAATGAAGATAAATCTCACACGTGAGGATAATGGTCATGCCTGTTGAGGTGGCGACACATGCCGGCTTCTGTATGGGAGTCCGGCGGGCCGTAGAGATGGCAGAGTCCGCAGCGGAAGACGGAATTCCGTCCTGTACGCTGGGGGATCTGATCCATAATCCGGAAGTGGTCCGCCGCCTGGCAGGCAAAGGCCTTGCTCCCGTTTCCGCTCCGGAAGAGGCGGCCGGGCGCAGGGTACTGATCCGCAGCCACGGCGTCAGCGCGGAAGTGATGGAGCGGCTGACCGCGGCCGGCTGTGAAATACTGGACCTGACATGTCCTTTTGTGGAACGGCTTCACCGCATCGTGGAGGAATCCTCCCGCAGCGGCAGGCCGGTCATCCTGGTGGGCGAACGCGATCATCCCGAGGTTCAGGGAACCGCCGGATGGGCCCACGGCCCGGTGTGGTTCGTGGCCTCCGCGGAAGACGCGGAACAGCTGCCGGAAATGGACGAAGCGGTCATCGTTTCCCAGACCACCTATCCCCCGGAAGCCTGGCCGGGCACCCTGAAAGCCATCGAGCGGAAGGTAAAACACCCGGACAGCCACTGCACCATCTGCAACGCAACGGAGATCCGCCAGCAGGAAGCCTGCGAGCTGGCCTCCCGGGCGGACGCGATGATCGTCGTCGGCGGAAGGAACAGCGCGAATACGCGCAAGCTGTTCCGGACCTGCGCGGAGCGGTGCAAAAGGACCATTTTGGTAGAGAGCGCGGCGGAGATTCCGCCAGCCTTTGCAAATACAGATTCCGAACTGATTGGAATCACCGCCGGTGCTTCCACACCGTCGGACTTACTTAAGGAGGTTGTCTCACACATGAGCGAACTGGAAACCAAGGACCTGACTCCCGCCGTGGAGGAAGAAAATCACAATGACTTCATGGCTGAAGTCGAATCGACGCTGGTAAGGATCCGCCCCGGACAGACGCTGACCGGCAAAGTCGTCCAGATTACTGATGATGAGGTTTGCGTCAGCATCGGCTACAAGGCGGACGGCCTGATCAAGCGCGCGGATCTGGTGGACCAGGATGTCAAACTGGATGACGAGATTGAAGTCGAAGTCGTGAAGGTAAACGACGGCGAAGGCAATGTGCTGCTAAGCCAGCGCAACATCGTCAACCGGAAGGCGTGGGACGCCCTGATGGAAAAGAACGAAGCCGGTGAATACGTGGACGCCGTCGGCAAGGAAGCCGTCAAGGGCGGCCTAATCGCCGACATCGGCGGCGTGCGCGCGTTCGTGCCCGCCAGCCAGCTGAGCCAGCGTTATGTAGAAAAGATTTCCGATTTCGTCGGCAAGGAAATGAAGCTGAAGATCATCGAAGTCGACCAGCAGAAGAAGCGCGTTGTCGCGAGCCGCAAGGCCGTTGTGGCGGAAGAAGCCGCTGCGAAGAAGAAGGAAGTATGGGACAAGCTGGAAGAGGGCGTCGTGATCCACGGTATCGTCCGCCGGCTGACCGACTTCGGCGCGTTTGTTGACCTGGGCGGCGTGGACGGCCTGATCCACATCACCGACCTGAGCTGGGGCCGCATCAAGCATCCGAGCGAAGTCGTGAAGCCCAACCAGGAAGTGGACGTGAAGGTCCTGAGCCTGGATCCCGAACGGGAACGCATCCAGCTGGGTTACAAGCAGCTGCAGCCCCATCCGTGGGACAACGCCATCGAGAAGTATCCCGAAGGCGCCATCGTGGATGGTAAGGTTGTCCGCATCACCGACTTCGGCGCGTTCGTCGAACTGGAGCCCGGCCTGGACGGCCTGGTCCACATCAGCCAGTGCGCGACGACCCGCGTGGCCAAGGTGGAAGACGCCGTGAAGGTCGGCGAAGAAGTGAAGGTCAAGGTGCTGGGCGTGGATCCCGAGAAGAAGCGCATCAGCCTGAGCATCCGCCAGGTGCTGGAGCCCGAAGCTCCCGCTGCCGCTGAGGAAGAAGCTGCTCCCGAAGCCGAGTACGAAGTGGTCGCGACCGACGATAAGGTTGCCGAACAGTTCGTGGAAGCGGTGGAAGAAGTGACCGAAGCAGCCGCCGAGCAGGCCGAGGAAGCGAAGGAATAATTCCGCTGGACCGGGGGACTGTGAAATGAATCACAGTCCCCCTTTTATTTTGATCCCGGAGAGGGAAGTCCTGTATGAAGAAACGACTGTTCGTGCTCTGCTGCGCGGTGCTGCTGGCCCTGGGCGCCTGCCTTCCGGCCGGTGCGGAACGGGAAATTCCGCCGTGCCTGCGCTTCAGGCAGAAGATGACCACCACGAAGATGCGGAATAACCGCAACAGCTTTGTCACGGTTCCGGAAACGGCGCTGCCGGAGGTGGACCGGGAGATTGCTGAAGCCGTGAACCGCCTGTATGCTGCCGCGGAGCCTTTCCTGGCGGAAAAGGGAGCCATTGCCAGCTGCCAGGACCGGATCGACGCTGGCCCGTATATCACCCGGGTTGGGGACCGCTGGATGAGCTTCCTGACGGTTGGCCGGGTGACCCATGGAATTGAACAGGTATTCGTGGCCTTTGACGCCCGCGTGTACAACATGGAGACCGGGGAACGCGTGACCCTGGACCGCATTATCGACGCGGAAAAGGGCGGATGGGAATTCCTGTCCGCCGAGGTCCGCCGGCAGCTGGATGCCCACTTTCCGCTGCTGGAAGCGGATGAGGCGGCGCTGGATGCCCTCTGCGCGCCGGACGCGCTGAAGAATACCGCGTTTACCCTGTCCCCGGGACACATCACGCTGCACTGGCACGCGCATGACCTCTATCCGGACGCGCCGGAAGGCCTGCTGCGTGTGACAATCTATTATCCGGAACTGAAGCCTTACATGACTGAAACCGCCATCGCGGAAACGGACTGCACCGGATACCCGCTGGCTGCGCTTACTTATGACGACGGGCCGGGCCGGGGTACCTCCGATGCATTGATGAACCAGCTGCGGCTGTACGGCGCGGAGGCCACGTTTTTCAATATCGGGGAACGGATGCACCTGTTTCCCTCTGTGCTGCACCGGGAGTACGACGTAGGTTACAGCGTGCAGAGCCATAACTGGATCCATGACGTGAAGGCATACCCGAAGCCCGAACAGCTGGCGGAATGGATCCGCCGGTCGGACGAGGAGCTCAGCTCCATCATCGGGATCGGGCCGACGCTGCTGCGTCCGCCGGGCGGCAATGAGGTGAGCTTCCGCAAGGCAGGATGCCCGCTGCCCCTGATCCACTGGTCCGCCATCTCCGGAGATGCCGATGCATCGCAGATGGAAGATATAGAAGGGGTGGCCCACCGGGTATTCGGCTGCCGGGACGGGGACATCATCCTCTGCCATGACATCAACAACCGGGCGCCGGCCTATGCCTCGACTTACCTGCCGAGGCTGACGGAAAAACGGGGATTCCTGCTGGTGACGGTGGAGGACCTGTGCGTGCTGCGCGGGGTGGAACTCCTTCCCGGACAGGTATATACAAACTGCCCGCCCGAATAACGCGAAAGAATACAAAAAAGCCGTGAAAACCGGGGCTCCGGCCCGGGGATCACGGCTTTTTTCTGCCCGTATGAACGGGGGAGGATTACTGTTCTTCTACCGGCGGCTTCATTTTGCCGATGGCAATCTGCTCGTCCACCCAGAGCTGCAGGCTGGAGACGCTCAGGGCGATCCGGTCCAGGTTGGCTTTGATCTCAACAAAATCCGCGTATTCATCCGTACGGACCTGTCCGTCCTCCACGATCTCCAGGAGGCGGTCCCGGTTCTTGCTGATGCGGTTGACTGCGTTGAGCGTTTCCACCGCAATCTGTGCAAGCTCTTTGGATTCGGTCGGCAGGTTCCGCTGGCGGCCGATGGGGCATTCGTTGGCGCAGTAGTAGTTCCGCAGGGCGGGAGCCTTGTAGGAATCCGCCATCAAAACTACATCCTCCGGCTGGATCTGTGTCCGGCCGTTTTCGATCTTCTCAATCCGTTCCGGGGAGAAGCCGGGGATCAGGTCTGCCGCCCGTTCACGGGTCAGGTCCAGGCTTTCCCGGGTGGTCTGCCAGATGGATTTGTTCTCCTTAGTCGATCGTCTGCCCAAAGCTATCGCTTCCTTCCAGTGTTATTCCGGCTGATCCGGTGTGTAATATTTCTGGTGTACCCAGCCCCTGTAACCCTTGCCCTCCAGCAGGAGGAACTCCTCCGATTCCTCCACAACGGCGACAGGCGTTCCGGGTTTCCATTTGGTGACAGCGACACTGCTGGCCTTCGGGTTCTTGTGCGCGGTGATTTCCGTGGAGCCGGACGTCTTTCCGTTCACGGAGATCATCCCGGTGCGGAAGCCTTCCGCCGCGGGAGCGAGCACTTCGACATCCTCGGCCTTCACATAGCCGAAGGAGCCGTTTTTGTACCCGTAGAGGCTGCCGTCCTGCGAGGCGAGCAGCAGTATCATGGAACCGTATTCGCAGCGGGAGACGCCCGACAGGGCCTTCCCGTTGGAATCGGTGAGCTTCGTACCCTTTTTGCCGGTGACCAGCGCAACGCGCGGGGCGGAGCCGTCCGCAAGCTTCAGGGACCGGGTATCCACCCGGGCGGACTGGTCATCCCGGCTGACCTTGGTGACCATGGCACCGGCGTATTCCACGGAAACACCCGCGGGGCCGTTCCCGAGATCGGCGAAGAGCCAGTGCGGCCGGATGAGCCGCATGTCTTTTTTGCCGATGTAGTCGGACGTCATCCAGTATTCCGCGCCGCCGTATTCCTGGGTCTCGAAGAACCAGCGGAGGCCGGGCAGCTGGTCGGGGGTGACGGCCTCGGTGAAGGAGCCGTCTTCGTTCCGGTAGTAGATGTGCCCGATGTTCGCCTTCCGGGAGGCCAGGCGCTCGTAGGTGGCGCTCAGGGCGCTGTCCACCACGTGCACGTATTTGCCGTCCTCGCTGACGCCGTTGAGCAGGGCGATGTGGCCCAGCACATGGCCGACGGACAGCAGGTCGCCCCGGCGCAGGCAGGAGACCACTTCCTTTTCCCCGGTGATGACATCCCCGGATGTGTTGAAATCAAAATCCTTCCCGGCGGCCAGGATCAGGCCTTCATTGTTGGTGCCGCGCTCCTCCACATAGAAGCGGGCATAGGCTGTGGCGAGGGTTTCCGGCTGGCAGAGCTCCGGATCCACCCCGATGCGCTGCAGGGCATGGCTCAGCGTGAAGATCGCGCAGCCGGCCTTCTGCAGGGAACGGTGGTGCTTCTTGTTGTAAATCTTGTCCTTCCACCAGCCGTCGCGCTGGCTGTAGACCACGTCCGGTCCCATCTGGGCGGGCGCCTGCCCGGAGACGGGGATATCGACGGTGATGCTTTCCTTATCGCTCTTCCCGTAGCTGACGGTGACCTCCAGGGTGTAGTGCCCCTCCTGGCGGGGACGGAAGGAAGCGGTGAACTGCTTCACGGGCTTGCCCTCGGTAAAGACGGGCTCGCCGTCCACCCGCAGGGTGTACGTCACGCCGGTGGCACCGTCGCGCCCGGGGGTGACGGTGACATCCACGTAGTCCCCCATGCGCGGGCTTTCCGGCACAAAGGTCACGGCAGGCTCAGCGGACGCGGCGCACACGCACAGCATCGCGCAGGCCAGCAGCAGGAAAAACAGGAACTTCTTCATATCGGCAGCAAACCTCATTTACGGGATCCGGCGGAGAACCGGTACAGGACGGTATCATGGGCGGGAACGGAGGCGCGGATGCCATCCGCGAAGCGGACGGACTTTCCGGTCCACAGTTCCTTCACCTTCATGCCTTCCGCGCATTCCGGCGCGGCGGAGACGGTCTTCTTTTTATCGCCCAGGTTGAACAGCGCCAGGTAGAACCCGTCCCCGTCCTTCCGGGGAGCGATCCAGGTGCTGGCTTCGTCGGTGGTGTACAGCGGGTGCGCGCACCAGCTTTCCTTCAGGATGTCCAGCACTTCCGCGTTGGTGAGCAGGGACAGCGTGAACGGATCGTTCTTGGTCATTTCCGCCCCGATCATCAGCGGGGAGCGCATCATGCACCACAGCGTCATCATCGTGCGCTGCTCGGCGGGAGTGAAGTGGGTGCGGTCATCCGGGTTTTCGCACTGGCGCAGGGCGCCCAGGGGCAGCATGTCCGCGTCCGGCCAGTGGCCGGGGGCCGCGTGGATGCACCACTTTTCCGCCCGCTCGAACATTCCCTTCAGCAGGCGCCATTCATCCCAGAAGTCGTCCGTGATGCGCCACATGTTGGCATAGGTCTTCAGGTGCTCCGCTTCGGTGAGCGGGGCGGGGCCGGGGCTGAGGCTGAGCACGATGTCCCGGCCGCAGGAGCGGCAGGCTTCGGAGATCAGCTCGATCTCCCGGCGGCAGTGGGGATATTCCCGGGCGATGTCGTCGCACTTGACGAAGTCCACGCCCCATTCCGCGTAGAGGCGAAAAATGCTGTTGTAGTAGGCGGCCGCTTCCGGGGTGTCGCACCGGAGACCGTACATATCGGGATTCCAGGCGCAGACGGAATTCGGGTTCGCCGCGTTCTGGCAGAAATACGGGCTGTCTGCGATGGGCAGGTGCCGGTGCGCCGCCATGCGGGGCATACCGCGCATGATGTGGATGCCGAATTTCAGCCCCAGGCTGTGGACATAGTCCGCCAGCGGTTTGAAGCCCGCGCCGTTCGCGGCGCTGGGGAAGCGGTTGACCGCGGGGATCAGCCGGCCGTACTCATCCATCGTCAGCTCGGAAAAAGGCTCGTAGCTGTGGTTGACGGCGGTGGGCTGGGCCCACTGGATGTCCACCACGATGTATTCCCAGCCAAAGGGTTTCAGCTTCTCCGCCATATACTCCGCGTTGCGGCGGACGGTGCCTTCCGTAACGGCGGCGCCGTAGCAGTCCCAGCTGTTCCAGCCCATGGGCGGTGTCTGCGCGATCATGAAACCCCTCCTTTTTTCCCTAAACGTCAATATTATACCAGAGAGACAGCACAAAGACAATCTTTTCCATTGACAGGCGGGCGTTCCGGGCGTTTAATGGAACCAAACAAGCCGAAAGGAAAAGCCGCCATGAGTGAAAAGAAATGGATCCGGGGAGCCAACCCCTATATGCCGCTGTGGGAGCATGTGCCGGACGGGGAGCCGCGCACCTTTACGTACAACGGGGAAACGCGGGTATACCTGTACGGTTCCCACGATACCCTGAAGACCGAATACTGCGGAATGGACTACGTGGTCTGGTCCGCGCCGGCAGACGACCTGACCGACTGGACCTGCCACGGCGTATGCTACAAAGCGCTGGACGACAGTCCCCTGTACGCGCCGGACGTGGTGGAGAAGGACGGCATTTATTACATGTACGCGGCGGAGCGCCGCGGGTCCCGCATCATGGTGGCGAAGTCCGATAAGCCCTGGGGTCCCTTCACCGACCCGGTGGAGACCGAACTGAAGTTCGACCCCGGCATCCTCGTGGATGACGACGGGCGCGTGTACGCCTACTGGGGCTTCTGCAAGAGCTGGTGCGCCGAACTGAACGACGACATGGCGACGATCAAGCCCGGCACCATCAAGGAAAACCCGATCCCGCACTGCCGGGCGCAATGGGCGCCGGATGACGGCTGCGTGGGGGACGACGCGTTCTTCGAGGCGTCCAGCCCGCGGAAGATTTTCGGGAAGTATGTGTTCATCTATTCCCGCCGCGTGAACCGCCATGTGCCCGCGCTGGGCATCTATGAAGACTGCAACGGTTTCCTTTCCTACAAGTGGAGCGACCATCCGCTGGACGGTTTCCGCGACGGCGGGGACATCAGCTTCAACGGCGGCGAGATCATCCCCGGGGAGCACGGCTTCAACACCATGACCTACCGCTGGGGCAACAACCACGGTTCCGTGATGCAGGTGAACGGCCAGTGGTACGTGTTCTACCACCGCCAGACCGGCACGGACGAGTATTCCCGCCAGGCGATGCTGGAGCCAATCGACGCCGCGGAAGGGAAGGACGGGAAGATTTACCTCGGAAAGATCACCTACAAAGACGGCGAACCCGTTTCCTCCTGCCCGGTGGAAATGACCTCCCAGGGCGCGCACATCAACGGCCTGGACGCCCGGAAGTGGATCTCCGCCGGCTATGCCTGCCACCTGTACGGCGGCAAACAGAACGCGTATATCGCCCCGGTGTACGAGCAGCGGGATGATATCTCCGCCCCGGTGAAGAATGTTTCCGACGGCCTCACCGCCGGATTCCGCTACCTGCAGTTCGGACCGAACACCCCGAAGACCGTGACCGTGAACCTCCGGACCGACGTAACGGTATCCGTCAGCGTCCGCATCGACGCGTATGACGGCAAGGAAATCGCCCGCCTCTATATGAACGCGGGCACCCGCACCGAGACCGCCGACCTGATGAGCGCCGTCACCGGAAAGCACGCAGTGTATTTCCGCTTCATCATGCGCCAGGACAGCGAGAACACCGAATTCGACAGCTTCACATTTGACTGATCCATACATTTCACCACAATACAAATGCACCTGCCCGATGCAGGTGCATTTTCCATTTTCCTTGTCAAATCCGACTTCATTGTGATATAATTCCGCCGTTGCCATGGAGCGGTATCGAAGTGGTCATAACGGGGCTGACTCGAAATCAGTTTGACGGCAACGTCCGTGGCAAACGAGCCGAATGTCAGCGCAGTGCGCTGTCCGGCGAAGCCGGAAATGAGGCGAGTTTGTTAGCGCGAAAGGGAGAACGGAGTCCGCTCCAAGGACTCCGGGCGACCATTGAGCGAACGGGGCTTCGAATCCCACCCGCAATTATTATTGCACCTGCAGAAGCAGGTGCATTTTCCATTTTCCTTGTCAAATCCGACTTCATTGTGATATAATTCCGCCGTTGCCATGGAGCGGTATCGAAGTGGTCATAACGGGGCTGACTCGAAATCAGTTTGACGACAACGTCACGTGGGTTCGAATCCCACCCGCTCCGCCAACAAAAACGCTCTCCCCTTGTGGGAGGGCGTTTTATGTTGATGCAGGGGGGAGAGAACCCACGTGCACGTGGCAAACGAAGGAAGCGTCTCCCCGGTGGGGAGTGCCGAAGGCAAGCGACCTGAGTTTGTTAGCGCGAAACGAGCATCGAGCGCGCCCCAAGCGCGAGAGGCGACGATTGAGCGAACGGGGCTTCGAATCCCAACGCAAGCTCAATAGTCGCAGCTCCACACTGTGGAGACTGCTTCTTTTCGCTTGACCTCAGAACCGATGAAATTTCCGCCACAGGCGGTCATCGGTTCTTCGCCCCGCTCCGCACAAATTAAGCACCTGCATTCTTGCAGGTGCTATTACAATTGTTATTCTTTTTTGGACGAAAAGAACCGTCCCTCCGTCCATCCAGAAAAACATCCACCTTATGATCTTTCACGGACGACCTCCTCGATGGAATTGTATTTTACATCCGCAAACAACCGTTTCATATCCTCCGTGCAGTCCAGCGCGACAGCCAGCTTTGTCAGCGAAATCAAAGAAATTTGCCCCGTGGTTTCAAACCGTTTGATGCTTCCAAAGCTGACATTGCTTTTTTCGCTCAATTGCTGCTGGGTAAGGTTTTTCCGCTTGCGGATGCCGCGCAGCCGCTGCGCCAGGGCCAAATTGATTTCTTCCGGTGTTTCCCAGATAAAACTCATTTCTTCCTCCAAATGGATCAAATATGATCCATATTAGATCAAATAGCCATTAAAAAGATCATATATTATCCATAAAAAAGCATATCATATGGATTTGAAATTGACAAGCAGATCATACGGCAGGTGCTTTTCCAATTCTCCAAAACGAACAAAAGGGACCGTGTTTCTGTTTGCGCTGCTGTGCTGATTGAGAACTTGAATAATTTATTAGCCAACTTCTCAATGGGGCTGTTGACTTTCTTACAGAGGAGCGCATAATTCCTATTGAGAAGCAGCATCATTTATTAGCGAAGTTCTCAACGGGGAAATGGCGATTTGGGTTTTCTGCCTGATATCTTATTGGATGAAAAGAACCATCCGTCTCCAAACCTGTACTATACAATACGCATATCAGGAGCCAAAGACCTCAACATTCGGGATCCGTGGAAAGGAAACATATGGAAAAGCAGCAAATTGACAGCCTGATCAACGGTTTTGTCGAACAGTCAAAAGAGATACTCCGGGAGAACCTTGTTGGCGTTTATCTGCATGGTTCTTCAGTCATGGGCTGCTTCAATCCGCAAAAGAGCGATATCGACCTGATCATCGTGGTGAGTCATCCGCTGACTGACTCTGAAAAAAGAAAATACACGGACATGGTGGTTGAATTCAATGCGATCGGACCGGCAAAGGGGATCGAAATGAGCATTGTTCTCCGGGATGTCTGTAAACCCTTTGTTTATCCCACGCCTTTTGAACTGCATTTTTCGGCAGGGCACCTGAACTGGTATAAGGATGACCCCACTGAGTATATCCGCAGGATGAACGGCACGGATAAAGACCTTGCGGCTCACTTTACGATCATCAACAAAAGGGGCAGGTGCCTGTATGGTACGCCGATCGAAGACGTGTTCGCTGAGGTTCCAAGCGGCGATTACATGGATTCCATCTGGTTTGATATTAAAGGAGCAGCGGAGGAAATAACGGAAAACCCCATGTACCTGATCCTGAACCTTGCAAGGGTGCTGGCTTATAAAGAAGACGGGCTTGTTCTTTCCAAGAAGGAGGGCGGTGAATGGGCACTCGAACACATGCCTGCCGAGTACCATCCGCTGATTGCAGACGCCATGCGCGAGTATTCCGAAAGCGCCGATATCGTCTACGATGACGCCCTTGCCAAACGCTACGCAGAATATGCAATTGGGAAGCTGGCACAGTAAAGCCGGAACGGCAAATGACTGCACCGTCTCTCCGTTCGTTCAAAAAGTCCACACAGGAATTCTGATATCAAAGCTTATGTTTCCGGTCAAACCAAACAGAAGGGAACAGCTCTTCCGTTCACTGTTTTTTGCACTATTCACAATCATGCTTTTTTCTGAAAGACCAGGTGATGGAAAAAAGCGATCCTTCTGTATTCCTCCATGGTGGCAGCCCTGGTTTCCAGCTCCAGCATTGCCCGGTACCATTCCTCTGTGTACTTGATTTCGTTGTTGGAAGAAAGACCGAAAAACGCCCTGATTCCATAGGTTTCGACAAGATCCGTCGTTTTCGCAAGGTGGCTGACAAGAGATTCATTGCTGTACATATTCCGGGTCCCGAAAGGACTGTCCTGGGTATGATCCGGATTCAGAAGCTCCAGGGCAGCTTTCGGGTCATCGGCCAGTACCGCGGAGAACATTACCTTCCCGGGCAGGTTATGCTTGACCACAGACAGGATTCCCTCGGGCTTCAGCACCCGGACCAGCTGTTTCAGTACGCCATCGGAATCCTCGACATATTCCAGCACATTGTGGCAGATCACCACGTCAAAGGTATTTTCTTCTAGTGAATCCAGATATTCCGTGCCATGCGGTATCAGTTTGTAGAGATTGCTGTTTACCCGCAGGCTGGCCATCTCCGCATTCGGTTCCACCGCGGTTACCTCATGGTGGGCTGCGTAGTGATCCGCTGTCAGGCAGAAGCCTGAGCCGAAATCCAGAATCTTCAGCCGTCTGTCCGAGGGAAGGTTCAGCTGCCTGTAAATCAGTTCATAGAACATCCTGCCCCAGGGCTGATCCACCATATTCCTGTAATTCTGCACAGAACTCGTCATGTTTGCTCCGCCTTTATTTTTTTCTCCGGTTCATTCGTTACTCTATCACTTCTCCATGAATGGAAACCCTGCCACCATCCGGGCATCTGGCATCAAAGGCCCTTGCGCGGCCTTCTCCATAATCAAGGGAAGCTC
Organism: Clostridiales bacterium; assembly: GCA_017569285.1. Lineage (NCBI taxonomy): Bacteria > Bacillati > Bacillota > Clostridia > Eubacteriales > Clostridiales bacterium. The sequence continues at coordinate 2,859,503 of CP069419.1, forward strand.
CGTTCTGCAACGCATAGACCATCGGATATATGTTGTTCCATAGTTCATGGCATAAAGGCGGGCATAAATCTTCAACGATAAATTCCTGCCCTTTTTTGAAATACTCGCATCTGCAGTTGCTCTCTGTGATTGTGAGCTTAACCTTTGTCACTGCTTATTCCCCCCTGTCGAATTCAAAGATGACGCCGTCTTCCTGCCTGTTTTCGTGACCGGTATCGGTTTTGACCACCACACCGCCCATGCGCTGATAGAAGCGCATGGCATTTTCATTGTAGGGACTGCAATTGCAGGCAAAACGGCTGATTCCGTTTTTCCTGCAGTAGTCGTTCAGGATGGAAAAGGCCAGCTTTCCGATTCCCCTGTGCTGATACTCCTGCAGCACATACAGGGAATGCAGCCATACCCCGGAACCGTCATGCCGGAAAATGAAATATCCGATATCCTCGCTGCCGTATCGAATCAGATATACCGTGAAGGATGGATCTGAGATCTTTTTCAGATCGCGCTGCTGATGCCAGTCAAAGTCGAAATCATCAATGACTGCATCCGGATAAATGCCCCGATACGTTGTATTCCAAATCCTCTGCCGGAGCGCACTGATGGCGGCCGCGTCAACTGCCTTTGCGGGGACAAAGTCAATGTTCAACTTGTAATCTCCTTTTCGTTAGCGTCCTCCCGGCCTGTGCCGGTTCCATATTCAGGACTTTTCCATCAGAATTGAATCATACGCTTTTCCACTGACCGTATATGCGCCTTTTTCTCTCCGGATCTCAACAAACCCCAGCTTTTTGGCACAGCCGAGCATCCGGGCATTTCCGCTCCATGTTTCAAGCAGGAAGCGATGCTCGCCGAGTTGCCGGTAATAATCCATAAAAGCGGTAAGCGACTTCCCGCCGATGCCCCGGCCCCGGCAGTCCGCTTCGCAGATTTCAATGCCGAGTGCCCGGACGGAATGGCTTTCGGCTGCATTTTTACGCGGGTCAATCAGCTCCCAGGGCGTGGCCTGGAAGTGATCATCCAGCAGATAAGAGGACACGAACCCGACATGCCGGCCGTTCACTTCGATCTCAAGGCGCCAGCGGATGGCGTCATCGCTCATGCCGGATATGATCTCCGTCATATCCCGGCGAAGCGTATCCGGGTCTGCCGGTTCCATGGTCATCCACGGCGTATCCTCATAGAACCAGGAAGTATCCACAGTTGTCCAGCGGATTTCGTCTTCGATATCGGATACCTGGTAATCCCGTAAAGTGATTCCGTCGCATTCAATCTTCATACTTTTCTACCCGCAGTATAACTGATCTCCGGAACCATCCGGGAAAAGGGTATTCTATCCGGAGAGGCAGGGGACCGTCCCCCGTCTCCTTTGGTTGGAATGGTTGATTAATACTATAACATATTCCGGCCAAAGATACAGCAGATATGCTGTTTTCAAATATAGTTATTGACATATGTCGAATATGATGTAAAATAGTTTCTGACAAATGTCAGAAAGGGGAGAAAATATGCCGAGACCTGTCAGATGCCGGAGAATTGAGCGGCTGCCGGTCTACCGCAGCTTCTCACCTGACGATATCACAGCCGCTGAAAGTGTGCGGATGACGGTGGACGAATTCGAAGCCTTACGCCTCCTGGATGACGAAGGACTCACGCAGGAAGCCTGCGCGGTCCGGATGAACATTGCCCGGACCACCGTGACCGCGATCTACGACAGCGCAAGGAAAAAGGTCGCGGATGCCCTGGTTCACGGGAAACAGCTGCTGATCACAGGCGGCTGCTGTGAATTCACGCCGGTCGAAATGAAACAGTCCATTATGGAGAAAGGAAGCAATACAATGAGAATCGCGGTTACTTACGAGAACGGGGAGATCTTCCAGCATTTCGGACATTCAGAGCAGTTCAAGCTCTATGATATGGAGAACGGAAAGATCACCGGGGAACAGGTGGTCGATACAAACGGAAGCGGACACGGCGCGCTGGCGGGATTCCTGCAGGCGGCCAAAGTGGACGCGCTGATCTGCGGCGGTATCGGGATGGGCGCCCAGATGGCCCTGGTGGATGCCGGAATCAGACTCTATGCCGGCGTACAGGGATCCGCGGATGCAGCGGCACAGGCCCTTGCTTCCGGAACGCTGGAATATGATCCGGATGCCCGGTGCGATCATCACGGAGAGCACCATGACGGCGGCTGCGGACATGATCACTGCGCGGATCATCACTGCCACGGGAACTGATGAACAAATTCCAGCATAATATGGCTTTAAACCAGGGAAGCGCCTGTCCTTTGACAGGCGCTTTGCTCATTAAAAAAGAAAACCGGGAAATGTTCCCGGTCTCCTTCGGACTTATGCTTCCATTTTCCGGTAAAGCTTCACAGCGATGAAACCGATGATGACGGCCCAGATGACACCCCATACCTCAACCGGCCACATCGGCAGGACGCCCCGCTGGTACAGTGCCGGGAAGGTATCCACCAGCATATGCAGGACGATGGCCAGGGGAAGGTAAGCCTTCCTTGCGCCTATGACACCGTAATATACGATCACCGTGAGTCCGATATGGACGGCCATCGCAAACAGGCGCTCCAGGACGTTCAGGGCCATTGTGCCGAAATCGAACGCGGCGGCCATCTGAACGGTGGGAAGTGCAGAAGCGGCTGTCTCCTCCGTGATTTTCAGGGTGCTGAGTGCGTTTTCCGTATTCCCGGAGGAGAACAGGACGGCAGATACCAGGGAGAGGATCATCGACGGCAGGAGCACCGCCAGGACTTCGATTCCGCCGTGGCCGATGCCGTACAGGACCGCGTTTTCACGGGTGCGGTTCTTCTTCAGAATATACTTCAGGATGATGTGCCGCCCGCACTCCTCGAAAACACCGGCCATGAGGGTTCCGTACAGGACATAGGCGACGGTGTTCCCGTTGATGAACCGGGAAACCGGGTTATCTGCTATGATGCAGAGATAATGGACACCCAGCTCCAGCACGCGGGCGGAAACGATAAACCCGACGGCACCGGTGATGAGCCAGAGGATCTTTGTCTGCGGTTTATGCTTCCTGCGCCAGCAGAGGAAGAACAGAACGGGGATTGCGATCATCAGGATCACCGTGAGAGCCAGGGACGGGATGGCAGCCGGGCCGATGACGATGTTCTCAAACTCCGTCATTTCCCGTCACCTCCCCAGGTTTCCACGCAGAATCCCTTGTGGCCGCATTTCACACAGGTCAGCTTCCGGGTTTTCGGGGTATGGTTCGCAAAGAAAGCTTCCTTAAACGTTGGCCGGAACACCTCGTGGCACTGGGGGCAGATATAGGCGGTATGGCGGAAATAATAACGGGACCAGAGAACACCCCAGGGAATGGCAGCCAGGGCCCAGATAACGAAGGGCCACCAGATCCCTTTGAAAATCCACAGCAGGATGGATGCGATCTGCAGGAGACTCAGGGGGAGTCCTGTCAGGAGCATATTCCGGTGCATTGCACTCATTTTCTTTTGGCCTTCCATGATGGTGGCTATGTCACCGATGGTTTCGACGGAGAATGATGAAGCGCTTTCGACCCATTTCTTCAGTTCTTCCAGCCGGTTCAGCTTTTCACGGCGCTCCGAGATCTCTTCCCGGAGCACCTGCTCCTGCTGCACCAGCAGGATGGAAATGGTGCTTTCCGGGTCATCTTCCTTCATCAGCTGGCCGATGGTGTCCAGGCTCAGTCCTGTGTCCCGCAGGAAACAGATGATTTTCATCTTCTTCAGGTCGTCCTCGGAATACAGCCTCCGGCCTCCCTCACTCAGCGCGCTCGGGATCAGGATGCCTTTCTGGTCGTAGAACTGGACGGTGCGGACGGTGACGCCGCAGGCCTTCGCCATTTCTCCGGTTGTGTACTGTGACACAGCTTTCCACCTCCTTTCGGGCCATAAATTAGCACATGACGTTACGTAACAAGCAATACCTGACGCAGGGGGATTTTATATTTTTTCGGTATTTTTGCCGAAAAAAGCAGTCTGAGCGGAATTCCATGATCATTTTTGGACGAAAAAGTTATACCAAAGGAAGCGCCTGCCGTCAATCACGGCAGGCGCAGGGGAAATCACAGGGGATGAACCGAACGTCACTCTTCGGCAATCACCATCAGTACGGGCGGTACGGGTTGGTCAACGCCCTTCAGGAACCGGCCCCGGCTCCTGGCTTCCAGGATCAGGACAGTGGGGAAGAAGCTGCATGAGAACATACAGCGGAGGAAACCGGGCACATCATCCTGCAGATGATTCGGAACATGGACGGGATTCCGGAACATTCCGGCAAACTCACTGCGGAACGCTGCTAACAGCTTTTCCGCGTATTCATTGGTCAGGCTGAAGAACGCATTCCGGTTTTCCTCGCTCACGACGGGGATCATCAGCCTGAGTTTCCCATCGGAAGAGCGCTCCAGGAAATCCAGGTCCAGGAAGACATCCACATTCTCAAGCATCCTTCCGGGAATGGCGGAAAGCAAGCTCTCATCGTCGCGGTAAACAGCGTACAGGAGTTTCATCACAAATTCTCCACTCTCAGGGGAATTCACCGCAATCTGGTAAACCCTGTGGGCCTTGCCCAGGACCCGGTTGTCCACGTCATAATCATGCAGCCCGACTGTCCGGGCGCCCGGAAGGCGCTGCTCCAGGTACCGGCTGGCCTCGCCACTGATGTCATACAGGGTATAGGGGCAGCGGTCAAAATCATAATCCGCGGGATACCGGTTGCCCATGGCATACCATTTGCCGCCGTTCTTCCGGTCCGGGTACTCCTGGAGGGACAGATGGCCGGCAATTTCGTCCCGTGCCTTCAGCACAGACATATAGACGGATCGGAGTACGAAATACCCTTCCAGCTTCAGGCGGGCGGAAGCGTTCTGCCTCAGGTAATACGCCGTGCCGCGCAGGGCGGCCAGGCCTTCCTCCATGTACCGCCAGATGCCGTCAAAAAGCCTCGCTGCCAGTTGCTTCTGGAGTTCTAGGCCGGCAATGCGGTCCTCTTCCGTGTAGATGATGAAATCCGTGTAGACCTTGTCTCCGGTCCGCTTCATCAGCTCTCCGTCCACCAGCCGTTCCACGATGGGTTCAATATAGGTCGTGGAGATGCCGACTGCGTCCGCCAGTTCGGGCAGCGTGACCGGTTTTTCATAGGCCAGAATCAGGAGATTCATGGCGATTTTATCGTCTTTAACCAGGGTATAGGGCTCATCATTGAATCCGGGAATCCCGGTGTTTGCCATGAACAGGGTTTCCGGTTCATAGCTCTGCTTTTCATACTTTTCCATCGTTAATTCCTTTCTCAGCTTGTCCCTGCCAAGACGAAGGCGGCTCTTGACGGTGTTCCCGGGAATGGCCAGCTTTTCCGCGATCTCACTGATACTCTCGCTGCGGAAATAATGCCGGATCAGCACCTCCCGGTACTGCTTTGTCATGCGCGCGATCAGGCGGCGGAGGTCCTCCTCTTCCGTCAGCACGGTTCCGTCTGCGGCGTCAGGCTTAACTGCCTGCGGTGTGCCGGAGATGTTCGCGGCGCTTTCCTCAACGGTCTCAGCGCAGGTCAGGTCATAGCTCATCCCGTAGAAAACCAGGGGCTTCCGGTATTTGCCGCGCAGCATGTCATAATACCGTCTGTTCAATACCGTGACGAGCCAGTTTCGGGCGTTGTCAATCCTCTTTCCGTTCCGGACGGCCAGAAGGCCTTCCAGGAGTGTGGACTGGACCAGGTCCTGCGCGTCATCCCAGGAATCACATTTGCCGGCCGCCACGCCCAGCAGGTAATCCGCATGTTCCATCAATTCTTCCGTTTGCATCCGAGGCACCCCTTGCAGGTTATCTTTGAAGCTTCACCTGATAGTCGCAGGAATATGCACCAGGTTCACTGCTGCTACTCTTTTTTTTTATATCATACCATATAGGCAGCGTTTCAGCAGATTTGTTTTCCGGAAATGAAAAGCGGCGGGGAAGAATCCCCGCCGCCTGTGCTGAAATACCTATCTGTTTGTTTCGAACGGAATGAGGAACTTTTACTCCTCAATCCGCGTGCTTAACAGACTGCGTCTGCATTTGACGCTGTACTGCAGCTCATAGGAAGCTTCGCCCGCGTCCAGCGCGTTCTGGATCGCTTTGATCTCCTCCGTGACATCCTCCAGGTTCCGGTACCAGGCCAGGAATGTGTTCTGCACGCCGCCCCAGGGCGAAGTGTCATTCCCGTCGGCCGCGAACAGCGCGAATTTGGGACTTCTTTCGCCGCCCCGGAACTGCTGGGAACGGACGACCCTGGTAGTGTCCAGGATCACGCCCTCATGCGGGGAAACAATCCGGATGGAGCGGGGAGAACCGCTCGTTTCAATATTTTCGGAAACGGGTTTCGCGGGCTCATTTCCCAGCAGGCTGTCCAGCGAGACGTTCAGCTTTTGGGAAAGAATCAGCAGCTTGTCGACTTCCGGGTAGCCTTCCCCGAGCTCCCACTTCGATACGGCCTGCCGGCTGACGCTGAGCAGCTCCGCCAGGCCTTCCTGGGACATATGGTTCTTCTTACGAATGTTTTGCAGGTTTTCTCCAAAGTTCATGAGTTCACCCTCCTTTCAAGGGGGAGGATACCGTTTTTACGGCTCGCCCACCACCAACCTCAGTTTGCGATTCCGCAACCTGAGGTTGCAAAATGGGATTTGGGATATAATTCTATCATATTGCCGGGAATCCTGCCCGGAGGTGGGAAGGTATTCTCCTGTCGGCCGTTTGGTCTTGCCATGCCGGGGTTTTCCCGGTAATATAGACGGCAGGATATATTCTATATGTGAGGTAACAGGAATGGAAAACGGACTGGATTCCGCCCTTTTCCGGGAGGAACTGGAGTATTACGGACTGACCGGGGACGGCGCAGGCCTGATCCGGGAAAAGGACGGAGTGATTGTGGCCCGGGTGCCGTGGAAGAACGGCACGGCGGTGCTGAAATGCTTTGAGGATGAGGATTTCCGGAGGGAGATCCGGAATTATGATATCCTGCGCGGCTGCGGCATCCCGACCATTGAAGTGCTGGGGCAGAGTGAACGGTCCATCCTGCTGGAGGATATTGACGCTTCGGACACATGGCGGCTGGGCCGGGAAGAGGATTTCGAAAACCCGGAAGTGATCCGGGCGATCGCGAAGTGGTATAAAACCCTGCACACGAACGGCATGGAGTATGTGCGGCAGCACGGGGCCGGGATGTATGAGGAATGGGATTCGTTTACCCGGGAGAATATTGAGGCAATCCGGGAGAAATTCAGCCTGCAGGATTCGGAAGGGCTGAAAGCCCTTGCGGATCATTACGCGGAGCTTCGGAAGCGGATGGATGCCGCGCCCCGGACGCTGACGTACAATGACTTCTACTATACCAATATGGTGGTGCGGAAGGACCACACAGCGGCCATGATGTTCGACTACAACCTGCTGGGCAAGGGAAACTGCATTACCGATCTCCGGAATGTGACTTACTGGTTCAGCGAGGAGAACAAACGGGAATTCTTCTCCGTATACGGAAAGCCGGATAAGGAGCTTGAACTCCTGGACCGGATCACTTCTCCGGTGATTACCCTTTGTTCCGCCATGAAGCGGGATATCTTCCCGGACTGGGCGGAGGAAGCGGTGAATGAACTGGCCGGGCTTCCGAAGCTTATTGCGGAACTGAATATGTGATGAAAGTCTTGCTATGGTAAGCGCTCCAACCCGGGGAATTCCGTTCCGGGACACGGCTCGCGCCTGTATTCCACACGCAGCAGATGCTAAGCTCTGTCTTCGCCTTCGGCTCGCCAATCGCTAAGCACTGGCGTGTTCCATAACGTCCCGTAACGAAACACCCCGGGCTTTCGCTTCCTGCTAAGTACAAGCAACCGAAAGGATTGACATCTGATTCGAATGCGGTTTTTGCTGAACCGGAAAGATAAGTGTGCTTATTTCTTCCGATCCGGTCTGTATTGCGGATGAAAAACGGATATGATAGAGGCATAAGCAGGAACAGAATGTAAATCTCCGGATTCAACGAACGGTTGAAAAAATACTTGACAGATTATACCAATCAGGTGTTCAATCGGAGATGGGAGCTGCATATAATATCCGTGTACGGAGGTGATACGGATGGAACATGCAATCCCGATGAAACATGAGATCAGGACCGGACGAAAGACCGCAGGGGGAAACGTATGGAAAACAACCTGGCTGAGAATATCCGCAGCTTCCGGAAGAGTATGGGATTCACTCAGGAGCAGCTTGCGGAACGGCTCGGCATCACGCTGGCAGCGGTTTCCAAGTGGGAACGCGGAACCTCTGAGCCGGACCTTGCGTACATCATGGACCTCGCCGAGATCTTCCACGTATCTGTGGATGCGCTGATCGGCTTTTCCATGCACAGCGGTGACGCAGACACGGAGGCGGAACGGCTTGAGGGAATGACGGGAGAGGATATCAGCCGGATCATCAGCGAATATGAGACGGCGCTGAAAAAGTTCCCCAATCATTTCCGGATTGTGCTGGGAGCCGCCGAGAGCTATGCCCAAGCCGGCATCATGTACCGGCAGGACGACAAACTGAAAAGGGCGCTGGAGCTGTTCCCGCATGCCCTGGACCTGTTTTCCCAGAACCGGGACGAAGAGATTACCGAGGTGGGGATCCGCAACGATATCGCCCAGTGCTACGGCGCCCTGAAGGATTACAAAAAGGCAATTGAGCAATATAAGCGGGACAACATTGCCGGGATCAACAACGCGAAGATCGGCATTATGTACACGGTGTACGAGAGAAAGCCCGAGGAGGGAATCCTGTACACGACCAAGGCTTTCTTCAGCGACTTCAAAGATATGGTCTCCGCAATCGGCGGGTATATGGCCTACTACGGCCAGACGAAGAAGTATGACGAGGGACTCCGGACCACGGAATGGGCTATCCGGCTCATGGAAAGCATGAAGAAATACCCGGACCGGAAGAGCTTCCTGGATAAGGTTCTCTGCCTGTACCACCTGGACCTGGCCATGATGCAGGACGGCTGTGGAATGACCGAAGCATCGGAGGAAAGCCTGCGCCGGGCCGCAGAAATGGCCGTGGCGTTTGACCGGGATCCGGATTATACGCTGGAGAACATGATCCTCCTGGACCACATGAAGCAGAAAAGCGTGTACGATGATGCGGGCGCAACCGCCGTGGAAGGGCTGCTCAACGCCCTGGAGGAATGCGCCACATCCATCTCCCGGGAGTTCTGGGAGAAGGCAGAACACATCATCAAAGCGGCCGGGCAGTAAGCCCGGGCGCTTTTCCCGGATTCGGGAAACATATATGAAAGGAGAAAACACAAGATGATCCAGTTCAGAAGCGGTTTTTACGCCGACGTCCGGGTGGAGGACCGGAGCCGGACCGTGATTTCCTACAAGGCAGGCGCCCTGGAGGAAATGCGGAACCGCAGGGAAAAGCAGGCCTTCCTGCGCGTCTATGACGGGAAGCTCTGGTACTACGCCTCCACAACGGACACCGACCGCCTGCAGAAAACGCTGGACGGCCTGTATGCCGCTGCGACGGAAAATCCGGCGATCCTGGAGGACCCGGTGGTGAAGCGCTTTGAGAAGAACCAGGACAAGGTGTACACCTTCGCGGATTGCTCCGTGCGGGATATTCCGCTGGCCGAAAAGCAGAAGCTGCTGCTCGGCTACCTGCCGGTGCTGACGGAGGATTCCTGCGTGGTGCTGCCGACGGGAACATACCTGGACCGGAACAGCCAGTTCCACTTCCTGTCCAGCCTGGGCGCGGACATCGAATACGATTACCAGACCTGCGGCCTGTCCTTCGGCTTCAGCATGGCGGAAGGGGAGAAGCAGTTCCAGGGCTCCTGGCAGAAGGGCGGTACGCGCTTTGACGAAATGACCGGCATCGAAGGGGAACTCCGGGAATCCGTGAAGGAGCAGGCGAATTTCCTGCGCAATTCCGTGCCGGCGGAGCCCGGGAAGTATCCCGTCGTCCTGTCGCCGATGGCCGCGGGCGTGTTTGCCCATGAGTCCTTCGGCCACAAGTCCGAATCGGACTTCATGATCTCCGACGAGACCATGAAGGAGGAATGGCAGCTGGGCAAGACGGTGGGTTCGCCGATCCTGTCCATTGCCGAATACGGCAATATTGTCGGTTCCGGCTTTGTGCCCTATGACGACGAGGGCACGAAGGCCCGGCAGAACTACCTGATCAAAAACGGCGTGCTGGCGGGACGGCTGCACAGCGCCATGACCGCCGCCGTGCTGGATGAGGGACTGACCGGCAACGCGCGGGCCATCGACTGCACCTTTGAGCCGATCGTCCGCATGACCACCACGTATATCGAGGGCGGTGACCTGGACTTCGACCAGCTGATCGCCCCGATTGAAAAGGGGTATTTCATCAAGACCATCAACCACGGAAGCGGCATGAGCACCTTCACCATCGCACCGAGCGTTTCCTACGAGATCGTGAACGGGAAGCTCGGACGGCCGGTGCAGATCAGCGTGATCACGGGCTCCGTGTTTGAAACCCTCGGCCTGATCGATGGGCTGACGAAGGATGTGGAGCTGCTGTCCTTTGTGACCGGCGGCTGCGGCAAGATGGAGCAGAGCGGACTTCCGGTCGGCTTCGGCGGCCCGTATGTGCGGGTCTCCTCCATGAACGTACAGTGAGGGCAGAAAGATGGAAAAAGAGTATATTATTGAGAAACAGCACAGCATTACGCTGAATGTGACCGCGGGGCAGATTGACAGCTACCGCGAACTGGAAAAGACCACCGGCACCGTGCGCGTATATGAGAACGGGTGCATCGGCGTGGCCGGGTGCCTGGGAGAGCCGGACGAGGAGGCGCTGACCGCGCAGGCGAAGGAAGCGCTGGCCTTCGGCATCCAGTATCCGTGCAGCCTGGAAGGCGAAGCGGAGATCATCGAAGACCACGACAAGGAAATCATTCCGGCGGCGGAACTGATTCCCGTGATGACGGACTTCCTGAAGCGCCTGGGCGAGCAGTGCCCGAAGATGGCGCTGACCAACAAGATCAGCCTGGTGCACGGGAAAACGGAATACCGCAACAGCCTGGGACGGCACCTGGTGAGCTCCGGCGCGAACCTTTCCATTGCGCTGGTCGGGCAGAACCGCGGATCCGGCAACCTGATGGACATGTTTTTCGCCTGGCAGGGTGATGACTTCGACGCGGACAAGATCCTGGCGGAGTTCAAGAGCGAGTATGACGCGTTCTATATCCCGGCGGACATCGAGTCCGGCCGCTGGCCCGTGGTGGCAATGCCCATGGACCTGTACGGAAGGTTCCTGCAGCATTTTATCGGCGACCTGTACGCGGCCGGCGCGTCACTGCTGAGCGGCAAGCTGGGCGAAAAGGTTTTCAGCGACAAGCTGACCTTCTGCGACGACATGAACCCGGACTCCTCCTTCGAAAGCTGCTTCTTTGACGCAGAGGGCTGCGCGGCGAAGGATTACCGGCCGGTGGTCATCGAAAACGGCGTGCTGAAGGCGCTGATCACCACGAAGAAGACCGCGGAACAGTACGGGCTGCCGAATTCCGGCACTGCGAACGCGCCTTATGACGGCGTTCCGTCTCTCGGATTCCATGGCCCCTGGCTGGCGAAGACCGCCGGGAGCCTGAAAGAACTGGTGCCCGGCAAGGCAGTCCTGATGATGGTCGCCTCCGGCGGCGATGCCACGCCCGACGGCCATTTCGCGACGCCCGTGCAGCTGGCTTACCTGCTGGAGGACGGAAAGCTGGTGGGCCGCCTGCCGGAAATCAGCGTTGGCGGGAACTTCTTTGACATGCTGGGCAAGGACTACATCGGCACAGCAATCGACTGGCCCTTCAAGAAGGTCCAGCTGTGTGCCGTGACAATGGACGTGACAAAGAACTGACGTGAAAAACCCAACAAGGCACCTGCTTCGGCAGGTGCCTTTTATCAAATGTTTCCTTACATATGCTCTTTCGGGCTGTTATAATATGACAGAAGAAAAACCCAAAAAACGGAGGACCGGAGATATGAAGAAACTGACGGCATTCCTGGCGGCGCTGGTGCTGTGCGCGGCGGTCCTGCCCGCGTTTGCGGCGGACGCGGTATCCTCGGCAACGCTGAACATCACGGAGCTGCCGGAGATCCGGGAGAACCCGGATGCAAAGATCCTGGTGATTTATTTCTCCACGGATGATACGGTGAAGGCGGCGGCCCGGACCATTGCGGACGCCCTGGACGCGGACGTGTTCGAGGCGGTTCCGGAGATCCCGTACAGCGAGGCGGACCTGGCTTACTACACCAACTGCCGCGCGGACAAGGAACAGGCGGACAGCTCCGCCCGCCCGGCAATCTCCGCCTGGCCAGAGTCCATGGAGCAGTACAGCACGGTGTTCATCGGTTATCCGATCTGGCACGGGCAGGCGCCGAAGATCCTGTACACCCTGGTCGAGGGGATTGACCTGGGGGGCAAAACCGTGATTCCGTTCTGCACCTCGGCTTCCAGCGGGGCGGGCTCCAGCGCGAAGAACCTGCAGGCGGTTTCCGCCGGGGAGACTGAATGGCTGGACGTGACGCGGATCAGTAACGGGAGTACGGCGGAGGATATCCGGGCATGGGCCCTGTCGCTGGGCCTGGAAGGGGAGAAAACGATGAAGATGACGATCGGCAGCACGCCGGTGGAAGTGAAATGGGAGGACAACGATTCCGTGGCGGCCCTGAAGGAGCTGGCGGCCGGCGGGCTGGAAATCCGGATGTCCATGTACGGCGGCTTTGAGCAGGTGGGACCGATCGGCAGCCACCTGCCCAGCAGCGACGTGCAGACCGTGACGGATTCCGGCGATATCGTGCTGTATGCAAGCAGCCAGCTGGTGGTGTTCTACGGCAGCAATTCCTGGGCGTATACGCGCCTCGGGCATATTACCGATAAAACACCGGAAGAGATGAAATCCCTGCTGGGTAACGGCGACGTGACGATTACCCTGTTCATGGACTGAACGACCCTGAAAGGAGAAATACCATGATTTACCGTGAATTCCAGGATATTCAGCTTTCCAATCTGGGTATGGGCGCGATGCGCCTGCCCGTGATCGGCGGCGACGACAGCCGGGTGGACGAGGAAGCCGTCTGCCGCATGGTGGACAAGGCCATGGCCGGCGGCGTCAATTACTACGACACCGCGTGGGGCTACCATGACGGCCATTCCGAAACCGCACTGGGGAAGGCCCTGGCCCGGTATCCCCGGGAGAAGTTTTTCCTGGCGGACAAATTCCCGGGATATGACCTGCACAACATGGGGAAGGCGGAAAAGATCTTTGAGGAGCAGCTGCGCCGGTGCGGGGTGGAATACTTCGATTTCTACCTGTTCCACAACGTGTGCGAGATGAACATCGATGCCTACCTGAACGATGAAAAATATGGAACCTATACTTATCTGATTTCCCAGAAGCGCAGCGGCCGCATCCGGCACCTGGGCTTCTCCGCCCACGGCAGCATGGAAGTGATCCGGCGGTTCCTGGAGGCTTACGGGAAGGACATGGAATTCTGCCAGCTGCAGCTGAACTGGCTGGACTGGGATTTCCAGGACGCGAAGGCAAAGGTGGCGCTGCTGAAGGAGTGGAACATCCCCGTGTGGGTGATGGAACCGCTGCGCGGCGGCAAACTGGCCCGGCTTCCGGAGGAGGACGCCGCGCGGCTGCGCGCCCTGCGGCCGGACGAAGGTATCCCGGCCTGGTCCTTCCGCTTCCTGCAGGGCATTCCGGAGGTGAAGGTGATCCTTTCCGGCATGTCCGACGAGGCGCAGATGGAGGACAACCTGCACACCTTTGAAACGGACAAACCGCTGAATGACGCGGAGAAGGAAACGCTGCTGTCCCTGGCGGCGGACATGACCCGCCGCACCGCGCTGCCGTGCACCGCCTGCCGCTACTGCACCACGCACTGCCCGAAGGGACTGAATATCCCGTGGCTGCTGGAACTGTACAACGAGCACAAGTTCACCGGCAGCAGCGGTTTCATCGCCCCGATGGCTCTGACGTCCCTGCCGGCGGAGAAGAAGCCTTCCGCCTGCATCGGCTGCCGGAGCTGCGAGAAGGTCTGCCCGCAGCAGATCAAAATCTCCGAAGCCATGAAGGAACTGAGCGCCAAAGCGACCTGGTAAGCCAAACAGCCGAACCGGCAGGAGCATCTTCTCCTGCCGGTTTATAGAAAGGGCCCTGCAAAAAGCATTCCCGGGTCAACAGCACAATCCCCGGCAACAACATCCCAATGGGAGTCAATTACGAGCCGTTTTCACTGTGATAGAATAAGCCCAACCGGAGAAAACTACAAAAAATGGAGGGCTTCACAATGAAAAGGGTAATCTCTGTATTCCTGACCGCTGTACTGGCCTGCGCGCTGCTCCTGGGCGGCGCAGCTGCCGAAACGACCAAGGAGGAACCCGGCGTGACCGTTTACTTCCCGAACTGGAACATCTATTCCGATGCCCGGTGCGACGTGCGCAGCCTGCCGTGGGAGAGGCTGGACTGCGTAAACCACGCCTTCTGGGAAGTGGTTCCCGTGGAGGGCGGCTTCGCAGTGGCTTCCACCGACCCCTGGGCGGATACCGATGAGTACAACGCCAATGGGCACTTCGCCCAGTACGCGGAGTGCGCGGAAAAGTATCCGGACACAAAGATCCTGATCTCCATCGGCGGATGGACGGATTCCGGCCATTTCTCCGAGATGGCGCTGACGGCGGAAAGCCGCGGGACCTTCATCAAAAGCTGTATTGATACGCTGGACCAGTACCCTTTCCTGGGCGGCCTGGACATCGACTGGGAGTATCCCGGCGTGGAACGGGAGCCCGAGGACGAGAACGACGAGGGCAACCCCGTGGTGGGCGACGACCGGACCAACTACACACTGCTGCTGAAGGAAATCCGCGAAGCGCTGGACGAGCACTTCGGACAGGGAACGAAAATCCTGACCGTGTGCGCGGGCGCATCCGTGGGCTGGTCCCTGAGCCATCAGGACTATGCCGCCCTGCATCCCTATGTGGACCGGATCAACCTGATGACCTATGACATGGCCGGCTCCTGGGAGGAGAACACGGGCCACCACACCGCGCTGTACGGCGAGGTTTCCGCGGACACGGCGGTGAAGTACCTGCTGGAGCAGGGTGTCCCGGACGAAAAGATTGCTATCGGCTCCCCGCTGTACAGCCACGGCTGGAAGCTGAAGGAAGCGGCGGAAAACCCGGTAGGCGCGGAAGCGGAAGCGATCGGCGACATGGAATGGCATGACCTGGCTGCCATCGAGGCAGCTGCCGCCGAAGAAGGCACGCCCGGATGGCACAAGGGCTATGACGCGGAGAAGCAGGCGGCCTGGCTGTACAATGACGATCCGGCTTCCCCGAACTACCTGGACTTCATTACCTATGACAGCGCCGAATCCCTGCAGGCCAAGCTGGACTACATCAACGAGAACAGGCTGGGCGGCCTGATCGTATGGCAGGTGCACGGCGACAGCATCGACAATGACTGGCCGATGATCACCGAAATGCACAGGGGACTGCACCCGTAAGACCAAACCGTATCCGCATAAAAAGCACCCCGCCGGGGTGCTTTTTGCGTGGAAAAAAAACGGATTCAGGACCGGCGGTATTTCCGGCGGTATTCATTGGGAGTGATCCCGTTCTGCCGGCGAAACGCGCGGATGAACTGGTCGCTGCCTTCATAGCCGATCTGGATGGCAATGTCCAGGATGCTGACGGAGGTGTCCCGCAGCAGCTGTTTGGCGTTTTCCAGGCGGATGCTGGTGAGCAGCTGCATGAAGGTCTGCCCGGTGGTCCGGCGGATCATGCGCGAAGCGTGTTCAGGGGAATAATGGAAATCCTGCGCCAGGCTGGCCAGCGTGACATCTGCGGCGTGATCCTGGATATACCGCGCGATGCGGATGGCCGCGTCCGAATCCTCCGGCTGGTGGGCGGGAAGCTCGCAGTCGGACATGTACCGGCGCAGGAGCAGGACGAAAATCTTGGTGACAACGGCGTTGATGAGCTCGTTGTAATAGGCTTCCTGCGCAAAGGTCTCGCTGCACAGTTCAACAAAGGCATAGTGGAGGTCCATGTCCTCCCGGGTATGGAACAGCAGGTAGTCAATGCCGGGTTTGCTGAGCAGCGTGCTCATGAAGAAATTGGAAAGGAGATTATCGCCCCGCAGGATGCTGTAGAAATACTGGCGGAAAGTGGAGCGGCGGATCAGCACGTCGATGATCACGCTCTCATCGTTCACATCCAGGGAATGGGTGACCTTGGGCTGGATAAAGCAAAGGTCGCCGGTGTGCAGGAGAGAACGGTTTTCGCCGACCTGGTGGATGCACCGGCCTTCCAGGACAAAGAACATCTCGAAAAAGTTGTGGTGGTGCGGAATGGCAGGCGTGTAGCAGTTGTGCTTGAACACATGGATGCCTTCCCGCCAGTCCGGCGCGAAAAACCAGTCCTCCAGGTATTCGGGCGGGATGGTATCCTTCCATTCCGGTACCAGGAGCTTTTCCCGGTGCACCCGGTCCCTGTCAAGCCCGGCAAGGTATTCCTCAAAGCCGATGGGCGACGCCTTGGCCAGCCGGTAATTCCGGTAAAATACTTCGCTTTCGTTCAGGGTGTGCAGGCGGTTCATCAGCTGCTTTTCATCCATCGGGAGGCCTCCTTTTGCTGCGGATCACGACACAGGATAAAGCCCGCGGACGATTTTGTCAATCATCAATGCAGGAATTAACACGTACCGGACATTCAGATCGGAATCTGGCCGGATATGACAAATCAAATGCACAAAAAATCAAATATTATCGATCAAATATGTCATAATTGATCGAATTTTGGCAGATGCAGCATGCTATAATGCAGTCAGAAAAGGAAATGTTCACAGATGGGGTGACAGCATGGAACCGATTTTAACCGTTCGCGGAATGGACAAGAGCTTCGGCGCGACTGTTGCGCTGCGACAGGTGGACCTGGACGTATATCCCGGTGAAATCCGCGGGCTGATCGGGGAGAACGGGAGCGGAAAGTCCACGCTGACGTCCATTATCGCGGGGATCCAGAAGGCGGATGCCGGGCAGATGGAATTCCACGGAAAGCCCTGGCAGCCGGCCTCCATGATCGACGCCCTGGAGCACGGAATCGGCATGATCGTGCAGGAAACCGGCACAATTCCGGGTATTACCGTGGCGGAAAACCTGTTCCTGGGGGAAAGCGGACGATTCCGGAACCGGCTGGGGCTGGTAAGCCGCCGGGCCATGGAAGCGGAAAGCCGGAAAGCGCTCGACGTGATCCATGCCGACCATATCAATCCGGGCATGCCGGCCGGAATGCTGGACCTGCAGGAACGCAAGCTGGTGGAAGTAGCCCGGGTTATGGTGAAGAAGCCGGAAATCCTGGTGGTGGACGAAACCACGACCGCGCTTTCCCAGAAAGGCCGCGAGCTGCTGTACCGGCTGATGGACAGCCTGAAAAAGGAAGGCCGGGCGGTGATTTTCATCTCCCATGACCTGGACGAGATCAAGCAGGTCTGCGATACGCTGACCGTGCTGCGGGACGGCCGGATTATCATCCACTTCACCCGGGAAACCTATGACGATGACGCCATCAAAACCAGCATGATCGGCCGGGAAATGCAGGGCGACTATTACCGGGCGGACAATGAACCTTCCTGGCAGGAAACGGTGCTGCTGAAGGCGGACCGCCTGAACGGAAGCGGCCTGAAGGACATTTCCCTGGAGGTCCGGGCCGGTGAAATCCTCGGAGTCGGGGGACTCAGCGAATGCGGCATGCATACGCTGGGGAAGGCACTGTTCGGCAGCGCGATGCTGACCGGCGGAACCGTGGAAACAGAAGGAAAGGCCTTCAGCGACCCGAAACAGGCGACACGGCTCGGAATCGGCTACGTATCCAAGGAGCGGGATACCGAATCCCTCTGCCAGCAGGCTTCTATCCGGGACAATATCGCGATCGGGGGCCTCCGGCATATCCGGAAAGGAAAGCTGGTCCTGAAGAAGCGCGAAACGGCTTATGTGCAGAAGCAGGTCGATGCCCTGAGCATCAAGTGCCGCCATATGGAACAGCCGGTGAGCGCCATGAGCGGCGGCAACAAGCAGAAGGTGGTATTCGGGAAGTGGCTGGGCGCGGGAAGCAAGGTCCTGATCCTGGACTGTCCCACCCGCGGCGTGGATATCGGCGTGAAACAGAGCATGTACCAGCTGATTACGCAGATGAAGCGGGAAGGCAAGGCCATCGTGATCATCAGCGAGGAAATGGCGGAGCTGATCGGCATGTGCGACCGGCTGCTGGTGATGAAGGACGGGGCGGTGCAGAAGGAATTCCTGCGCGGGCAGATGAACGAGGCGGACATCATCCGCTGGATGATTTGAGGAGGCGGCATTATGGGAAAGCAAACATTCCGGGAGCGTATCCCGGCATTCGCCTCAATCCTGGGCCTGCTGGTGCTGATTGCCGCATACTACATCGTGGGCGCGGTGCGGGACGCGAACGTGGCGTACGGCCTGAAAGCGGTGATCAACCAGAGCGTCGTGGTGGCGCTGGTCGCGACCGGGGCGGTGTTCATCTACACGCTGGGCAGCTTCGACATCAGCCTGGGCGCGGCCACGGGTGTCAGCGCACTGCTGGGCGCCATGGCGTATAACGCGACCGGCAGCCTGGTTGTGATGTTCCTGGTATGCGTCGGCGTCGCGGTGGCCATCGGGTTTATCAATTCTTCCCTGGCTTCGGTGTTCAACCTGCCGATCTTCGTGACCACGGTGGCCATGATGAGCGTGCTGAGCGCATTCATGCTGATGCTGATCGGCTGGAACGGCGCCGGCGACACCATCAAGGTGAAAGCCCGGGACGTCCGGCCGCTGGACAATATTCCGTTCAAGGTTGCGGTGCTGGTGATCTACATCGCGCTGTGCTGGTTTGTTTTCACCCTGCTGCCCACCGGCCGGGAAGCCCGGTTTATCGGCGGCAACCCGGTGTGCGCAAAGCTCAGCGGGATTGACGAGAAGAAACTGGCGGTAATCGCTTCCCTGATTTCCGCGGTGGGCATCGGCCTGGGCGCATTCCTGACCATTGTCTATGCCCCGACGCTGAACAAGGACACGGCGTCCTCCATCGGAATGGACGTGATCATCGCAATCGTATTCGGGGGAATGCCGGTATCCGGCGGTCCCCGGAGCCGGATCCTCTCCGCGGTGGTTGGCGCGTTCTCCATGGGCTTCCTGAGCCAGATCATGAGCATGCTCAACATGGGCAGCGGCTACGGCCAGATGATCAAGGCAGCCATTTTCCTGCTGGTGGTGTTTATCGCCCTGGGCAGCCAGCGGGGCAAGCTTCTTACCCGGTGATAACGCATCAAGCGTTACAGATATCAAATAAACATAAAGGAGAAACGAACATGAAAAACCTGAAGCGTATCCTGTGCCTGGCCCTGTGCCTGATGCTCGTGCTGGCCTGCGTGCCCGCGATGGCCGCCGGCTCCGTGAAGATCGGCGTGCTGGTTTCCGACGCGACCTCTTCCGAAGCACTGGCCTTCCGCGCCTATTACACCGAGTATATTGCCAAGGCGTATGACGTGGAATTCATCTATTCGGATGAGCTCTCCGACGCCGCCGGTGAAAAGAGCGCGATCGACAATTTCATCGTCAGCAACTGCAAGGCGGTGATCTCCTTCTCCAGCTTTGACCGTCCCGCCCAGATTGAGCAGTGCGACGCGGCCGGAATCTACTACGCGGTGGCGACCGGCACACTGACCGATGAGCAGTATGAGGAATACAAGGATTACGAATACTATGTGGGCGCGATCGGACCCAGCATGGATATTGAATTCAAGGCCGGTTATGACATGGCGTCCTACTACATCGACCAGGGCATGACCAAATTCGGCATGTTCGGCGGCGGTGTTCCGTACTATGTGGACATGCACATCTACCGCGCGGCCGGTATGCTGACCGCCATGGTGGAAAAGGGCGGCGAAGGCGCCAACTACAAGGGCGCGGACAATGCCGGCGCGATCATCGGCCAGATCTACACCGACGGTAACATTGAAACCTGCACGATCGGCAGCCTGGAGCTGGCAGCCTATGTCGGCGGCTATGACTTCAACGATGCCTGGTTCGGCAAGCTGGCCCAGATGGTGGGCACCGAAGGCATCCAGGCGATCCTCACTGTGGGCAGCGGCGTGGACGTGCTGGGCGGCTTCATCTCCGGATCCGGCGTCAAGCTGGCGACGGTGGACAGCTTCACTCCCGCCATGGGCGAAGCCATGGAAAACGGCATCCTGGACTACGTAGCGGGCAAATTCGCCGCCTCCGTCGGCCCGATCTTCGCCGCGGTGTACAACGCGGTAAACGGCAGCCCCATCCGGGACAATGACGGCAACGCGCTGGCCCTGGGCCAGGGCTTCTGGGTCGCCACCAATTCCGAACAGTTCAAGGAATTCAGCGCGGTGGATTCCTCCAACACCGATCCGGCCTACACGAAGGAAATCCTGGACCAGTTCGCGGCTCCCGGCGTCAGCTACGACGACTTCGCCGCTTTCGTTGCCCGGTATTCCTTCGATGAAATCGTCGGGCTGAAGAAATAAGCATTTCCTGCCGGGGCAGGGCAGCTCCCTGCTCCCGGCGCTCTTTCTGCGGGGATACCCGGCGGGCGTTTCCGCAGAAGGAGCGCCGATACGCGCCAAAGGAGTGACCTGAATGAAGAAGAAGAACCACCTGCTGAAAAACCTGCTGCTGAGCCTGCTGATTCCGTGCGCTGTGCTGGCGGTGCTGAAAATCATCGCGCTGGCCAAGGGCGTGCAGCTGTTTGCCAACGCGGACAGCTGGAAGCTGTTCTTCCGGGCGGTGGCCAATGTGACACTGACCACCTTCGCCCTTTCCATCAACCTGGATTCGGGCCGCTTCGATTTCTCCCTGGGCGCGGTGTCCATGCTTTCCGCCACGGTGGCGGGGACCCTCGCCCAGCAGTGGAATATGGGCCCCTGGCCCACACTGGCCGTCGCGATCCTGGTGGCGGCGCTCCTGGGGCTGATCCACGGCGGCGTATATGTGATTACCCGGATTCCGCCCATCATTGTGTCCCTGGGTATGGCCCTGTTCTATGAAGGCTGCGCGTTTGCCTTCACCGGCGGGAAAGGCGTTTCCCTGGTGACCCGGACGGACATCATCGGTTTTTCCACGATTTTCAACTATATCCTGGTAACCGCGGTGATTGTGGCGCTGGTGGTGCTGCTGTTTGACTATACCTGTTTCGGAGCGCATTACCGGGCGCTGGCCGGCGGCCAGAAGATCGCGGTGGAAACGGGAATCCGCGAGGTGGGCAATGCCCTTGGATGCTATACGGTGAGCGGCGCCCTGATGGGCGTGGTGGGTTTTATCAGCCTGGCCAACACCGGCAGCCAGCAGATGGCCCTGAACTTCGGTTCCATCGGCATCATGTTCACGGCTTTCCTGCCCATGTTCATCGGCGGATGGATCGGCCGCTACATCAACAAGCGGGTGGGAATTATGCTGGGCGCTGTTTCCATGGCACTGATCTCCCTGGCATATGCCCGGTTTGACACCGCTTCCTCGGTGCAGAGCATTGTCTCCGCCCTGCTGCTGGTGCTGTTCCTGATCTACCTGAACAATGAGTTTGCCATTCTATCCAGATTCCGCAAAAAGCAGGAGGCCGGCGCATGAGCATTGACCTGAAAGCCAAACCGTTCTGCCTGGATGACGCACAGATCCGCTGGGTGGAGGAAACACTTTCCTCCATGACGGAGGATGAGAAAATCGGGCAGCTGTTCCTGCCCATCGCGTACTCTTCGGATGAAAACTACCTGAGATATGAAATGCTGCGCTTCCACGTGGGCGGCCTGCTGTTCAAAACCAGCCCGTCCGGCGAGGTGCGTTCCGCCCTGCGGTTTATGCAGGACAACAGCCGCATCCCCCTGCTGTGCGCGGCCAACCTGGAGTTCGGCTCCACCGGATTCCTGGAGGACGGCACGATGTTCGGCCAGCAGATGGCTGTCGGCGCCGCGGGGAAGACGGAACACGCATACCGGCTGGGATATGTTTCCTGCCGGGAGGCGGCGGCCGCAGGCTGCAATTTTGCCTTCGCACCGGTCAGCGACCTGGACCTGAACTGGCGCAACCCCATTATCAATGTGCGCTCCTACGGGCGGGACCCGGAACGGGTGCTGGAAATGTGCCGGGCGTACAAGCGCGGGGCGGATGAAAACCACGTGGCCGTTTCGGTAAAGCATTTCCCGGGCGACGGCGTGGACGAGGTGGACCAGCACCTGCTGGTGTCGGTGAACACCATGCCCATCCCCGAGTGGGAGGAAACCTACGGAAAGGTATACCGGGGAATGATCGAAGACGGGGCGATGAGCTTTATGATCGGCCACATCGACCACCCGGAATGGCGGCACAGGTTGAATCCCTCCCTGCCGGAGGGAACCGTGCCGGCCACGCTTTCCCGTGAACTGATGACCGGCCTGCTGCGGGAACACCTGGGCTTCAACGGACTGATCATTACCGATGCCACGCCCATGGTCGGCTACAACTGTTCGATGCGGCACGCGGATGCCGTTCCCACGACCATCGCCGCGGGCGCGGATATGTTCCTGTTCAACAAGAGCCTGCCGGAAGACTTTGAGTATATGAAGGACGGGATCCGCCGGGGCCTGCTCACATGGGAACGGGTGGATGAGGCGGTGACCCGGATCCTCGCCATGAAGGCGGCGCTGGGACTGAACGGGAGCCCCATGCTGCCGGAAGAAGCCATGGCCTGCATCGGGTGCGGACAGCATCATGCCTGGGCCAGGGAACTGGCGGATGATGCCGTTACGCTGGTGAAGGATACCGAGGGGAACCTGCCCCTGGATCCGAAGAAAACCCCGCGCCTGCTGCTGGAGGTGCTGGGCGGCTGCCCTTCCGACGGGCATATCGCGGCATACATGCGGGAGAAGCTGGAAGCGGAAGGCTTTGAGGTGACCCTGTACCAGCCGGAGGATTTCGCCACTTACCAGTTCGGCGTCCGGCCGTTCACGGACCGGTATGACGCGGTGCTGTACCTGGGCAATGTGGAAAACGCCAGCAATAAGACGACCAACCGCATCAACTGGTTTACTTTCTGGGGACACGGAAACAACGTCCCGTGGTTTGTCCATGAGGTGCCCACGGTGTTTGCCTCCCTGGCCAATCCATACCACCTGGTGGATGTTCCCATGATCAAGACATACATCAACTGCTACTCCAACAACGATGAAACCCTGGACGCGCTGACGGAGAAGATGATGGGGCGGGAACCCTTCCGGGGCACGCCGCCCACGGACCCGTTCTGCGGAAAAGAATACCTGTGTTACTGAGGAACGAACATGTTTGAAGAGAAAAAAGCGGCCTGGCTGCAGAAGGCGGAAGAGCTGAAACCGGAACTCATCCGGGAAACGGTGCGCCCGGTCTCCGGCATGCCCGGCCGTGCGCTCACGGAAAACGAGAGCATTGTGCTGGATTTCGGAAACCATTATGTGGGACGCCTGACGCTGAAACTGGGAAGCGAGGGGAGCCACCCCGACGCGCCGGCCTGGCTGCAGGTCAAGTTCTGCGAAAACAGCCGGGAGCTGGATGAGACCCTGGACGGCTATACGGGGTGGATCAGCAAGGGCTGGGTCCAGCAGGAACAGGTGCATATCGATGTCCTGCCCTCCGAACTGGCACTGCCCCGGCGGTATGCCTTCCGCTACGTCCGGATTGACGTGTTTGCGCTGTCCTCCCGGTACCGCCTGGTGGTTGAGGACGCTTTTGCCGAAACCGTGACCTCGGCGGATGACCGGGTGATCCGGCCGCTGGAGGGCGACACGCGCGATACGGCAATCGACCGGGCGGCCCTGCGGACCCTGCATAACTGCATGCAGGATGTGTTTGAGGACGGCCCGAAGCGTGACCGCCGCCTGTGGCTGGGCGACCTGAGACTGCAGGCACTGGCCAACAGCGTGACATACCGGAATTTCAGCCTTGTAAAACGCTGCCTGTACCTGTTTGCCTGCGCCGCGGACACGGAAGGCCGCATTCCCGCGTGCCTGTTTACCGAGCCGCGCGTGGAAGGCGACGATACCTACATGTTCGATTATTCGCTGTTCTTTATCCCGGCACTGCTGCAGTATGTCCGGACAAGCGGCGACCGGGAGACGATGGAGGACCTGCTGCCGCTGGCCCTGCACCAGCTCCGCCTTTCGGAAGAACAGTTTGACCCGGATACCGGGCTGATCCGGGACAGCGACCGGCTCGGCTGGTGTTTTGTGGACTGGAACCTCCGCCTGAACAAGCAGTTCTGCGCGCAGGCCATCTGGATCTTCTGCGCCCGGGCGGCCCTGGAAATGCGGGATGATCCGGACCTTGCCCGGCTGGCGGAGCAGCGGAAGGAAGCCGCTCGCACCTACTGGTATGACGCGGAAAGGCATCTGTTTGTCAGCGGAAAGGAACGGCAGATCTCCTGGGCTTCCCAGGTATGGGCGGTCCTGGCCGGCATTGCCGAAGGGGAAGAGGCAGCCGCTTGCCTGGAAGCGGCGCGGGCCTGCCCGGAAGCGGTGGAAATGGTAACGCCCTATATGATGCACCATTACGCGGAAGCCCTGTGCCGCGCAGGCCGGAAGGAAGAAGCACACCGGGTGATCCGGGATTACTGGGGCGGCATGATCGACCGGGGAGCGGATACCTACTGGGAACTGTACAATCCGCAGAACCCGGATGAGTCTCCCTACGGATCCCCGGTGGTGAACAGCTACTGCCACGCCTGGAGCTGTACTCCGGCCTGGTTCCTGCGCAGCGGCATCCTGGAGGGGAAAGCATGAGATACAAAGGGATCATCTTTGACCTGGACGGTGTGATCTGCTCCACCGATGAATACCATTACCGCGCGTGGAAAACCCTGGCGGACCGCCTGGGGATCCCGTTTGACCGGGAACGGAACAACCGGCTGCGCGGCGTGAGCCGGATGGAAAGCCTGGAAATCGTCCTGGAAAAAGGCGGAAGGACCTATACCGGCGAAGAAAAGGCAGCCTTTGCCGAAGAGAAGAATACGCTGTACCGGCAGCTGCTTGCGCAGATGACGCCGGCAGACCTGGCGGACGAAGTGAAGGAAACGCTGGAATCCCTGCGCCGGAGCGGCCTGAAACTGGCCATCGGCTCTTCCAGCAAAAACACGCCCTTTATCCTGGAACGCATCGGGCTGGGCAGCTTTTTTGACGCGGTGGCGGACGGAAACTGCATCACCCGTTCGAAGCCGGATCCGGAAGTATTCCTGAAGGCCGCGGAGATGCTGGGGCTTGCGCCGGCGGACTGCCTGGTGGCGGAGGATGCTCGCGCGGGGGTGGAAGCGGCCGTGGCCGGCGGCTTTGACTGCGCGGCGATCGGGGATGCCCGGGACGATGAGCGGGCTAGGTGGCACCTGAACCGGTTTTCGGATATCCTGAAGAGCCTCGGCTGAGACACCTGTTCTGCACGGCGGGGAAAAGCTTTCCCGGCCGTGCTTTTTTGCGTGTAAAGAAGCTTTGACACAGGCGCCATGGGCGATGTAAAGTATATTGGATGGACAATAATCCCCGGATTTCGGTAGGATGGGCCCGCAAGGAGGACGCGGAAATGGAACTCGGAAAGCGGCTGAAGGAATACAGGGCCCGGGCAGGGATGATACGGCATGCTGCTGATTGATGAGAGCCTGGATGATCTTGTGATTGAGACCATCTCTTCAATCCACATCCGGGGAAAAATCAAATGCTCGGACCGTATCAGGGAGCACTATCAGCTGTAAAAAAAACGGGACTGTCCCCGGTGTTTCAAAATGAGTCAATGAGAAGTCCACATCGACTCCGGGAAGGAAACAGCCCGTTGCCGCGTTATATGGTTGTAGCCGGCAAGGAACGGAGAACCGCAAAGCCGGCGGCGAAAGGAGATTGATTTATGCGTAACATGAAGAGATTTATTGCTTTCCTGATGCTGTTTGTACTGGCCGCGGGTGTGTGCCACGCGGATATTATCCCGCCCTACGGCGAAGGCCAGATCGGCCTGACGGCCGTGGTGCTGTGCTCGAACCTGACGGTGCGCAAGGACCGCAGCGCCTCCTCCGAGGCGGTGACCACCCTGAACGCCGGCGCGCGGTTCATGGTGCAGAACCAGGTGGACGGCTGGGCGGACTGCTTCCTTTCGGATGACGTGGACGGCGGCTGCTCCGGCTGGGTGAACGCGGACTATGTCGTGGTTGATCCGGCTTGGTACCGGACGAACGGCGCCACGGCGGTTTATGCCTGGAACGATACCAAGGCGCCCCGGGTGGGCCTGCTGGATGACGGCGAGATGCTGCCCATCCTGAAGGATGACGGCGACTGGCTGGTGGTCGGCCTGCGCGGCGCGGCTGGATGGATCCTCAAGACCGACGCGGACAAGGCGTCTCAGAAATAAATCAGTCCTGTAACACAAAGCGGCCTGCCCGGATGGGCAGGCCGCTCCTTTTGTCCCGGGGTTTTATTCCGCTCGGTTCGAGTATATAATAGAAAAACAGAGAGAACAGGATAAGGGGGCGTCAATATGAAACGGCTGATCCGGGGACTGGCACTGCTGCTGGCGGTATGCCTCGGCGCGGGATTGTGCCCGGCCATGGCGGAAGGGGAGACTCCGGCGTATACCGACGTGGCCGTCCTCTCCACCACGGATATGCACGGGAAGTGCTGGGAGACGAACGTGCTGACCGGCGGGGCGGAGAAGCACAACATGCTGCGGGTATCCACCGCGGTGAAGGAGATCCGGGCAACGTTCGGGGAGGAGAACGTTCTCCTGATCGACAACGGCGACCTGTACCAGGGCACGCAGGTGTCGGAATACCAGCTGCTGCAGCGCCACATGGGCCTCAGCGAAGATCCCCTGGTGATGGCCCTGTGCCTGAAGGAGATGCGGTATACGGCGTCCGTGCTGGGGAATCACGAGTTCAACTACCCGTGGGAAGTGATGAGCGAAACCTACCGGTGGCTGGAGGAAAACGGCGTGCCGGTGCTGGCAGCGAACGTCTGCCATGACGGCAGTGAAGCGGGAACGGAAGCGGGGCAGCAGGCTTTTACGCCATACATCATCCGCACCGTGACGGTGAACGGGCATGAGCACATAATCGGAATCCTCGGGCTGGAAAACTGCGACATCACCCGCTGGGACCTGCCGTACAACTATCCCGGGCTGCAGTTCGTGCATCCCGGCAACGACGGCTTCTCCATGGCGGAGGAGGCAAAGCGTTTCCTGCCGGAAATGCGGGAGGCGGGCTGCGAGTTCATTATCGTATCGTATCACGGCGGGCTGGGGAATGCGGAAAGCCGCCTGGTTTTCGGCGGCAACTCCGAGAGCCAGGCCATGCGCCTGGTGGCGGAAACCGCGGACATCGACCTGCTGATCAACGGCCATGACCATTCCGACGGATATTCCGGCCAGCTGTTCGCGAACGCGGAGGGCCGGGAGATCCCCATGGTGAACGGCGGCGGGCAGGAGCTGACCCGCACGGTGTTCCGCTTTACGGAGAATGAAAACGGCGCCCTGGAATGGGAACTGCTGGAAAGCGCCAACCTGGATCCTGCCCAATACGACGTGGACGCGGAACTGGAGGAGAAGGTGCGGCCATACGCCGATATGGCGGAAAGATATGTGGAGCAGCCGGTGGGAATCGCCGGCGGCGAATGGGACGGGAGCCGGGACTACCATACCCGGCAGACGGATTCCATGGACCTGGTTGCCAAGGTGTGCATTGACATGACGACGCTGCGGATTGCCGAAATGGCGGACGAGTACGGCGCCGATGCCGTGATGGCGGAAGCCGGAACGGACCACCTGGACACGGACATGTCCATTACCACGGTGACGGTATCCGGAAACTACGTGGTGGAAGCCGGACCGGTCTCCATGAAGGATATCTACAAACTGTACCGCTATGCCAACAGCATCCTGGTGATCCCGATGACCGGCGCGCAGATCCGCGCGGTGATGGAGGAGAACGCCTCCGGACGGCTGGCCGCACGGGTGCACGGCGGCACGGCGTTTGCCTACGCGAAGGGCGACACCAACACCCACCTGATTTTCGGCGGGCTGAACTTCAGCTATGACCTGGCCAGGCCGGACGGGGAGAAGGTTGTGATCGAAGGCTTCGCGAACGGGCGGCCCTTTGAGGACGACCGGGTGTACCTCGCGGCAGTGAACAACTACATTCTGGGCAACGCGCGGTGCGGCCTGCGGAGCTTCTCCGCGGAGGACGCCATATGGGCGCAGATGGAAGGCGACGGCGAGATCGTGCAGGGCCTGATTGCTGAATACCTGACGCGGCAGGGCACCGTGACGCCGGCGGACTTCGGCTGGCACTGGGGAATCACATATTCCGGCGACACGGAGGACGTGCAGCTGCCGGAAGGAACGGAAGCCGGCGCCAACATGGTGCTGATCCCCGCGGACGGGCAGCAGGTGATCATCTACCATGAGGCGGAGCAGCTGGCCATGACCGGGGAACCGGCCAACGGCGGGCTGGACGCCGTACGGTGGGAAGCCGCGGGCGAGGTGCTTGCGGGACCGATGCCTGAGGGCGCGGTGGTGTTCACCGTTCACGTGGATGAGAACTATGTGTTCCGGTTCAGCGACCCGGAGGGCCGGTGGCTGGTGACGACGCCCAGCGGGAACAGCCTCACACTGGAGAAGGAACCGGCGGACGAAAAGCTGGCCTGCTGGCACCTGGAGCCGGGATACGGCGGCTGGTATATCGTCAATGAGGGAGCACGGTACAGCCAGGCGCTGGAGCTGTACTCCGGCCGCTTCACCACCTACGGTCTCAGCCCCAGCGGGCTGTACACCTTCAACTTCTACGAGCCGGCCGAAGCCGGCCAGTAAAGCAAACCAAAGCAAAAGGGCCATGCAGCAGCATGGTCCTTTTTGTATCCCCGGGCCGCAGTCTGTCCGGCAACGGAAAAAGGGAGGCCGCCGATGGGGTTGGCGGCCTCCGAGGGAAAGAGGATAGGAACGTCGTTCGGAATGCGGCTTACGGGGCCGGCGCAATGCGGGTGAGGCCGTCGAAGCTGTAGGTGGCTGTGACGGCGATTTCCGGGGTGTCGGTGACGATGGAGCGGTATTCCGCGCCGGCGTAATGCGCCATGCCGCCGATGTTGTAGATCTTGGACATATCCCAGCCGCGGGCATTCAGGAGCTTCATCATATTGTTGACCCGGCCGCCGGACTGGCACATGAGGAAGATGGTCTTTCCCTTGGGGAAGAGCGCCTCGAGGATTTCATCCGATTCGGCGTATACCGGAATGGGATCGTCCGGGGATCCGCCGTAAAGCTGCGGCAGTGCCGGATCATTGGCGGCTTCCGCGTTGAAGATCAGGGCGAAATACGGGATGCACTCGAAGTTCCGGATATGCTTCTTGGCATAGTCGGTATAATCCCGCAGGTCGATGTACATGACATCCGTCCGGCCCAGGTACTGCTTCAGGTTCTCGCTGTTGATGGCCGAGCAGGTGGGCCCGAAGTTGCCGGGTTCGCAGACCGTTTCGGTGGGATCGTCCTTGTTGGCCTGGTAGGTTTTGGTGGTGTCCACGGGCGGAGGCAGCTCGGCTTCCTCCTGCGCGGAGGCGGCCGTCGCGGCGGCGGCAGCGACTTCCTTCTTTGCCTCGAAGACCTTCCGCAGTTCAGCGGATTCCGCGTCGCCGTCGAAGAATTCATCCGTCGCGTGGTAGGCATACAGCGCCTGGACAATCCGCAGGATGTTGTTGGAGGAGACGGTGGCGCCGGTGACCGCGTCCACGGTCATTGCCGCGCGGCCTTCGCCCTCGGCGTAATCGGTGAAGTCGTCGATGGTGCTCTTGTCCTTCAGCTGGTCATAGGTTTTGCCGATGTAGTAGGGGATCATTTCCGCCTTGACCAGGTCGTAGTTGGCGTTGGGCGCGGTGGGCGGAGGATTGCTGTCGCCCCAGAAGCCGCCCAGGTAGTGACCGGTGGAATCCGCGTCAAAGGACAGGGTGCGGATTGCCGAATCCCCGATCTTTCCGGAAGAGGGCAGCGTCAGCTCCACATATGCCGTAGACCATACGTTGACGTCCGCGGACCGGCAGGTGCAGGAAATGAACGTGACCTGGTACTTGATGTAGTTCCGGGCTACATACTTGAAGGGGACAAACGCGTAGAAGAGGTCTTCGTCCTTGGGCCCGTCAATATGGCTGAACGGGATCACGGCGATCTGGTTGGCCTTGCTGCCCGGGCCCACTTTGGCGGTGGTGTTGAGGAAATTGTTTACGTCACCCAGGGACAGATCGTCCGCTGAGGCACACAGGGGCATCAGCAGGAGCAGGCAGAGGAATAATGCGGTCAGTTTTTTGAACATTGGGATGCCTCCTTATGAAGTTTTATCGGATGATATGATTATACACAATTTCTCACTGGTTGTCTGTGACCTGGTCACATATTGCTAAATTGCCGCTTTTTCCAGCTTGTCCATATCCAGGACCAGGATGCCGCCCCGGCGGATCCGGATGATTCCGTCCGCGGCAAAGCGTTTGAGCATCCGGCCCACGGTTTCCCGGACGGAATTGACGCGTGCCGCCAGTTCCTCCTGCGTCATCCGGACTTCCGGGCATCCGTTTTCCCGGCAGGCGCTGAGCAGGAAACCCGCCAGGCGTTTGTCCAGCGGGAAGAAAAGCGTCTGCTCCATCACGGCGACCACAGAGGAAAAACGCCGGGTGGCCAGCTCGTAGGCAAAGCAGCGGACATGGACATTCTGCGCGCACAGTTCACCGAACAGGCTGACGGGAACAATGAGGATATCGGAGGGCTTTGAAACCTCCATATGCGCCTCGAACCGGAGATGCGACAGCACACACGAGGCGGAGATGATGCAGTTGTCGTTTTCGGTGACCCGGAACAGCGTGACCTTCCGGCCTTCATCCGACAGCAGGTAAGCCCGCGTTTCCCCGCGCAGGATGTGGATCATTCCCACGCACTCCACACAGGGACCGTAAATCTGCGTGCCCGCTTCATAGTGCCGGATATAGGCGGCCGCGGTTACGCGTTCCT
The DNA here is from genome assembly GCA_017569285.1 of Clostridiales bacterium. Lineage (NCBI taxonomy): Bacteria > Bacillati > Bacillota > Clostridia > Eubacteriales > Clostridiales bacterium. The sequence goes on from CP069419.1 coordinate 2,890,598, forward strand.
TTTCCTTATCCGTGAGGTCATCAAAATACGGAAGGTTTTTCAGCAGCTCAGTCATATTTCCCCCTTCCGGGCAGGACCCGGCGGATCTGTCTGTTCAGTACCTGAAAGGAAAAAACTCTCTGCCGTTATTTTACTATGAGGAATGGGAAAATGAAACAGCGAAAAGCGCTTTTTTATCAAAAAGAAATGCAGAAAATGAGTCATTGAGAACCGTCCCCGATGACTCTAAAGATGAAACGACGGGGACTGTCCCCATCGTTTCAGGGCGGTCAGCAGCGCATGAAGCCGCAGCAGCCGATTTCGGAAAATTCGGTGAACCCCAGGGATTTGTAAAAAGCGATGGTTTTGGGCGTGTTGTCGGTGACCAGCTCCACCTGGCGAACAACCGGATACCGGGCAAGCACCGCGCGGACCAGCACCGTGGCAATGCCCTGCCGCTGGTGTGCCGGATCCACCAGGAGATCCTGGATGAAGACGATGGTGGCTCCATCGCCGACCGCGCGGATGAGCCCGATGAGCTCATCCCCTTCATATGCCGCCAAAGTCAGCAGGGAATGGCGGAACCCCTGCTCCAGGGTATCGGGGTTATCCGTATAGGCCGTCCAGCCGACGGCGGTATAGAGCCGGAGGATTTCCTCCTCCCGGTATTCGGTGTATTCCCTGATTTCCATATCGTACCTCAAAAAAGACTGATCAGGCGTAGACGACCTCGAACTCCTCACAGACGACCCGGGTGTTTCCGTCAAAGGTACGCCCGATGGAGGAAAGCTCTTCCTTCAGGAAGGATTCATGAACCTCCCGCCAGTACGCCAGGGAGCGGTCGCCTTCGCCTTCCCGGAAGGCATGCTCCGCGGCGACTTCGTCAAACGGAACGACATATACTCGGGTGGTCCGGATGATGCAGACCGCCTCATCCGCTGAATCCAGGATGACGCTGGTTTCCCCGGGCTGCGGAAGGTCTTCGCCTTCCGCCTCGTACAGGTCGTATGCCGAGCAGGTGGCGGTTTTGATTCCCGCTTTGACCAGGGCAGCCAGCTTGTCCGCCGCCTCCCCAAATGCCCAGGCGTCATATTCACCGGCCAGGCCGGACTGTTTCCACATTTCCTCTGCAGTCATGGATATCTCCTTCTGATTGAAATGCTGAAAATCGAACGAAAGGAACCTATCCGGGGCTGCCGCCCGTTCTCCGCTGAAAACTATCCACCGGATAGTTTTCCGGGCGCTCCGAACCCCTGCGTTCGATTTTTACTTTCTCGTCGGGTCGCGGTAGGTTTCCACGCTGCGGTGGTTCCGCATGAAGAACAGCAGGGAGACGAGGCCCTTCTCATAGGGGATGAACTGACGGTCATCGATCATCTGCAGGATCTCTTCCAGGGTGGCCCATCTGACCGCCTGGACCTCTTCCGGCTGCAGGCGCAGGGTGGACAGGTCCACGTCCTGGTTGACGGCATAGAAATCGTCAAACCCGCGATCGAAGTTGATCGTCAGCACCGGACGGACACCGGAAAGATCCACGGACAGGCCGATCTCCTCCCGGGTTTCCCGCTCCGCCGCGGCAATGCTGGTATCCCCGGCGACGGCGCAGCCGCCGACGCTCATATCCCAGTAATTGGACCAGCCGCTCTTGAAGGGCTGGCGCTGCTGGATGAGCATCCGGCCCTGGGAATCAAAAATGCAGACATGCACGACCAACCGGCACAGGCCCTCCGGCACGATGGTTCCGCGCACCATGGTCTTTCCGGTTCTTACCCGGTCCTCCGTATACAGATCCAACAGTTCCATGGAAGATCCCTCCATCCTGTATTCCCCGGAAGGGGAAAACGTCCCGAAAATGATAGCACTTCCGGGAACACCGCGCAACCGCTTCGCAGGGCTTTCAGCGCAGGAAATTCAACTATTGCCATAGAAAAGGAAGTGTGCTACAATCCCACTCACTTCACATCTGAACAGGGAGGCGAACGGCGATGAAAACGGTGTCCGTTTCTGTTGCGAACTACTGCGTTCCGTGTCAGTGCCGCTGCCGGTACTGCCTGCTGGGATCCTGCGGGAAGAACACCGGAGTAGACCAGCAGGAGGGAATGGACTTTGCGGACCGGGTTCTCCGGGAAATCCGGGAAGAACGGCCGGAGATGACCAAAGGGTCCTATTACAACGGCTACTGCATGGACATGCCGGACCTGGCCGGGTATATCCGGTACGGCCGGGAGCGCGGGTATCCGTGCGGGCGCTTCCTGCAGATGAACGGGTTCGCATTCCGGACGGAGGAGGAACTGGACCGCCTGATGACCATGATCCGGAACGAGAAGGCGGAACTGATCGACCTGACTTTCTTCGGGACGGAGGAATACCATGACCGCTTTGCCGGGCGGAAAGGGGATTATCCCTTCCTGCTCCGGATGCTGGAGGCAGCGAACCGGATTGGGCTTCCGGTGACGATCAGCGTTCCGCTGATGCGGGAGAACCTCGGGCAGACGGAAGAACTGCTGCATACCCTGCAGGGATATGAAACGCAGAATATCCGGTTCTTCCTGCCCCACAGCAAGGGGCGGGGACAGAGTATCCTGGATCAGCGGATTACCCGGGAGGAATTTGAGCGCCTGCCGGAGGAAGTGCGGAGCCGGTTCGCGAAGACAAAACATATGACAGAAGCCGAATGGCTGGCCTCCGGGGAAATCACCGAAGCACAGGGGCGGAACCTGACGCTGGTGCTGACACCGGAGGAATTCCCCCGGCTGAAGGAAATGAGCGGGGCGGAAATCCTCGCCATGCTGGAGGAACTGGACGACCGGTACCGGGCGCAGATGCCTCCGGTGCATGAACTGGCGAAGCGATACGGCAATCCGGAAGGGCAGGAGCTGTACCGGATCCGGGACCTGACGCTGAAATGGGAACAGCAGTATATCGCGGATACCGGAAACACCATATGGGATATGCACGATGAAACCCACCACTTTGCGGTGGACGAATAACAGGAAAGGGACCATGCGCAGTGCATGGCCCCTTTTGTGAAGAACTGTGAAACGATGAGGACTGTTCTCAACGTTTCACTTTTTTTGTTCCGGACGGCAGAAAACCGGCCTGAGATTCGTCTATATATACGGAGGACTACGATCCGAAAGGAAGTGGAGAACCATGAGTATCCGAACAAAAGGAAAAGAAATTATACGGCGGGCACTGCTTCTGTGCCTGTGCGCTATGCTGGCGGCTGGCTGTGCCTGCGCGGAGAAAACGGAGGGCGTGAATCTTGGCAAAAGCGGGAAGAACTCACTTGTTTACGGAACCACACTGTCCGACGGCCGGATCCTGTTGGTGGGAACCCGGCAGGCTCCCGGGCAGGACGCAGGCTCCGGATGGCTGCTGTGCCTGAACCCGGACCGGACGGTGAGCTGGGAATACACAGGCGATGCCGCAGATGACGAGTGTTTCGACGCTGCAGCGGAACTGGAGGACGGAACTATCGGCCTCATGTTCGGGCATACGGTGGAACATGAAGGAACATATAAATATGAATATGCACTGCGCTTTTTTACAACGGACGGGAAACCAACGGGGAAAGAAGTCAGTATCCCGTTCCGGGAAGACGGGATGGTTATCCAGAATGCCACAAAGTCCCGGCTACAGATGATTTGCACGACAATCCTCACGGAAGCAGGAGAAAACCAGTACAGATCTGTGCGTGATGACAGTTACCTGATCGACTGGGACGGGAATGAGGCTGCTTCCCTGGAACGCTTCGATCTGAGTTATAGCAATAGTGACATGATTGAAGAGGCAGACGGCCTGGTTATGAACGGATTTGCCTATGAACTCAACTTGAGGGAGGGAGTCCGAAAGACAGACCTGCAGGGCAACCTGATCTGGGAAACCAGGCTGGAGTGCGCATGGCCGGACACCACCCGGGCTGACGCGGAACGGATTATCCCGGCAGGGGACGGGGGATATATCGTTCTTCAGATGGAACCCGTTCAACCGAAAGAGGATACGGATTGGGAATACAGGGGTGCCCTGGTGAAACTGGACAGGGACGGAAATATCCTCTGGACCCGTACGGAAGGTTTTGAAGAAGTCATAATCGGGGGCGGGCTGCTTGCGATGGCCAACGGGAAAATCGCGGTATCTGTCATCCATGCTAATAAGGACGGGAAAACCTTCCGGGCGGACACTCCCCGGAGGATTGCCTGGTTCGACGAAAACGGAATGTTCCTGGGGAACGTGGAAATGGAATTCGGCACGGAGAACTTTCCCCAGCTGAAACGACCCAATGAGAAACCGACGTTCGGAATCGAAGAGTCCCTGAATTTCTATGAAGACCGGATCATCCCCATGGAAGACGGAATGTGGATACTCGGGGGGTTCTACCTGGCACAGGCCGAAAAAGACGGTACGTGGAACAACATGGCATACTATAGTTCAGGCCTGTTCAGGATCCCGGAACCGTGAAGCGATGGGGATTGGAGGAAGAACAATGAAGCGGAACCATCATCCCGGAAAGATGATCCGGATCCTGCTGCTGTGCCTGTGCGCGGCTATGCTGGCCGGAACGGCAGGTGCGGAAGAAATGGTGGATATCAATGAGTATGCTTTTTCCGACGTAATATACCAGGACACCCTGGCGGACGGGCGGGTCCTGCTGGCCGGATCAGGGGACCCAAGCGGCATGCCCCGGCCGAGGCTGCTGTGCCTGAACACGAACCGGACGGTGAGCTGGGAGTACCTGGATGAGACCGCTGGACGGTATATCGGCGCGGCGGTGCTTGCGGACGGCCGGATCGGCGCGGTTCTCTGGGAAGACGGGGAAGAACAGGATACCGGCTTTATCCTGCAGTTTTTTACCCAGACAGGGCTGCGCGCCGGAGAGGAAATCCGGATTCCGGTATCGGTTGACGCGTATTACAACAACCTGACGGCAAACCGGCTGCTTTTTGAGGAACAGGGCGACGACGGGAAATACTACCTGTATGACTGGGACGGACATGAAATCGCGGTGCTGCGTGAACCGGGAATGATGTTTACATTCAGAAACATGATCGAGGAAGAAGACGGACTGGTTCTGTTCGGTGTGGCCGGGGCCGGGAATAAATATATATCGTATACCCCGGAAATCGTGAAGACGGACATGCAGGGCGGGACAATCTGGAAACAGGTGCCGGATCGCATATGGCCGAAAACATTCGAATTGGGTTTCATGTATGTCGTTCCGGCGGAAGACGGAGGATACCTGGCGATCCGGTCGGAACTCCAGAAGGAAGGGAAGAAGAATGGCCCGGCGGTTTACCGAAGCGCGCTGGAGAAGCTGAACCGCAGCGGGGAAAGCCTCTGGAGGAAAACGGAAGGCCTGGAGGATGAAACCGGAGCCTGCCGCGGGCTGGTCCGGTCCGGCGGGAAGATCGCGGCAATCTATCATACGGCGGATCAGGAAGCGGAAAGCTATATCCGGGACGCCCCCCTGCTGTTCCGCTGGTTTGACGAAAACGGGAAGCCCCTGGGCACCACGGAACTGAACCTCAGCCGGGAGGACTTTGAACGGCTGGGGCAGTACACAGACGCGGACAGCATCGTGGATGTGCGATATGATTACCACCTGGTTCCCATGCCGGACGGCCTGTGGACGACGGCTTCGCTGTTGGTTTCGGGAGCAGACGGAGATGTTGCAGCGGACCTGCTCCTGGTAAAAGTTCCGGAACTGTGAAAATGGCAAAAGAGAGATGTGAAACGATAGGGACTGTCCCTATCGTTTCACTGTCCCCGTTAGTTCAAAAATCGAACGAAAGGAACCTATCCGGGGCTGCCGCCCGTTCTCCGCTGAAAACTATCCACCGGATAGTTTTCCGGGCGCTCCGAACCCCTGCGTTCGATTTTACGAAAAGATGTACGGATTCGGTTTTTCCTTTGCAATGCCCTTGAATATCAAGGCCTGAACCGCTACAATACCCATAATCCCCCGGTTTGCACGCCGGGGAACGAGGAGAAGAAATGGTCATTCAGATTGACGGGATTCCCGCAGAGGTTGTCCGGAAACGGATGAAAACCCTGCGGCTGACGGTGCTCCCGCCGGACGGGCGGGTGCGGATTTCCGCGCCATTGCTGCTGCCGAACAGTGTGATCCTCGCCTTCGCGGAGTCGAAGGCTGACTGGGTTCGGAAGCAGCAGGAGAAGATGCGGGAACGCCAGGTACGGCAGCCGGCGGAAATGCGGTACGTCTCCGGTGAAACACTGGAGGTGTGGGGGAAACCGTACGTCCTGCGGGTGATGGAGGGAACCCGCTGGGCACTGTCGCTGGAAAGGGATACCGCCCTGCTGACCGCCCGGACGGGCAGCACGCAGGAGCAGCGGGAAGCCCATGTGAACGGGTGGTACCGTGAAATGCTGAAGGCCGAAACCGCAAGGCGCCTGCCGGTATGGGAGAATATAACCGGCCTGCGCTGCGCATCCTGGCAGGTGAAGAACATGAAAACCCGCTGGGGAACGTGCAACCCGAATACCCGGAAGGTATGGCTCAGCCTGCAGCTGGCCCGGAAACCGCTGGAGTGCCTGGACTATGTGATCCTCCACGAGCTGACCCACCTGAAGGTAAGAAACCATGGAAAGGACTTTCAGGCGTTTATGGACCGGTATATGCCGGACTGGCGCGAGAGAAGAAAACAACTGAAATGACAAACCGAATCATCATTCGGCTGATTGCCGCGCTGGCGGTTCTGGCCATGCTGGCCGGAATGGTCGTAGCCGCGGCAAACGCCGAAGACGGAAAGAACGGGACCGACTATGCCCTACGCCTGGAGCGCGCCCGGGAGAAGTATAACGGGAAAACCGTGAACGTCTACCGGAAAGGCTGGGGCTACATCCAGAGCAAAAAGATCAACGTGTGCTTCTACAAGTCCCCCAAAGAGAAGTACTACGCCATCAACATCCGGGAGTCCCTGAAGATCACCGATGAGGCCGAAATGGAAGCGATCCTGGAGGTGATCATGCAGAACGAGAACTACGACGAAGCCGTGTACGGCGATATGGCCTTCATGAAGGCCCAGTGGATCACACACAATATCGCCTACGAGCTGGCCACCGGAAACCCGGAGACCCGGAAGCTGATCGCCACCCTGGCCGGAGAGACCGCCGTGAAGGTGGCGGAACGGGCCCGGGAACTGGACCTGAGCCCGATCTGCAGCATGAGCGAGCAGGAAAAGGCGCTGACCGAAAAGATCATGCAGCTGTTCCCCGCACAGCAGGACCAGACGGAAAAAACCGCGCAGAAATGAAGACAGCAGGCAGGAAATTTCCTGCCTGCTGCCGTTTTTGGGGGAGTGTTATTCGCGGTCGGTATCGTCCGGCTTCACTTCGATGGTGGGAATATCCTCTTCGGGATTTTTCTCTCCGTCCGGCTCGTCCTCGTTTTCCATGCCGAAGGGGCAGCCTTCCGGATCATCGGCGGACAGTTCGTCCCAGGCCTTCTCGATGGTTTCCTTCACGGATTTGGCCGCGTTTTCCGCGGTGTTCACGAAGGTATCCGCCGCGTTTTTCACGGCTTTGCCGAAGTCCACATCCCTGCCGGTTTCATTTTCCAGGTGGATGCTGCAGCCCAGCAGCGGCGCGGCCGCCATGCCGAGGATGCCCGCCTTGGGCGCGGCCAGCAGGATTGGGAAGGCCAGGATTCCGGGCACATTCAGGACTTCCTTTCCGTCCTTCTGTACCTTGACGCGGTAACCGGTCAGTTCCTCAATAAAGCTCTTTGCCATGTGTTTGTCCTCCTTTTCAGTCATTGGATATATATGAATGAACGGGCTTTCCGTCGACGGTGGCTTTCACCGTCCGGACGGCCGGTTCATTTCTCCCGGTGTTTCCTTCCGGCAGGGCGGTTTTCCTGAAGAACAGGAAGCCCAGGACCAGTCCGATCATGATGGCTGGCAGCAGCATGTTTTTTACCTCCCGATTTCCGTATCAAAAATCATCTTTTTGCAGGCGGCGCAGTAGCAGGCGTTGTCAATCGTGAAGGCCCCGAGCCTGCGCTTTGCGGCCTTGACCGCCCCGATGCCCACAATCTGGTCCACCAGGGAGGCTTTCCGCTCTCCGGCCTTCCAGTACACCCCGGTGCGGCCGTCGCCGGATATTACTCCCCGCTGCATCTCTCCGTGGCAGAACGGGCAGGTCATCATTTCCATCTCCTTTGCTCAACCGGCCATTCCCTGACCGTGAAACAAGCATAACATCAAAGAAGGTCAAAATACATGACCCGGTGGGAAAAATAGGGGCGGTTATTCCGCCAAAACGCAAAAAGAACGGCTGCTTCCGTTCCGCTGAATTGCCATTTCTGGGAACGAAGGGACGGTCTTTTTCGTTCCGGTTGTTGCTGTTTCAGCCTGTATCTGATAAAGTAGCAGAAGGTGATGAAAATGCCAAGGACAGCAAGAAGAATCAATGAATCAAATATCTATCATGTGATGCTGCGTGGGGTCAACAGACAGAATATATTTGAGGAAGACGCGGACCGATATCATTTTATGTCCGTGCTTGCTTTATGCAAAAAAATATCCGGCTTCCGGCTGCATGCATTTGTCTTGATGTCAAATCACATTCATTTGTTGATTGAACCGCATGAGGAAGCACTGGATATGATCTTCAAAAGAATCGGGACGAGATATGCTGTATGGTATAACCGGAAGTATCAACGAGCCGGCCATCTGTTTCAGGATCGCTTCAGGAGCGAAGCCGTCTCCACAAACCAATACTACCAAACAGTTCTGAGATATATATTGCAGAACCCGATGAAAGCCGGGCTGGAGAAACACCCGGGAGAATACAGGTGGAGCAGTTATCTCGCATATGAGAACGGGAAAGGGACCATAACGGATACACAATACGCAATTGATCTGTTTGGCGGCAGAGAAGCGCTGGTTCAATACCTGAAACAGGATAATGATGATATGGCTATGGATGAAGGGGATCATGACTGGCGGCTTCGGGATGATGTGGCTGGACAGATCATGGAGAAGATAACCCAGTGCGCATCCGCCTCTGATTTCCAAAAGCTTGATTTGGAACTACAGAAGAAATATGCTGGTGAAATGTATCGTGAAAGACTTTCAATGGGTCAGATTGCCCGATTGACTGGCATGTCCAAAACAACAGTTTTCAGAGCTGTTCAACAAATCAAGGACGATCCAACAGAAGAAAGTAAGTTGACTTTAAATGAATCTGAAACCGATTTGTTATATAATGCCGGAATAATTTGGTAGTGGAACGAAAAAGACCGTCCCTTCGTTCCGGAACGAAAAAGACCGTCCCTCCGTTCCCCCGATAACTCAGAAAGGCTCTCCAGCAGGAGAGCCTTTTGAATTTCCGGGGTGGAACGAAAAAGACCGTCCCTCTGTTCCTTCGTTCGATTATTCCGTCCAGCGGATGAGATCCAGCGTATCCTGGACGTTGTCAAACATGAAGTTCGATATGTTGATGATCCCCATGTGGTCATCCTCCAGCCAGATGAGGATTTCATCCCCGGAGGAAACGCCGCCGGAAACGTAGTCGAACCGGATCCCGGGCAGGGTGCGGCCGTCGACGCTGCGCTCGACGCGCCCGATGGAGTATTCCTCGCACTGGTACTGGACGGCCCAGCGCTCATAGTTCTTCTGCAGGAGCTGGAAGTAAGCATCTTCGCCGTTTTCCCGGATAAACGGAACTGGGGAAGATCCGGCCGCGAGGGTTACGGAAACGGGTTCATCCGCATCGGCGGCGATCAGCACCGGGATCGTATCATTGTTCTTCATAAAGTCCGGATCGTCCTCAGCGGGCTCGATGGAAGACGTCCTGTAGGGCATATTGCCCGGGGTATAGGTATTCCAGCCGGCGAGGTTGAGGGTCAGCCCCATGTACGGGTTGTCATAGATGCCGTTGACCTCATCCAGGGTGCCGAAGACCTCGGGATTCACATCCGCGAGGGCGGTTACGGCGGCGGGTTCCGCCTCCGGGGCCGGAGTGGCCGGAGCGGCGGGGGCTTTCTCCTGCTGCAGGGAGGAGAGGTTCAGCTGGGCATATTTGGTCGGCTTGTACTGCCAGGCGTCCGCGGGGACCCCGATGTACCGCCCGTCCTCCGAGACGGCGGTCATGGTGAGGATATCCCGGAAAAGGCCGTGGTCCAGGCCGCCGTTTTCCTCATAGGGAAGGTAGCCGTATTTATCCGGTTCGTCCGGGTCGGGAACATCCAGGTGGTATGTTTCATACAGGAAGACCAGCTGGTGGATCCATTCGTGGACGCAGACGTCCCGCTCGTACTCAACAGTGGACAGGGAGAGAAGATCGTCCCCGAAAATCGGGACAAAGGAATACCCCGGCGTCTCCTTGGGGTTGTCCACCTGCACGGTGATTCCGTCAAAATGGCGGAGGATATGCTCAAAGCGCCCGATGACGAAAACGGAATCATATTTGCGCATGGCGTAATGCTTCATGTCGCAGTTATCCGGGTCGACGTAATAACCGTTATCAGGATAGTATTCCAGCTCCGTAATGGGGGCATCCAGCGCCATGCGGGTGATCTGGATGTCCACCCGGCCGAGGGTCAGCTCCTCCGCGAAGGCCTCAAACGCCTGGGCGATTTCCCCGGAAGATTTGAAATTGGCTTCGCTCATTTGGGTGGTATATCCCCGGAAGTCAATCACCGGGGCGTCGATCCACAGGACCTTCCAGACGCTGGGACCCGACGGGGTGGGAGAGGGAGCGGCTCCCTTCCAGCCGGCGGGCAGGTTGCCCTTTTTCCTGGCGTAGTGCAGCTGGAAGGTGTATTCGGCGCCTTCCTCGACATCGATCCGGTAGGACGCGGTGTCCACCGGGAAAACATCGCTCTGGATCTCGCCGGTGGTCTCATTTTTCCAGAACAGTTTGTAGTATCCCTTATCGGCATAGCCCGCAGGCGGGGTGACCGTGATGGTGTTCCCGTCCCGATCCACGGTGTACTCCTCCACCGGTCCGGCAGGGGCCGCCCAGGCCGTCGGAATGACGGCAACGAGCATGACCGCCAGGATGATCCAGGTGACAATCCGCTTTTTCATATCCGTTCCTCCATGGGATATTATTTCTGATCATTAGATCACAGTATACGGTCTATGGGATGAAAGATCAAATCCGGTCATTCCTGGTCCAGGTCGGTCAGGTGATGGGGACGGTTGGTGAGGGTGAAACCGAACACCGCGCCGCATTTCCGGCAGGCCAGGGCACGGATACGGGAGCCGTGCAGGAACAGCCGGTCCTGGTTGCTTGGGATAAAAGCCACGCCGTCCATCGCACCCAGGGTGCCTTCGATCAGTTCCGTACAGCCGCATTCCGGGCATTTCTTCTCCATGATATGCCCCTCCTTTCGTTATTCCCATTATGCCCCGGCCCCAAGCCGGAATAAATGACGCCTTCGGCAAATTAACCCCGGTTATTCCTCAGCACATTTATTTTTTTGTTCGCTTGTTCAGCCGGTTCCAAAATGCTATAACCAGGATGACGGTTTTTTGCCGCATTGGAAATGGATAATGGAGATGGGATCAGATTTCGAGGGATTCTGCCCAAAAATCGAACGAAAGGAACCGTCCCCGCGTTCGATCTGAAAGGAGAAACCAGCATGCGCGACCTGTATATCCGCCGGATGTCCCTGGCGGAACCCCTGCCGCGGGACAGCTACCTGAACGGCCTGCCGGTGGTGAAGCACCTGGCGGAAAAGGGAATTGACTTCCACAGGCAGGTGACCTTCTTCGTCGGGGAAAACGGCAGCGGCAAATCCACATTGATCGAAGCCCTGGCCATTTCCCAGCACTTCAACCCGGAAGGCGGGACGAAGAACTTCAGCTTTTCCACGGAGGATTCCCATTCCGAGCTGTGCAGTTACCTCGGCGTGGTCCGGGGCGCCGTCTACCCCCGGGACGGATTCTTCCTGCGGGCGGAAAGCTTCTACAACGTGGCCACCAGCATTGACCGGATGGACCGGGAGGGCGGATGCGGCGCCCCGGTGATCAACTCCTACGGCGGGGTTTCCCTGCACCGGCAGTCCCACGGGGAAAGCTTCCTGACGCTGGTGGAAAAGCGCTTCGGCGGGCATGGCCTGTACATCCTGGACGAGCCGGAGGCGGCCCTTTCCCCCTCGGGCATCATCCGCCTGATCCGCCATATCGACCGCCTGGTGAAGGCGGACTCCCAGCTGATCATCTCCACCCATTCCCCGATGCTCCTGGCCTTTCCGGGGGCAGAGATTTACCAGATCACAGCAGGCGGCATCACCGCCGTACCCTATACACAGACTGACCACTACCGCACCACCGTGCGATTCCTCCAGAACCCGGAATCCGCCATAGAGGATATCCTGGGCATTCCGGCGGCGGAGGAATAACCCCATAAAAGAGCAAAGGAGGAGCACCATATGGGATGGGGACGGGTATTCCGCTGTAAGGAATGCGGCTGGACGGATGAAGTCTACCTGGGCTCCGGCTCCACCTATCCGGAACTGTACGAGATGGCGGAGCATAAGATTACCAGCGGCAAATGCGGCAGGGAATTCAAGGAGCTGTTTGAGAAAACCCCCGGGGCTGCCACCAACGCGGACAAGCGCCTGCACGTCTGTGGAAACTGCGGCACCTTCCACACCTGCTTTGACCAATCGATCTACGAACCGAAGGAGCCGGGCGTTACCAAGCTCCACACCGAGCCCTTTTCCCAGTTCTGCCCGGCCGTGGGGCAGGAATACGCTACGCCGGACGAGATCAAGCACCAGTACCGGTTGGTGAAGGAATTCGTTTACAAATGCCAGCGGTGCGGAAGCCCCATGCACCGGTACGACGGCCATGAGAAGCTGCGCTGCCCCTGCTGCGGAAAGATCGCCTTCGAGGAGATCAACGGATACGTCCACTGGAGCTGAAAAACCCAAAACCAAAACAAAAGCGCCGAAAGGCGCTTTTGTCATATCCGCAGATCCCTTACTCATCCAGCCCGTAGGTCCGTTTTTCCTCCCGGGCCCTGGCCCGGGCCACCGCCTCGGAAAGGGGATACAGGTCCAGTCCGAAATCCGCGTACCCGGTCTTGCACACTTCCAGGTACTGCTCCGTGGGCCCCTGCACCGGGAACCCCGCGTTCATGATGTATACCATGGCCTCGATGGTTCCCTCGAAGTGCTCCCCGGAGGCATCGTACCCCATGAAGGGGACCGTCATCTCCTCCTTGAAGTACAGCCGCGGGTATCCCTCATACCGGTCCAGCGCGCGCTCATTCTCCTCCGAGATGCGGTATACCCCGGCGGGAACAGCGCAGCCTTCCTCCGGTTCGATCGTCAGGTACGTGCGCCGGAAGGCCAGGCGGTATCCCTCAATGACCGCCCGCCCGACGGCTTCCGCCCCCGGGCAGCGCCCGGCCATCTGCTCCCGGTTGAGGTTGGAACCGTACGCCAGGTAATACTTCATTTTCCATCCCGTCCTTTCCCGGCGGCCGCGCCGCCGGAGTCCTCCATCAGTTTACCGCGTTTCCAGCCGTTCGGAAATCTCTTTTTTCTGTTTTTCCAGGGCTGCCCTGGTTTCCGGATCCGGAATCCGGTCAATCGCCGTCTGCAGGATAAAGAACTGTTCCAGGTCCCGCATCCTGGATGCCTGAAATGCCGTCACAAAAATCCCTCCCGTTTCTCATTGGCAGGGCCGGCCCGCCCCGCCGCCTTCACCTTCCATTATAGATTTCGGATGGCACATTTTTTGCGCATCGCCCCGGAATCCCGTTATTGACTTTTTACCGAACGAAAGGAACCGTCCCTGCGTTCGATTTTCCTCGAATCGAACGAAAGGAACCGTCCCTGCGTTCGTCCCTGCGTTCGATTCTGTTCCTTGTTTTTCGCCTGTTTTTCCGGTATAATCAGACTGTGAGGAAAAACCAATAATACCCACAATACTGACAAGGAGGATACCCTATGATGAAACGGATCCTGTCCCTGTTTACTGTACTTGCCATGCTGCTGACATGCGGCGCGGCGTTTGCCACCGCCACGGAGACGGCCACCGTCGGCACCGCCACCGTGATGGGCTTCGGCGGTGATATCACCGTCTCCGTGAAGCTCGAAGACGGCGTGATCACCGCGGTCGAAATGGAAGGCCCCGGCGAAACCGCCGGCATTGGCAGCAAGATCCTGGAAGAGTGGCCCCGTGTGTTTGTGGAAAACAACGGCATCGTGGACACCTATACGGGCGCGACCTTCGCCGGAGTGACCCGCGCGGCAGTCATCGAAGCGATGCGTGCCGCCCTGACGAACGCCGGCGTGAACCCGGACGACTATCTCCGGGAGATGGCGGCGGACGACAATACCGCTGAAGTGATCATCGAAACCGACATCGTTATCGTCGGCGCCGGCGGAGCCGGCATGACCGCGGCCCTGGTCGCGGCCGACGCGGGAAAGAGCGTCCTGGTGCTGGAAAGCCAGCCGGCCGTGGGCGGCAACTCCGTGAAGTCTACCGGCGGCATGAACGCCGCCAAGACGGTCTACCAGGATGCCAACGCGTTCGCGGAGAACGCCGGCGTCGAGAAGACCCTGGCCGCGGCGGCCAACTACGCCGACAATGAGGCGATCACCGCCCTCGCCGCCAAGGTGAAGGAACAGTGGGACGCCTGGCAGGCAGCCCCCGAAGGATACTTCGATTCCCCCGAGCTCTTCGCCCTCGATACCCTGATCGGCGGCAAGGGCCTGAATGACCCCGAGCTGGTGAACACCCTGGTGAACAACAGCGAAGCGGCCATCGAATGGCTGCGCTCCATTGACATCAAGCTGGACAACGTGGCGGCCTTCGGCGGCGCTTCCGTGAAGCGCATCCACCGCCCGGTGAACGACGAAGGCAAGACAGTTTCCGTCGGCGCCTATACGATCCCGCGGCTGGAGGCGGCCTGCGCAACGCGCAGCAACCTGGCCCTGCTGACCGACGTCACCGTGACCAAGATCTTGACGGATGACACCGGCGCGGTATGCGGCGTGGAAGGCGTCGGCAAGGCCGGCAATCCCGTGACCGCGAAAGCCAAGGCCGTGATCCTCGCCACCGGCGGATTCGGCGCGAACCTGCCCATGGTGGCCAGCTACGCCCCGCAGCTGGAAGGCTTCATGACCACCAACGCCGCCGGCATCCAGGGCCAGGGCATCCAGATGGCCGTTGAACTGGGCGCGGCGACCGTGGACATGGACCAGATCCAGATCCACCCGACCGTCCAGGCGGACACCGCTTCCCTGATCACTGAAGGCCTGCGCGGCGACGGCGCGGTCCTGATCAACGCCAACGGCGAACGCTTCATCGACGAAGTGGGCACCCGCGACGTGGTCTCCGCGGCGGAAATCGCGCAGCCCGGCTCCTTCAGCTGGCTGGTCGTCGACCAGAAGATGGTGGACGCTTCCTCCGTCATCCAGGGCTACATCAACCGCGGCCTGATGATCTCCGGCGAGACCTATGAAGACCTGGCCAAGAACCTGGAGATCCCCGCGGAAGCCTTCGCGGCAACCATGGAGAAGTGGAACGGCTATGTAGCGGCAAAGAACGACCCCGACTTCGGCCGCACCAGCTTCGCGAACCCCCTCGACAACAGCCCCTACTACGCTGTCAAAGTCACCGCCGGTATCCACCATACCATGGGCGGCCTGAAGATTGACACCCAGACCCGCGTCCTGAAGGAAGACGGCACCGCCATCCCCGGCCTGTATGCGGCCGGTGAGGTCACCGGCGGCGTCCACGGCGGCAACCGCCTGGGCGGCAACGCCGTCGCCGACTTCGTGGTCTTCGGCCGCATTGCCGGCGAGCAGGCAGCCGAGTACGTCAAGTAAGCGACAAAACAACTCCAAACCCAAACGACCAAACAAAAAAGCAACCAAACAAACAAAACAACCAATCAACCACCCAGGGGCACGGCACACGCCGTGCCCCTTTTCCGTGAAGTAATAAAATACCGTCTTGTCCCAAAAACGTAACAAACAGCCCCAAAGTTAAGCGAACCGTAACAAATTTGACCGCTTTTGAGCGAGATTAACACCTGCCGTTTGTAGTATGATATACTCACGAAGGAAATAAACCCAGATGAACCCCAGCCTCCCGGCAAAAAGCCAGGAGGTTTTTTCATGCCCAAAAACAAATAGGACCCGCCGCAGGAGGAGTATTCAGCTATGGCAGAAAGGTACATCCCGCTTTTTCTCGACTTCAACGAAACCACCCAGGACCTGACCGACGAGGAATGCGGCCGCCTGATCCGCGCCGTCGTCCGCTATGCCAACGGCGAGGACACGGAATCCCTCCTCACGGGCGTGGAGCGCATCGCCTTCCGCTTCATGAAGGGCAATGTGGACCGCAACATCCAGCTCTCCGAAACCCGGGCAGACGCCGGCCGGAAGGGCGCCGCAGTTACGAACGGCAAAATCCGGCAAACGCCGGCAAAACCCGGCAAAAAACCAACCAAAACCAAAATCGATACCAAAACCAAAACCGAAACTCAAACCGATACCAATACCGAAACCAACCCCGGCACCGAATCCGCCCCGGACACTGTGCCCGACACTGAACGCAACACTGAACCCAACACCGAGCCCTTCCTCCCGGACGAAGAAGCCGCAGACATCCAGGACGGCCATAACCAGGTGCTGGAAGCGGCCCAGGACGCCGGATTCAAATCCTCGCCGGCGGAACGGGCCGGCCTGCTCCGGCTTTGCGCCGACTACGGCCCGGAGAAAACCGTCCACGGGATCGGGGAGTGCGTGCGGCACTCCGCGCCGACCCTGGCCTACCTGGAAGCCGTCCTGAAAGGGACGGGGAAGAAGAAACCACCCTTCACCGACAGCAAAACCTACCAGCAGCGGGACTACACCGGCGAGCAGGATACCGCTGTCACCCGGATGATGACCCTCGACTGGTAACGAGCCCAAAGAAGAAAAGGGGAGAAGAAAACAAGTGAAGAAACCCGGACTCCATATTGAAAAACACAGCTCTTTCTGCGGCGTGGACGTCTTCCTCATCCGGGGCCTGACCGAAGCGGAAACCCAAACCATCCTGGACGCCCCGGACGAAGGAAAAGACAAACGGGATGTCCTGGCGACTCTCCTGGACACCCGTACCAATGACTACCGGCCCGGCCGCCTGGGCACCGCCTGGCGCTGCGGAAACGGCATCTATGCTGTCCAGAAGTGGCGGAACCAGCTCCTGGTGGAAGTTGGCCGCAGCTGTGACTGAGCCTCAGTCATAGTCATACCCGACGTCAATGGTAACCTTTGAAAACGCCTCTTCCCCCATGGCATCACGGACCTTCCGGAAATACGCGGCATTCCTCCGGACTGCTTCCTCCATCTCAGGACTCAGCCCCTCCGGCATCTTTCCCCCGCGCATCACATCCAGTGCAATCTGCGTTACCCAGTTCCGTTCATGCTCATTCAGCACCTGAATCCCTCCTTCCGGGCTACTGCCCACAGACAACATACCAGCCCCACTCCCCAAAAACCAGCAACCCCAAATTGAACCCGCAAAAAAAGATTCAGGCGCAGCCTGAATCTCTTCCATGGACGCATTCATCTTACCACCGGCCGGGAGGCAGTTCGCCCTCCACCTTGCCGGTTTCTTTGCTGAAGACCACCCTGAGCGAGTAAAAATCAAATGCCGCCAGTTTTCCGTCCTCAAAGTATATGCCTTCAAAGGGACAATAGTCATATTGATAAACAAGATGCGGATCCTCATTCTGCCATATGACCTTCCCATCCCGGATTCCATAGATATTCGTGGACTCATGCCGGTATTTTTTCTCCATGGGAAGATCCAGCCGGACAAACACATATTCACCGTCCGTGATCACCTGACCGATGTCAAACGGAAAGATGAAGGATTTGCCATCCACATCCAGCACACTGCCGCTGTAAGAAATATCCATCACCCATTATTCCTCCCCGGAAATCTCCCGAAACATCAATCCAGTTCCGCCTGCATAAACCGCATGAACCCGTCCCGCACTTCCTCCATGCCGTACCGGACCAGGCGGTCGAAATCATCGCTCTCCAGCAGGAACCGGACAAACCGCGTGCCCAGGTAATAACCGGTATCACCGTGCCCCTCAAACCGCACCCAGTCCCCGAAATAGCGCTGGGTATCATTCGTCATGGTATCCAGGTCCCGGAAAAATGCCTCCCGGATTTTTTCAACATTATGACGGCACCATTCCTTCCACCCACCCTGATCCTGGTGGAAGTATTCCGGATCCCCGACGACCTCCTGCTCAAAGACCATGGCGATCCCCTCGGTAAACAGCTGCCATATGAACGCATCCCGGCCTGTACCGGTTTCCATATCCAGGTTCCCGTACTGCGAATGGTACACATGCCCCAGCTCATGGACAATGAGCCCGGTCATGGCATCCATGCCGCCCCAGTCCAGCTCCAGGATCTTTTCCATCCCCAGGAGCACCGTGGTTCTGCCGTTGACCGGCGTCACCCACCCGGCACCGGCACACAGCCCCAGGTACAGCACAATATCCGCATCCACCGTGCGGCCGAAACGCGAGACAATCCGCCCGTCCAGCCCGTCCGTTACCCGGTGGAAGGACCAGACTGCCTCCTCCCGTTTCGCGGATGACGCATAACACGCATCCAGCACCGGCAGGAATTCCTTCTCCCAGGAATATCCCGCGGCCACCGTCTCCCGCATCTCCGCCAGGTTCAGTTCCCCGGCACCGGGCACACACCGCCCGATATACTCTTCCCACCGCTCCAGGCAGAAGTGCCCGCCCTCATACGCAGACAACATCTCCGCGGAAGTATCCATCACATTCATACCAATCTCCAACAAAAAGCATTACCGGAAACCATCATACCCGAAACCCGCACTTCCGTCAAAGAGGACAGCCCGCTGACAGCACTGCCTGGTTTTGCCGGACAAGCCAAGCGGAAAAAACGATCCCGATGTTGGTTTTCTGTCGCATCCAAAGCGTATAATGAAATTGTAAAGGGGAACAAAACCAACCCAAAGCCACACCCCAGCACCAACCCAACCCCCAACCGCACAAACCCGCAGGAAGACCACCCACAGGAGGCCAAACGCCATGAACAGACAGGACTTTCTCAACCGGTACAATCACCTGGCCGCCCAGTTCCTCCGTTCACTCACCACACAAACACCGGGGGAGAATATCGTCTTTTCTCCCTTTTCGATCATCTCCATACTCTCCATACTGGCAGACGCCGCAAATGGAAAAACCCGGGAAGAAATCCTGCAGGTCCTCTGCGGCAGCATGAACCCGGAAGGCTTGCCGGAACAGCTGCAGAAAACCCAAAAAGAACTGACCAAGATCGACTTTGCCAATATCACCGCATACGAAAACCCCTTCGGCAGCAGCCCCGTCATCCCGGACTACAGCCGCCACCTGGATACCGCCAATGCGGTATTCGTTCGTGACGACATCCAAAACACCTTCAACCCGGCATTCGGAAACTACTTCGCCGACACCTATGACGGAACCCTCATGGGGACCAACAATGTCGAAGCCGCAATGGAAGCCTGGTTCAACGCCATGGAACACGGACGCCTGGAACTCCCGAAAAACACCACGCCCTCCGATACCATCCTGGCGCTTGCCAATACCGTTCTCTTCGAAGCCATGTGGCTGGCCCCCTATACAAACAGCCAGGTTAAAAAGCGCGTATTCACAAACAGTGACAATACCAAAGCCAGAGTGAACATGATGTACAGCACAGAAAACAACTACATCGAAACCGACCTGGCCACCGGATTTATCAAGGACTTCCAGCAGTGTGACTACTCCTTCGCAGCCCTGCTCCCCAAAGCAAAACGCCTGGAAGCCCTCCAGCAGCTGATCTCAGCCACCAACTTCCAGAGGCTTCAAAAACGCAGCACCTATGCAATCGTCCACACTGCCATGCCTGAATTCACCATTGAAACCGAAACCAACATAAAGCAGACCTGCGCCGACCTGGGCATCACGGAAGCCCTCACAACAAACGCCGACCTCTCCACCCTGACCACTGCAAAACACACATCCAAACAGATCATCCACAAAGCCAAGATCGAACTGGACCGCAACGGCGCGAAAGCAAAAGCTGCCACAGCCATCCATCTCCTCGGCAGCCTCCCTCCGGACGAGGAAAAGGAAGTCATCCTCAACCGCCCCTTCGTCTTCGCCATCCTGCACCGCACTATGAACATCCCTGTGTTTATGGGGATTGTTAACAGGATGAAAGACGCCTGAGAACTATACGAAAAGCAAATGAAACAAAGTTACTACCTCTACACTAAAAAGGATAACGAGATACTATATAGAAATACTATCTGAGAAAATAAACGAAAAATCCATATACCAAAGGAGAGAAAATGTTGGATTCTGTAGGTTACTTGGCTCATAGTGCAACGAATGAAACACCGGAAGGACAAAAACTGGTGGTTCATCTGAAAAATGTTGCGCATTTGACAGGAATATTCTGCTCTTCTTTTGGAATAAAAGATGCTGGTGAAATATGTGGTATGTTCCATGATATCGGAAAATACTCACAGGCTTTCCAAGCACGCCTCAATGGCAGCAACAACAAAGTAGATCATTCGACTGCCGGTGCTTTTGAACTGTTCAAAGCAAATAATATACCGGCAGCAATCTGTATAGCTGGACATCACGGAGGACTTACAGATCTTGGCACTCGCAATGATATGGAAGGCACGTTCATGGCCAGAATAAACCATGCAAAAGCAGGAGAACTGGAAGAATACAATGCTTGGCATCAAGAGATTGAATCTCCTGAAACATTTCATTATCCAGATCTGACGGGACTCGATTATTACTATCTGATCAGAATGATGTTTTCCAGCCTGACAGATGCAGACTGGTTGGATACTGAAGCATATTTTTCAGGATGTTCATATGCAATCCCAGAGGCGAATATGAATGACCTGAAAAGAAAACTTGATCTGTATGTAGAGAAGTGGTGGGATGCAAAAGAGGATATTAATATCCGGCGTTGCAAGATACTGAGGGCAGCAATGGATGCAGGTTCCTGGACACCAGGTCTTTTCAGCATGGCGGTGCCGACAGGAGGTGGGAAAACAATTTCATCGATGGCGTTTGCACTGAATCATGCTGCGGTACACAATAAACGCCGAATCATCTATGTAATTCCATATTGTTCAATATTGGAGCAAACACAAGGGGTCTTTGAGGAAGTCTTTGGGAGGGACCAAATTACCGCTCATTATTCTGGAGCTGAATATCAACGCGGAGAAAACGATTCGGATAATGACAAAAAGGCCTTTGCAGTTGAAAACTGGGAAGCACCGATAATCCTGACAACAGCAGTGCAGTTTTTTGAATCGCTGTATGCTGCACAACCGGGGAAAAGCCGAAAAATACATAATATCGCTAATAGCGTGATTATATTTGATGAAGCACAGATGCTTCCGGTTCCATTGCTTGAAGCCTGTATCTCTGGGATATGCCAACTGGTGCAACATTTTAAGTGCTCGGCAGTTTTATGTACGGCAACACAGCCGGCAATCGGGCCACTTATAAAAAAATATGCAGAAGATGCTGAAATACGGGAATTGTGCCCCGAACCGGAACAAATGTACGAAGCTTTTCGGCGAGTACATTATAAAGATGAAGGATATTTGCCAGATGAGCAACTGATTGAACGAGTGAAAGGAACACAACAGGTTCTGTGTGTTGTAAACAGCAGGCGGCAGGCGCAATCTCTTTACTCACTTTTAGAGACAGAAGAAGGGACATTTCACCTGTCAACTATGATGACCCCGTACGATCGCAAAGAAAAGTTAAGGCTGATACGGGAACGGCTAAAGAACGGAGAAACATGCCGCGTCATTTCGACCAGCCTGATTGAAGCAGGGGTGGATGTTGATTTCCCTGTTGTCTGGCGTGCTCTGGCAGGACTGGATTCAATTGTCCAGACGGGCGGCAGATGTAATAGAGAGGGGAAACGCTCAGCGGAAAACAGCATTGTCCATGTATTCAGAACAGAAGACAAAGCACCCAAAATGCTGGAGCAGAACATTGCTGCCACGGAAAGAATACTTCGCTGTTATGAACAGATCGATTCTCCCGATGCAATACATGAGTATTTTCAGTTTTTGCTATATACGCTGAAAGATGAGAAACAGTTGGATGAGAAAGGTATTCTGCACGATGCGGAAAAACTGATGTTTGAAACTGTGGCAAGACATTTCAGAATGATTGAAGGCGCAGGATATACAATTTATATTCCAATCAGCGAGGGGAAAGCATTGGCACAACGATTACGCGAAGAAGGCCCATCCCGGACCATTCTTCAAAAGCTGGGGCAGTATTCTGTATCTGTTTACCATCAGTACTTTGAGCAGTTGGAACGAAAAGGCATGATTGATAAGATTACTGATACATCCGGAATACTGACAGATATCAGTATTTATTCACAAGAAACGGGACTTCCGTTTACGGTTTCCGAACAAGACCAGGCAATATTCATATAACTGAGAAAGGGGGTGTAAAGAATGGGATTTATGGTAGAAGTTTGGGGAAAATACGCTTTGTTTACAAGACCGGAAATGAAGGTGGAACGCGTCAGCTATGACGTGATGACACCATCAGCTGCACGCGGATTGCTTGAAGCGATTTACTGGCATCCGGGGATTCAATGGGTTGTTGATAAAATCTATGTCCTGAATCCAATCCGCTTCACAAATATCCGGAGAAATGAAGTTTCCGCGAAGGCATCCGCTTCCAAAGCCAGAAGTGTGATGACCGGTGGGAAAGGAGAACTGTACCTCTGTACTCAGGAGTGTATTCAGCAAAGAGCCTCTATGCTTTTGGAAGATGTGCATTATGTGATTGAAGCACATTTTGTGATTACTGAAAAAGCATCTCCTGAAGATAATCATGGCAAGATCACAGACATTGTTCATCGGCGACTAAAAAAGGGACAGTGCTATCACCAACCATATCTTGGAACTCGCGAATTCCCAGCGAATTTCAGGGAATGGTCGGGGGAAGAACTAAAAACGGCTTATCCAAATGATCGGAGAGATTTGGGATTTATGCTCTACGATATGGATTATTCCGATCCGGAAAACATCCGGCCACAGTTTTTCCGCGCAGTGCTGGACTCTGGTGTGCTAAATCTGACTGATTGTGAGGTGTTTACATGATTCTCCAGGCCTTGACAGATTATTATGAACTGTTGGCAGGGCAAGGCAGAATCGGACGTCCAGGATGGTCAAATGTCAAAATATCCTGGGCAATCGAGATAAACAAAGACGGACAATTAGTCAGTGTCTTGCCCCTCAGACATCCCAGTGAAGATGGTAAAAAATTGCTTCCCAGAGAGATGAATATGCCAGCACCTGTTAAACGGTCTTCCGGCATTGCTCCTAACTTCATGTGGGATAATACATCCTACATTCTTGGCGTGGATACGAAAGGAAAACCGGAACGAGCCAAAGCATGCTTTATGACAGCAAAGGATCTTCATTGCTCGCTTCTTAAGAAAGCAGATTCTTTACCTGCAGAAGCACTGATCAACTTTTTTATGAACTGGGATCCGCAATTGGCGGAAAACCATCCTGTTCTTTCTGAATGTGCGGAAGATCTTCTTGCCGGGGATAATTTGACGTTTTTCTTTGATGGACAAATGATTTCAGAAGATCCCAAAATCAGAGCAGTATGGTCAGAAGCTTACGGGAATAAGGCAGATGGAGAAGAAATGCGCTGCCTTGTAACCGGCAAAAGAACAGTTCCGGAACTTGTACATCCCGCGATTATGCATGTTCGCGATGCGCAATCTTCCGGAGCAGCACTTGTTTCTTTCAATGCCCCCGCATTTTGTTCATTTGGTCATGAGCAAAACGCAAATGCCCCGATCAGCAAGTATGCTGCTTTTGCATATACCAGTGCATTGAATTATCTGACTTCAGACAGAGATCATGTAAAGGTAATCGGCAATACAACCGTGGTATATTGGGCTGCTTCTGGAGGCCCGCAATACCAGGATGCCTTTGCAGCATTGCTGGATGGAAATAGTGATCAGGTGACAGATGCAGATTTGAATAGCCTGATGGACGCTGTTACAAGCGGCAAGCCCTATAACTTCGAGGGCTTACCAGTTATGCCGGATAATGAGTTCTATATTCTGGGAATATCACCGAATGCTGCACGCCTGTCTGTTCGCTTTTTCTGGCACAGCAGGTTCGGAACAGTTATTTCCAATCTTAAAAGGCACTACGATGGTATCAGTATTATTTCCGACAATAGAAGCAAGTGGCTGAACATCCCATTGTGGGCTTTGCTCAGGGAGACAGTCAATCAAAAATCCAGTGACAAAACCCCGCTACCGCAGTTGGCCGGAGATGTGATGAGGAGTATGATTTCAGGCACACGATATCCGGAAACACTCATGAACCAGACTCTTCTGCGAATTCGTGCCGAGCATGATGTGACACGTGGACGAGCAGGAATTATCAAAGCATACCTGATAAGAAACACGGGAGATTATGCAAACAATAAGATTAAGGAGGTGACGACCGTGTCATTAAACCAGGAAAGCAGTTTTACACCGTATGTGCTAGGACGCTTATTTGCTGTACTTGAAAAAGTCCAGAAGGATGCCAATCCAGGAATCAACGCAACAATTAAAGACCGCTTCTTCAATTCGGCGTGTGCCACACCTGGAGCGGTTTTCCCGATATTGTTGAAACTGTCAAACAGCCACCTGAAAAAACTCGATACGGGGAAATCATTATATTGGACAAAGCAAATAGGCGAATTGACCGAACGCCTGAGCATGCAGTTCCCAACGCATCTTTTGTTACAGGATCAGGGTGCATTTATTCTGGGTTACTATCATCAGACTCAAAAACTTTACGAAAAGAAGACGACAGAAACGGAGGAAAAGTAAAATGGCAGATGTGATTAAGAACCGTTATGAGTTTGTAATTCTCTTCGATGTGGAAAATGGAAATCCCAATGGTGATCCCGATGCCGGCAATATGCCCAGAGTTGATCCGGAAACAGGATATGGCATTGTTACAGATGTGTGCCTGAAGCGTAAAATCAGGAATTATGTGGAAACCGTGAAGGAAGACGATCCGAATTATCACATTTACATCAAGGATGGAGTGCCGCTGAACCAAAGCGACAGAACCGCCCTTGAAGCTTATGGCATTACAGAAGATAAGATCAAGGAAGCAAAGAAAAATGACAAAGACCTTGATGTGAAAGTACGGGATTTTATGTGTCAGCATTTTTTCGATATTCGTACGTTCGGCGCAGTGATGACCACGTTTACAAAAGGCGCCTTGAATTGCGGCCAGGTACGTGGCCCTGTGCAGATTTCCTTTGCCAGAAGCATTGATCCTATTGTACCGCAGGAACTCACCATTACGCGCACTGCAATCACAACAATAGCGGATGCAGAAATCAAAAAGACTGAAATGGGACGGAAATATATTGTGCCTTATGCATTATATCGCGCGGAGGGATATATTTCAGCAAATCTCGCTCGAAAGGTGACCCACTTCAATGAGGATGATTTGAAGTTGCTTTGGACTGCAATTCTGAATATGTTTGAGATTGATCATTCAGCTGCTCGTGGGAAAATGGCTGTACGTGAACTCATTGTTTTCAAGCATGATAATGAACTTGGCAATGCACCTGCATATAAGCTGTTTGATTCAGTGCGTGTTAAGAAAATCAAGCAAGATGGACCGGCGCGGGACTATTCAGATTACGAAGTAACAGTTGATAAATCATCAATTCCTGAGCAAGTATCTGTAGTATATATGACATGAGTTATATGAAGTCTTGTCGCCTCCCACACGGGAGGTGCGGATTGAAATTTTTATGGCGAGTGGTGGGAAGATGAAACCGCAGGTCGCCTCCCGCGTAGGAGGCGCAGATTGAAATGCCGCTTCCATCCGGCGGTTTCCGATCACCACCGGTCGCCTCCCGCACGGGAGGCGCGGATTGAAATTTCCTTTGCGGCGAAGGTTTCGCGGACAACGACGTGTCGCCTCCCGCAGTGGAGGCGCGGATTGAAATAACGCGACCTACATGGAAGCGGCCACGCTGACCGGTCGCCTCCCGCACGGGAGGCGCGGATTGAAATTGCGGACACTGCGGTGCTGCTATGATCGGCGATGTCGCCTCCCGCATGGGAGGCGCGGATTGAAATAACATGACCGTGACGCAGCTGGCGGCCTACACCAGTCGCCTCCCGCACGGGAGGCGCGGATTGAAATCCTTATCAATGGGGAGTCTATACAACCGCATAGTCGCCTCCTGCACGGGAGGCGCGGATTGAAATAATGGGAAGGAACAAAAATGTCCGATTTGTGGAAAGTCGCCTCCCGCACGGGAGACGCGGATTGAAATCAGGGGATGATGGCAGCACAGACAGAAATGCAGAAGGTCGCCTCCCGCGTAGGAGGCGCGGATTGAAATTACGACCTGGTTCAGACGGTTATCCGTGAAACCTGTCGCCTCCCGCACGGGAGGTGCGGATTGAAATTGCTGAAGCTTGCGTACCTTTTCTGCCTTACCCGGTCGCCTTCCGCACGGGAGGTGCGGATTGAAATCTGGGCCACAGCCGGATACAGACCACCCTGCGGTGTCGCCTCCCGCGTAGGAGGCGCGGATTGAAATCCGATCAGATACGCGATCACCGCCACTAGGAACGTGTCGCCTCCCGCACGGGAGGCGCGGATTGAAATGTGTGTCCTACATCAAGTGGAGATGAACCACTAATCGCCTCCCGCACGGGAGGCGCGGATTGAAATAACGAAAACGAGCAGAATCAACAGTTTTTCTTTGTCGCCTCCCGCACGGGAGGCGCGGATTGAAATTTGCAAATGCCCTTTTCCGGGTCAAGGAACGCTGTCGCCTTCCGCACGGGAGGCGCGGATTGAAATTTCGACTGCACGGCCTTCGGAAAGACCGGCGTGGTCGCCTCCTGCACGGGAGGCGCGGATTGAAATGGCGCACCGGGTATGACTTCCCCGATCCGGGTTGGTCGCCTCCCGCACGGGAGGCGTGGATTGAAATCCTATTGCTGTTGCTGTTGCAATGTTTATCATGTGTCGCCTCCCGCACGGGAGGCGTGGATTGAAATGTGTATGTGTTCGGAAAGAGGATCATCCCACCGGTCGCCTCCCGCACGGGAGGCGCGGATTGAAATAACGGTTGGACGATCAGCCCGAGCTCCGTTACTATGTCGCCTCCCGCACGGGAGGCGCGGATTGAAATTTCCGGATCCACTCGATCAGCTCACGTCCCGTCATGTCGCCTCCCGCGTAGGAGGCGCGGATTGAAATTACTGCTTGAAGAATGTCGGATATGACCGGGGCTGTCGCCTCCCGCGTAGGAGGCGCGGATTGAAATGATTACCGGTCCACTGACGGACAGGCCCGGATGGGTCGCCTCCCGCGTAGGAGGCGCGGATTGAGATCTTTCAGAACAACTCATTGTTATAAAGCGCAATTGATTGTAATGAATAATAGTTTTACCTTTTCATTTTTTGAACACCCGTATATAATATTTTTTATCTGATATTAATAAAGAGGTTACTTCCATGAGCGATATTCATGATCTGATGCAGGAAGTGGCAGCATTCTCCGAAGAAAGAGATTGGGATCAGTTCCATTCCCCGGAGAATCTGGCCAAGTCTATTTCCATTGAAGCGGGAGAACTGTTGGAATGCTACCAGTGGAGCAATGATCCTGCTATTGAAAAGGTGGAAGAGGAACTGGCTGATGTGTTGAACTACTGCCTGCAGATGGCTACGAAGCTGGGACTTGATCCCATTGAGATCGTTCGTAAGAAGATGAAGAAAAATGCGGAGAAATATCCTGTAGACAAAAGCAAGGGGAGAAGCACGAAGTATGATCAACTTTAATGTTCAGATTCGGGATTATCCCTTTGACGGCAACAGTCAGAGTCTGATTGAGCAATGGAAGAAAGGGAAAAGGGAATACGGTTCCAACTGGCCGGTAGTCTATATAATCCATAACGATGAGCTCGAGGAAGCGTATGTCGGAGAAACACTGAATGCCGGGAGGCGTGCAGCACAGCACTGGCAAGTAGCTGACCGGAAACGCCTGAAGACCATCCATATAGTTACAGACGACACGTTCAATAAATCTGTTATTCTGGATCTGGAATCCTTTCTGATCAAATACATTTCGGCTGATGGCAAATATAAGCTCCAGAACGGCAACGCTGGTCTGGCTAATTTCGATTATTTCGACCGTTCAGGATATGAAGAACAGTTTGAAAAGATCTGGGAAAAGCTGAAAGAACTAAAGATCGTCGATAACGGAATCCGGGATATTGAAAATTCCGACCTGTATAAATACTCTCCCTATAAGTCGCTGACCCGGGACCAGGAACGGGTTATGGAGGAAATCCTGGGTATTCTGGTGCAATGCTTGGACAATGGGAATGAAGAAACTGTAATCGTTGAGGGTGGAGCCGGGACCGGGAAAACCATACTGGCCGTGTTCCTGATCAAACTCCTTTTTGACCTAAGGAATAATACATATGAAACCGGAGAGGAAACAGAAGCAGAAGACGGAACAGAGAGCTTCCGGGCAGCTTTGACGGGGAAAGAACTGAGGATTGGATTCATTGTGCCGCAACAATCTTTGCGAAAAACATTGAAGAAGGTTTTTGGAACAATCCGCGGCATTCCGGATTCGATTATCATGACACCTGCGGAAGCGGCCAAAGCGGCGCAGGAAAAACCGTTTGATCTGCTTATTTGTGATGAAGCGCACCGTCTGCGGAGAAGAGCAGCGCTCAGCCAATATCCGGCATATGACCGGATTAACCAGGCACTTGGTTTGCCGAAGGATGCTACAGAGCTGGATTGGATTATGCAATCCGGGAAAATGCAGATTCTGTTTTATGATTCAGCACAGTCAGTAAGACCATCCGATATTCCGAAAAACATGTTCCGTGACATTCTGGATGAGCAAGGACAAAAACATATGCTGAAACTGTCCTCCCAGCTGCGTTGCTTGGGCGGGGATGACTATATCCAGTACATTCATGAAGTGCTGGATATCGGCGGCTTTATAAAGGCTGCGGATGCACCGGTATCATATACTGCCATGATGAAAGAACAGGCGAAGCCCCTGCTTGAACCGCATGGGGAATTCAAGGATTATACCATCCGGTTCTATGATGAAATTGATCCGATGATGGATGAGATCAACCGTCTGGACCAGAAGTATGACCTGTGCTGCGCGGTGGCTGGTTACGGATGGGAATGGATTACCAAAGGGGAACCGAAAAATACAACAAAACGGGATATTGACATCGGCCGGGGATATATCTGGAACCGGACGGATACGGACTGGATCAATTCGGACCGCCTGCCGTATGAAGTCGGATGCATCCATACCGTACAGGGATATGATTTAAACTATGTCGGCGTGATCTTCGGGCCGGAAATCTATTATGACAAGACATCCGGCCGGATTGAGGTTGACAAGGGGAAATACAAGGACAGCCTCGGAAAAGCAGTCGGCAATGACTATGAAGCGCTGCGCTCATATATCCTGAATATCTATGCCACATTGCTGACCCGGGGAATCCATGGGGCGTTTGTGTATGTATATGATGAGGCACTGAGGGAGCATCTTAGACCTTATTTCACGAAGTGATTAAGCAATAGAGGAGGTGCATGAATGGTCAGATTCTCCTGCCCTAAGTGCGGTGGTATGTACTTGAAAGACGGCCGATGCGAAACCTGCGGTTTTGTTGTTGATGAAGCTAGGGCAAACCGTGCCAGTCAGACAAGCAATACAGTTCCGTCAACGCCAGAAGAATCCGGCAAACACGCGCCAGCAAACAGGGATATGTCCCCCTCGAATACAAGTCCAACAGACATCCCCAAGACTTTAATGGTTTGCCCTGACTGTGGGAGATGGATCAGCAGGGATGCAATCAGCTGCCCTCAGTGCGGATGTGTGTTCCCGGGCAACATGGAGAAAATAGCCACGCAATCCCAGCCAAGGCAAAGCAGCAAGTCCGGAACTGGTATACTGGGCATCATCGCTGGCATTGTTATAGGCGGGTTGATTCTCTGGTATCTTGCAGCGCCATATACAACACCACTGTGGCTGCAGCATATTGGCGGAACCATAAAGGCGTTCTTTGAGGGAAAGGAAACATACACCGTATTTGATCCTTCAAAACTTGGAAGATAGGGAATTGATCGGACAGAAAGTGGAGAGCCTGTCCACATGGTATCATTTACTGAAAGAAAGAAGGATTTACAGGCACATGGTCGGCAAATACAAAGTCATCACCCTCTGCGGCAGCACGCGCTTCCGGGATGCCTTCATGGAGGCCCAGAAGCGCCTGACCCTGGAGGGGAATATCGTGATCAGCGTGGGCCTGTTCGGCCACGCCGGGGACGACGAGGTATGGAAGCCCGGCACGAAGGAAATGCTGGACGACATGCACAAGCGGAAGATTGACATGGCGGATGAGATCTATGTGATCAATGTCGGCGGGTATATCGGCGAGAGCACCCGGAGCGAGATTGAGTACGCCCGCAGGACCGGAAAGGCGGTACGGTACCTGGAAGAGGTTTAGTTGATTTTTCGGAACATCAGGGACGGTTTTGTACTATTCCGGGCTTGACTTTCGGAACGTCGGGGACAGTCCCGTGGTCCCGCTCCGATTGTGATATCGAGCTGCTTTTGAATTTTACAGGCTATTCCGAAACGGAGCGGTACGAGCGGGACACTATCCGCAATCTCAATGGTCGCAACTCTCCACTGGAGAGCTTGCTCCCTTTCGATTGAACTCACCTCTGATGAAATTCCCCGCACTGCGGATCATCAGAGGTTCGTCCCATTGTTCCGGAACGCAGTCGTCAGATGTTCGTCCCTTTGTTCCGAACTTGCTTGAATCAGCAACGGAAGAGAAATATAATAAACCTATCCCTGCGGAAACAGTACCACGGAGGAAAAACAGATGAACAAGGAATTCCTATTTGACATGCTGAGAACGGGTTCCGTCGGCGGGAACGAGGCGGAGCTGGAAAAGAAGATTTATGACTACATGCAGGGCAAGGCCGACACCGTGACGGTGGACGAGCTGGGCAATGTGACCGCGGCGGTGAACCCGGAGGCAGACTTCAAGGTGCTGCTGGCCGGGCACGCGGACGAGATCGGCCTGATGGTGACCGCCATCGGGAACGACGGCACCCTGATGGTCCGGAAGATCGGCGGGATCTATGTTTCCACCTATCCCGGACACAAGGTACGGGTGTACACGAAGAGCGGCGTGATCTACGGCGCGGTGGCCAACAGCGAGGATATCTCCAAGAACAAGGACCTGGAGGCTTCCGCACTGCGGATTGACATCGGGGCCAAGGACAAGGAAGACGCGCAGAAGTATGTGGAGCTGGGCGATACGGTGTCGTTTGACACGGACGTAAGGGAAATGCTGAACGGCTGCATTACAGCCCGGGCCATGGACGACCGGATCGGCGCGTATATCGTGATGGAAGCGGTGGCGGAGGCGAAGAAGAAGGGCGCGTCCGTCGGCTGCTGGGCGGTGAGCACCATCGGGGAGGAAACCTGCGGGAGCGGCGCGTATTTCGCCGCCAGCCGGGTGAAGCCGAACATCGCCATCGCGGTGGATGTGACCTATACATCCGACAACTGCGGCATCAGCGAAGCGGAGACCGGGGACATCTGCGTGGGGAAGGGCCCGGTGCTGTGCAACAGCCCGGCCATTCACAAAAAGGTGAATGAGTACCTGAAGGACGCCGCGAAGAAGCTGAACATGAAGGTACAGATTGAAGCGGCGGGAGGAAGAACCGGGACGGACGGGGATACGATGACGAGGACGGGCATCGGCGTGCCGTTTGCGCTGGTGTCGATTCCGCTGAGGTATATGCATAATCCGGCGGAGGTTGGGTCGATGAACGACATTCAGGAATGTATTGAGCTGCTGGCTGAGTTTCTTGTCAGCTGCTCCGCTGACATGAATCTGAAGCCGTTCTGATTCAGGCTTGATTCTGTCGGAACAGAGGGGACAGTCCCGTGGTCCCGCTCCAGTTACAGCAAATCGTAGCTCCTGCCTTTATTGAACAATTCTGTTGCGGAGCGGTACGAGCGGGACAGTCCCCCTGTTCCGAGCATGCTTGCTTCGCTCCATACCCCAATTATGGGGCCACATTAAGCGTTACTGAGCTTATATACCTATGAAATAACAATCCCAGCATTTAAGGAGAAACACCATGAAGAAGAACTGGAAGAAGTATACGGATTTTATTGTGAAGGAAACGGAAGCGGTGCTGAACATCGACTCGCCGACGGGGTATACGGAAGAGGCGGCGAAGTGGGTGAAGGCGGAATTTGAAAAGCTCGGGTATGAGGCGAAGCTGACCAACAAGGGCGGCGTGCTGGTGGACCTGGGCGGAAAAGACAAGGAGAACGGCCTGCTGCTGGAAGCCCATGTGGATACGCTGGGCGGCATGGTGGCGGAGGTGAAGGGAAACGGACGCCTGCGCCTGACTAACCTGGGCGGGATGAACCCCAACAACGCGGAGACGGAGAACGTACGCGTGGTGACGAAGGGAAACGGCATCTACGAGGGGACCTTCCAGCTGTGCAACGCCTCGATCCATGTGAACGGGGACTACAACGACACGAAGCGGAGCTGGAGCACCTGCGAAGTGGTACTGGACGAGGACGTGAAGAGCAAAGAGGACACGCTGAAGCTGGGCATCCAGGTGGGGGACATCGTATGCTTTGAGCCGAACGTGCGCGTGACGAAGAGCGGATACATCAAGAGCCGCTTCCTGGACGACAAGCTGAGCGTCGGCATCCTGCTGGGGCTGGCGAAGTACCTGAAGGACGAGAAGATCGTGCCGGAATGGGCAATCTACGCGCATATTACGGTGTATGAAGAAGTGGGCCACGGCGGATCCGGAAGCGTGCCCGCCGGATGCACGGAGGCAATCTCCGTGGACATGGGCTGTGTGGGCGAGGGGCTGCAGTGCACCGAGCGGCAGGTATCCATCTGCGCAAAGGACAGCCACGGCCCGTACAGCTATCCCGTGGTGACGGGACTGATCGAGGCGGCAAAGCGCAGCGGCGCAGACTATGCCGTGGACATCTATCCGCACTACGGCAGCGACGTGGAAGCGACGCTGGATGCCGGCGCGGACCTGCGGCACGGGCTGATCGGCGCGGGGGTGTATGCATCCCATGGGTATGAGCGGAGCCACCGGGACGGCGCGGAGAACACGCTGAAGGTGCTGGCGGAATACATCGGGGCCTGATCCCCGGATTGGGCATATCCAGTGAGAAACTGTGTTGGCACAGCGCCGGTACAGTGATATAATAGATTAAAGTTGTCTGGTTCTTCACAGCCTTCTGTGGACAGAATGATGATCATCATGAAGAAAAAGACGGCTTTTTCGTGATGCAGTTTCGGGGCTTCCGGCCGGGAGGCGGGAGCGGGACGTGATCAAGCGGGAGCACCGCTCGGGAATGCATATTTCCTCCTATATCGTCAGCCACATGCTGTACCAGGCGTTCCTGTGCCTGGCGCAGACGGCGGTGACACTGGAGTTTATCGACAAAGACAAACGATGAGGCCGCAGGGGGCGGCACGGATTCCGATTGATCCGGGTTTTGTTCCGGTGAGATAAATCAAACTGATCAGACAGAAGGAGGTTTCCTGAAATGAAAAAACTGCTTGTAGTGGTACTTGCCCTGTGCCTTTTCATTCCCGCGGCGGCGGTAATGGCGGAGGATGACGCGGAGATCAGCTTCTACACGGAAGAGGTTCCGGAAGCGGCCGCTTACGTCAGCACCTGGGTGGCGGAGGACGGCGACTGGCGCATTGAGTTCTTTGATGAGGACGGCGGGATCAAACTGATGGTGGTCCACCGGCTGGGCGACAACCAGGAGGACGTCTGGGAATACGCCGCCGCGCTGAACGAGGAAAAGACCGCGCTGGTTTCCATGCCCCTGGGCCTGCATTACCGGCAGGATACCGTGACAAACGACTGGGTGGAGAACTACTATGAGGACGGCGACGCCACCTTCACCATCAACGAGGCCGGGAAGCTCCTGTGGAGCGACGCGAAGGAAGACGCCGGGAAGGGCCTGGAGTTCCTGAAGATCGGCAACTTCTACGGCGGACGCTGGATGAAGGGGGATACGGAGGTCATCTTCTACGACTGGTATGAAGGGCAGTACGATATCCGCCTGTACCAGCGGGGAGCGGACGGCGCGATCCTGAAGGACGCCATTCTGAAGGGCGACTATGACCCGGAGACGGACAGCATTGCCGCCGAGGGAACCTTCGGCGAGGACAGCGTCGCCATCACGTTCTCCTATGACGAGCAGAGGAACGTCGTATGGACGGAGAACGGGGAAAGCATCGTGCTGGAATACAGCTACCTGACCGACTGACCGGTCGGCGGTAAGGGAAAAAGATCCCGGAAGGAAGAAAAGCCATG
This sequence comes from Clostridiales bacterium, assembly GCA_017569285.1. NCBI lineage: Bacteria > Bacillati > Bacillota > Clostridia > Eubacteriales > Clostridiales bacterium. The sequence continues at coordinate 2,925,078 of CP069419.1, forward strand.
GCGCGGCCACGGCTTTTCTGACGTGACAAAGGGACAGCCCTGCTGTCACATTTTCCCAAGGAACGGCAGGGACACTATCCGCAATCTCAATGGTCGCAACTCTCTACAAGAGAGCAAGGATTCGCACACGCACCGCGGAGCCGTAGTCACGGCTCTCGCGCACCGCGCGCGGCAGCGCTCCCTTTCGATTGAACTCACATCTGACGAGATTCCCCGCACTGCGGGTCGTCAGATGTTCGTCCCTTTGTTCCGGAACGGAGCTGATTCGTCCCTTTGTTCCTAGTCTGAACGGAGGGACGGTATTGGTTCAGACTTGAGTGGTCCGGAACGTCAGGGACGGTTCTGGTAGTTCGATCCGGATGAAATGATTTCAGGTTGAAACAACTGCCAACAGGCTGAAAACGCGGATCGAACGAGCAAAACCGTCCCTTTATTCCGGAACGGAGTTGATTCGTCCTTTTGTTCCGGAATGCAGGAAGTCAGGAGGGATATGATATGGAAATCATGCTGATTCTTGTGCGGCAGATCCTGCAGATGTTCCTGCTGAGCGGGCTGGGATTTGCGCTGTACAGGGGAAAGAAGATTACCGCGGAGGGCAGCAAAGCCCTGGGGAATATCCTGATTTACCTGGCGCTGCCCGCGGTGATTATCAACAGCTTCCTGGTGGAGAGAACGGCAGAGCACCTGTACGGAATCCTGTACAGCGCCGGTGCGGCGGCAGTGATCCTGCTGGTTTCCATCCTGATTTCGAGGGCTTTTTTCAAAAAAGATCCGATCGCGGCTTTTGCCGGGGCTTTTTCCAATCCCGGCTTTTTCGGCGTTCCGCTGATTATCGCGTCTGTGGGGCAGGGAGCGGTTTTCTATGTGGCGTGCTTTATCGCGTTCCTGAATATCGGGCAGTGGACATACGGCGTTTCCGTGCTGAACGGACAGCCGGTGCTCCAGGGCTTCCAGCCGAAGAAGCTGATCCGCGCGCCGTTCATGATCGCGATCATCATCGGGCTGATCCTGTTCCTGACGCAGATTCCGCTGCCTGCCGTGGTGACGGGCTGCCTGTCCACGGTTGCTTCGCTGAACACGCCGCTGGCCATGTTTACGATCGGGATCTACCTGGCCCAGACCGATATCGGAAAGATGATCCGGAAGCTTTCCCTGTACAAAATTGCCACGGTGCGGCTGCTGCTGATTCCGGCAGCGTCCATCCTGCTGCTGAGCCTGCTGCCCAAAGAGATGCTGGATATGAAGATGGCCCTGCTGCTGGCCGCCGCGTGCCCGGTGGGTTCCAATGTGGCCGTGTATGCACAGCTGCACGGGAAGGACTATGCCTACGCGGTGGAAACGGTGGTGATTTCCACGCTGCTTGCCGTTGTGACCATTCCGGCTGCCGCGTGGATTGCCCGGATGATCTGGTAACAACAACTGCAAACCGTTTGCAGTTGTCCGATTTACAACAAACAAATTTTACTTGAATTATAACCTGATATGTGTTACATTGAGGTCAGAAGGAAACGAATCACCGTTTTCTTGCGACCGTTTTTTTCATTGTACAATTTTATACCCGGCGACCAAGAAAGGAGACCTACCATGAAAAAACTGTTGGCTCTCATCCTTGCTCTTGTAATGGCACTTATGTGCACTGCCGCTTTTGCGGAAGACGTTGGCGAACCCTTCGAAAACGAAGTGTTCTTTACGATGCTGAACTCCAAGCCTGAAATCACCAAGGCACTGCAGGCTGCCGCGGACCAGTTCGGCGCGGCCTACAAGGTAAAGATCGAAGTCGTTGAGACGAGCAATCCGGGCGACGAGATTTCAAAGCGCTACAACGGCGGCGAAGCCCCCACGATCTCCGTGGTGGATATCGCGCAGGTGAAGGACCTGGCCCGTGAAGGCAAGATTATCGACCTGGGCGGCGAGCCCTGGGCGGAAGTCGGCGGAAGGGACCTGGGCGCCGTGATCAACGACGTGCTGTACGGTATGCCGCTGACCATCGAATCCAAGGCCAACCTGATCAATAAGACCGCCATCGAGAAGATTACCGGCGAACCCTTCGACCCGATGAAGTACATCACGAAGGAAGACTTCGAAGCGCTGCTGAAGCAGCTGCGTGAAGGCGGCATGGAGAACCCGGTGATCATCAACAAGGAAGACTGGTCCATCGGTTCCCACTTCGTACAGTATTTCTACGGCATCCAGGACGGCACCATCGCCGGCGCGGAAGCCTTCATCGAGAAGGTGCGCGCGAAGGAAGCATCCTTCGTGACCGACCCGGTGTTCAACGCCTGCATGGATATGTTTGACCTGTACATGGAATACAACATCAACAAGCAGGACCCGCTGAGCGCAGACTATGACGTGAACGCGTCCTACCTGGCGGAAGGCGAAGCGGCCTTCTGGATCAACGGCACCTGGGCATGGCCGAACCTGGAGCCCTTCGCGGTGGAAGGCCAGGAATACTCCATCATGCATATGCCGGTGAGCGCCGGCGCGCAGGGCAAGCTGCTGGCCCAGGCGACCAAGTTCGTCGTTGTGGACAAGCAGAACGCGACCGAAGACCAGCAGAAGGCGGCCCTGATGTTCCTGCGCTGGCTGGTATTCACGCCTGAAGGAAACGACGCGATGATCAACCAGTGCGGCATGGTAACCGCGTTCAGCAACATCACGCTGCCTCCGTCCAATCCCTTCAACGTCGGCCTGAAGGAATACATCGACAAGGGCCTGACCTTCGAAGCGGTGACCTACCTGCCCAGCGACCACCGCAGCCAGCTCGGCGCCAACATGCAGAAGTACCTGGACGGTTCCGAGACCAGGGAAGAAGTCGGCGCGGCATTCGACGCCTACTGGGCAGAGCACGAAGTGAACTATTGATTCCAAGCTGAAAAGAAGTAATCCCCGGGGCACAGCAGCTGTGCCCTGAACCAGGGTGCCGCAAAGCGGGTTCTCCCGCTTTGCGGCACTTCCGAAAGGGGTTGAAACGCCTTGGACCAAAATCTGTCATTCAGGAAAAGACTTTACCTGTTCCTGACATTTGCAGGGCCCGCCGTATTCTTCTTCATCTGCGTGGTTATCATTCCGCTGATCTACGGTATTTACCTGACGTTCACGGACTGGAACGGACTTTCCGATGCGAAGAATTTCGTCGGCTTCGACAACTATGTGGCGACATTCCAGGACGGCGCGTTCTGGAATTCCCTGGGACTGACCACCGGGTTTGCCCTGCTGTCCGTTATATTCATCAACCTGCTTGCCTTCCTGCTGGCGTACCTGCTGACCAGCGGTGTGAAGGGACAGAACTTCTTCCGGGCGGGATTCTTTACGCCCAACCTGATCGGCGGCCTGATCCTCGGTTATATCTGGCAGATTATTTTCAGCCGGGTGTTCCCGAGCCTGTACAGCGTGCTGCCGATTCCGCTGCTGCAGAAATCCTGGCTGTCCGCGCCGGGAACGGCGTTTACCGCCATGGTGATCGTGCAGACGTGGCAGCTGAGCGGCTATATGCTGCTGATTTACATCTCCGGCTTTGTGGGCGTTTCGGAGGACGTGCTGGAAGCGGCGAAGATCGACGGAGCAAACGAGCGGCAGACGCTGCTGCATATCCGCCTGCCCCTGATGATTCCGTCGTTTGTAATCTGCCTGTTCCTGAGCCTGACACGGTCGTTCAAGATCTACGACATGAACCTGTCCCTGACGGCAGGCGGACCCTACAATTCCACCAAGATGACGGCCATGCACGTATATACGCAGGCATTTGAAAACCACCGCTACGGCGTCGGCCAGGCGGAGGCGCTGATCTTCTTCCTCGTCATCGCGGTCATATCCCTGACGCAGACCTACCTGGGCAAGAAGAGGGAGGTGGAAGCGTAATGAGCGAAGCACCTCATGCCGTGAGCGGACATAAAACCCTCACACAGGCGGTGAAAATCATTATCGCCGTCATCATGCTGTTCATCTACCTGTTCCCCTTTGTGCTGGTGCTGGTCAACTCGCTGAAGACCAAGGTGGCGATCGTGAAAACGCCGCTGCTGCTGGCGGATCCAAAGGGACCGCAGTGGGTGAACTACCAGAACGCCGTTGAGGAAATGGACTTTGTGCGGGCGTTCGGAAACAGCCTTTTCGTGGTCGGCCTCTCGGTCGTGCTGCTGATGCTCTTTTCCAGCATGGCGGCGTGGCTGTTTGTGCGGTACAACAAATGGATCTCGAGCCGGCTGAGCTTCTCGGCGATGCTTGCCTCGATGATCGTGCCTTTCCAGGTGGTTATGATCCCGCTGATCGCCATCTACGGCGCGCAGCTGCACCTGCAGAACTACCGGATGACCATGGTGTTTATGAACCTGGGATTCGGCGTGAGCATGTGTACGTTTATGTGCCACGGATTCATCAAGGGGAATATTCCCCGGGCGCTTGAGGAAGCGGCGCGGATTGACGGCGCCGGTTACCACCGGACGTTCTTCTCAATCGTGCTGCCGCTGCTGAAGCCCATCCTTTCCACGATATCGATCCTGCAGATCCTGAACTACTGGAACGACTACCTGCTCCCGTCCATGATATTCACGCGGAAACAGTTCTACACGCTGCCGCTGGCGATCCGCACGTTCTACGGCGAATTCTCCAGCGACTACGGAAACATCATGGCGGGCCTGACGCTGTCGGTCGCACCGGTTATCATCGTTTACCTGATCCTGCAGAAGCACGTTATCGGCGGTATTGTTGCCGGCGCGGTGAAATAACCGGCGGCCGGATTCCACGGAGGAACCCTGTTTCACGGGCAGTACGATTTCCAGCGTCCTGCCCGGTTTTTTCCATCGGGGAGGGACGATTGCCATGGCACACAGACCGATTGAAAACAAAGCGATGCTGATTACCTACGCCGACAGCCTCGGAAAGGACCTGAAGGACCTGGAGCAGGTGCTGGACGGCCCGTTTTCCGGAGCGTTCGGCGGTGTACATATCCTGCCGTTTTTCCCGTCCTCCGGCGACCGTGGCTTTTCGCCCATCACATACCGCGAGGTCGATCCTGTGTTCGGCACATGGGAGGACATCGACCGCATCGGTTCGCGGTATTACCTGATGTATGACTATATGATCAACCATATCTCGGTGCGGAGCCCGGAATACCGGGACTTCCTGGAAAAGAAGGACGAATCCAGGTACCGGGACTTCTTTATCCGCTTCAAGGATTTCTGGGAGAACGGGGAACCGACCGAGGAGGAAGATAAGGCGATCTACCGCAGGCGGATCGGGAAGGGCACGTATATCATTGCCAACTTTGCGGACGGAACAAGCGAAAAGGTGTGGTGCACCTTCTCGGACGAGCAGGTGGACATCAACTGCCAGCGGTCGGAGGAAGCCAGGCGCTTCCTGCGGGACACGATGGAATTCCTCGGGGAACACGGCTGCTCCCTGATCCGGCTGGACGCGTTTGCCTACGCGACCAAAAAAGCGGGGACCAACTGCTTCTTTGTGGAGCCTGAGGTATGGGACCTGATGGCGGAAGCCCGGGCCGCGGCCGCAGCTCACGGCGTGGAAATCCTTCCGGAAATCCATGAGAACTATTTCATCCAGATGAAGCTTTCGGAGAAAGGGTATTACGTGTACGATTTCCAGCTGCCGATGCTGCTGCTGAACGCCTTGTTTACGGGGAAGACACGCTACCTGAAGAACTGGCTGAAGATCTGTTCGCCGCACCAGTTCACCACGCTGGATACGCACGACGGAATCGGCGTGGTGGACGTCCGGTACCTGATGCCGGATGACGAGGTGCAGGAAACGAAGATGAAGGTGTACGAGCTCAACCCCGGCACGGCGAAAATCTTCAGTGAACTCCGGGGCCCGCTGGACCGGAACTTCAACACATACCAGATCAACTGCTCGTATTACTCCGCGGTCGGGGAGGACGACGACCGGTACCTGCTGACCCGCGCGGTCCAGATGTTCGCGCCGGGAATCCCGCAGATCCATTACCAGGGACTGCTGGCCGGAAAGAATGACTTTGACCTGTTTGAAAAGACGAAGCAGCCCAGGGACGTGAACCGGCACAATTACACGATGGAGGAGGTCCGGACAGAGACGGAACGGCCGGTCGTACAGGCGCTGCTGAACCTGCTGCGCTTCCGGAATACGCATCCCGCTTTCGACGGAACCTTCCGGCTGGAAGACTGCGGGGAAAACGAACTGGTGATCCGCAGAGAAAACGGAGCCGCGTGGGCGCAGCTCCGTGCAGACTTTGAAAAGATGACGTACGAGATTACCTGCTCATAACCGGGAAAGGCGATCCGGCTGCCTGGCCGCTTACAGGCCGAAGAAGGCCAGCGCCTCCTGGATGGCCAGATCCCAGAACCGCCACTCATGCCCGAATCCCGGCCTGGAGAACCAATGTACCTCCAGGCCGATTTTTGTGCAGTGGTCCCTGAATTTCAGGTATTCGCCATACAGGGGCTGGTCGTTCTCACCGCAGGCGAACATCAGGCGGGGAAGCGTTCCCGTCGGCGCCAGGCGGTCGATGATCTCCCGCACATTTTCATTGGAATGGATAAACTGATCCATACCGCCGGCGTTGCGGAATGTATTGATCATCCGCGGGTTATCCGTATCCATCAGGAAATGCGGATGGCCCGGGCGCATCTCGGAGAGGTCCATCGGAACCGCGGACAGGATGGCTGCCGCGGCGAACTTATCAGGATGGTTGACCGCGTATTTGACCGCGCCGCGGCCGCCCATGGACAGTCCGGCGATGAAATTATCCTCCCGGCGGTCGGAAACGGGAAGCCATCCGTAGACCAGGGGCATCAGCTCTTCTGTAAGATAATCAAACATCCGGAATCCCAGCATGGTATCATCCCAGTTGGAATAGTTGGAGTTCAGGGCCGGCGGCATGACCACGGCCAGGTTTTTTTCTTCCGCGTACAGCTCGATATTTGATTTCCGGACCCAGTCGGTCTGGTCACCGAAGGTGCCGTGGAGGAGCCACAGGACCTTATATTTCTCCCCGGAACGGTAGAAGGCTTCCGGCGTCATGTTCCGGGGCTTGTCCGGCAGGATGACGTAAACCTGATGGTTGTTGGAGAGGTACTGGCTTTCAAAGTTGATCTTCAGCAGGGACATGGCGGATCCTCCTCATACGCTGCGGCTGTATGGAAACGGGCCGGGATATGCCGGCGGGATTACCGGGACGGCGGAAGCAGGAAATCCAGCAGCTTTCGTTCATCCGTGTTCAGGATCAGTTCTTCGGGGAAGGAGACGCTTTCCAGCAGCTCCAGCGCCGGGCCGACGCAGCCGACGGCGCTCGGATCATGCGCGTCGGAGCTGACGATGATCGGGACATTCAGCTTCCGGCAGCAGGACAGCATATGGCGGTAATTGTCAAAGCAGTTCATGCGGTGCTCCGGCTTCAGGAGGGAGCTGCTGTTCAGCTCCAGCGCTGTATTTGTATCGCGGGCGGCTTCCACCAGCATTTCATAATCCAGGGGTGTATGGTCATCGTCCGGATGGGAGATCAGCCGGACCAGGGGATGCTTCATGGCGGAGATGACGTTTTCCGTATTCCGGAGCTTTCCCGCGTCCTGATAGCAGGTGGTATGGATGCCGGCGATCGCAAAATCCAGATAGATCATATAGCGCTCCTCCAGCGACAGGGTCCCGTCGTTGAGGATATTCATTTCACAGCCGTGAATGACCCGGACACCGTAGAGCGTGCGCGGGACCAGGTTCAGGCAGAGATAATAGAACGGATCCGTGGTGCCGGGAACGCCGGGCGCATGCTCGGTAATCCCCAGAACGGCAAGTCCTTTTTCCGACGCGGCCTGCGCCATTTCCCGGATGGTGCCATAAGCGTGGCCGCTTGCAATCGTATGGGTATGGATATCGCAAGTGATTCTGTACATAGCTTCCTGTTCCCTCTGCAGTTTTCTCCGGTCGGTAGGTTTTTGATCTCTGCTTATATTTTAGTATTGGGAGATGCGTTTGTCCAGCGGGGATGTTCTGGTGGTGAAATGTTCTGTTCTGCCTGGTGTCAAAAAGCGGACCTGCAGCACGGGCTGATCGGCGTGGGGGTGTACGCATCCCATGGGTATGAGCGGAGCCACCGGGACGGTGCGGAGAACACGCTGAAGCTGCTGGCGGAGTATATCGGGTAAAATGAGACATGAAAGCCGGGAGGTATGCGCGCATACCTCCCGGTTGGTTGTTTTGGGGCAGGTGACAAAGGGACAGCCCTACTGTCACGTTGTGAAAATGTGACAGTAGGGCTGTCCCTTTGTCACACATTGCAATTGGAAACAGGGCAAGATAACATACAAGATAACATACAAGATAAATGCCGGGAAGGAAGAGGACGGGGGTTTCGTTAATTGAGTGTATGGAACGGAGGGACGGTTCTGTGGTTCGACCCCGAATGGTTGTTATCCGTTTGAATCAAGGGCAGACAATTATATGACGCGGGTTCGAACGAGCAAAACCTATCCGCAATCTCAATGGTCGCAACTCTCTACAAGAGAGATTGCTCCCTTTCGATTGAACTCACATCTGACGAGATTCCCCGCACTGCGGGTCGTCAGATGTTCGTCCCTCAGATCCCTCAAAACAGGAGGTACCCGAAATGCGGAAGAACGGATGGATACTGCTGCTTGTACTGATGCTGGCAGCGGGGATGATGGTGCTGGCGGCCGGCAGTGCGCTGGCGGGATGGAATGATGTGACCGTGTGCACGGACGGGGACGGGGCGCCGGTGTATGCCTCCTCCGGGGCTTCGAAGAAGGCCGGTATCATGTACAACGGGTATTCCAGCGGTATCGGCCTGGATGAAGTGAACGGAAGATATGACCTGTGGCTGACGAGCGATTATACCGTGTGGATCGACTCGGTGAAGGCGGAGAACCGGCGGCCGGTCATCAACAACTACGACGCACGCAAGGAATGGGAAGCAAAGGAACCCGCCGGCGTTTTCGCAGGAGAAATCCTGGAAGACGACATTCCGGTGTATTCCGCCCCGAACCATAAGCATATCACCGCAAAGCACGCCAAAGGCACCCTGGTGCGGGTGTGCGGCGAATTCGGGGACGACTACTATATCGAAGCCCCGAACAGAGGGTTTGTGGCGAAGAAATCG